>JALSTM010000183.1 GCA_026983715.1 Desulfobacterales bacterium
CAGATTGTCTGTACCAACAGCATGCCTGAAGGGCAGGCTTCTTTCCTTGAGCAGTTACACACTGCTCAAGGAAAAAACAATATCCCTTTGCGCTCTTAGCGTCTTAGCGGTTCAAACTTGGTTGCGGATTCGCTGCCTTAGAGCGTATCTTCAAGTATCCCGTAATTACTGACCGAGCTCCTCCATTCGGCGTAGTTATAGTCGAAGGAAAACCGTACTTTTTTTGCGCTGTTCAATCCCCGAAACGTGACCCGAAAAGGTAAAAGCTGGTCGGGTTCTATGTTAAGGAAAAATACCTGTTTTCTTTCAAGAATTTTGCCGTAAGAATCCAGGATATCAACGTAGAGATTTACGAAGGTTAAATCCGTGTAATAGTTGTTCTGAAACAACCCGGATATCGTAAACCCGGTTGCATTCTTTTCCATTTCCCAATAGATGTTCACATCTGGCGAATTCAAAAAGTGATCATACTGGCTCTTGATGTCCGTTTGACCGGTAGTTGTTGCGAAAACCGCACTACCCCCTACAAGGCTTATCACCACCAGCAAAAGTATCATAAAAACCCCATATTTAATTTTTCGAACTTGCATCTCTTTTTTCCTTTCCTACACCAATTGATATTTGGCGGTTGTTTTTTTGCTTCTACTGTATTGGTAACTCACAGGTGCTGAAAGTTCAATAAAACGTCACCAAAATTGTTTATTTTACGCCTTGTAATTGAAAGAAACGATACAAATAGAGCTTGGTGCTTGAGAATGGGGATTGTGTGTGTTTATATTGGACATGAGAGCATCATAAATCTACTCTGGGTGAAAGTGGAGTTTAGAGAATGGGAAAGAACGGATTTGAAACTAATTGTAGATCTCTTGGTGGAGCTTTAATACTCGTTATAGAGGACGAGGATACGATTACTGAATTCTTAAAAACCGGGTTAAAGTATGAAGGGTATCGGGTTACAATCGCCAAGGATGGGGTTACGGGGCTCGATTATGTCCGCGAGCTAGATCCCGATTTAATCATCCTTGATATAATGTTGCCGGATAAAGACGGATTCGAAATCTGCAAAAGAGTTCGGAGAAGAGGCAGCAACATTCCGATAATTATGCTTACGGCTAAAAAAGAGATATCTGACAAAGTTAAAGGACTTGATCTAGGAGCAGACGACTACATCACAAAGCCATTTAGTTTTGAAGAACTTCTTGCCCGTATTAGGGCATTATTGAGACGCAGCGGACGTGCCGTCGAATCCACGGAATTGAGAGTCGTTGATATTGTGTTAAACACTGAGACACGGGAAGTGTACAAGGGGGGAAAGAAGATTAGTCTGACGCCCACCGAGTTTTCACTCCTGGAGCTCTTCATAAGGCATCCCAGAAGGGTGTTTACAAGGGAAACACTCCTTAATCGTATTTGGGGATATGACTATACCGGAGATACAAACATTGTGGACGTGCACATAAGCCATCTGCGAGACAAGATAGGAGATAAACCACCACGCCTTATACGTACTCACTACGGTGTTGGGTACGCGTTCTATCCCGAAGAAGGCAAGTAGAAGATGTGGAGTAAACTATCACTACGTATCCGCCTTACGTTGCTGTATGCCGGATTACTGGCTCTTCTCCTTGTGATCCTCGGCGTCACATTCTTTATCGACACGAGAAACCTCCTGATCGAAAATACCGCTTCTCATATCCGTGCCCGAGCAAAGCCCATTATAGAACACTGGTTATACGGGGGGCTCCCATTCGAAAAGTCCGGGGGAGCCAGGGCTTCAGCACCCGACCCATCCTATCTTCTTAAGGTAGCCTCGGCACTAGCCAGGGACCTGACATCCAGGAACACGGTTGCCATTGTTTTAGACCGGCAGGGGAAAATCCTGGCAAGTGGTAAGGCACTCCCCGAGGAACCAGATCCCCCCTCACCAGATTCTTTCTATTGTAAACAGGCCTTATCGGGAAAAAACGAGGTTTCGTACATACTTTCAGAAAATGGTTTCGACGTGTTAGTACTCTTCATACCGTTGAGAACTGCTCCCGGCAGTAACCAAATACTGGGACTGGTTCAGCTCAGTTCACCCCTCAGCGAAGTAGAAAAAATCTTGTACAGGCATGGTGTTACCCTTGCACTGGGGACTCTAATTACCCTCATCCTCGGATCGGGGCTGGGCCTCCTGGTGATTTCTTCGACCTTGTCCGAATTAAGGCACATGATAGCCACGTGCCATAGCATAACGGAGGGGAATTTAAACCAGCGTATCAATCTACCCAGGCGCGCGGATGAAGTGGGACAATTGGCAGAGGCTTTCAATAGAATGGTTGATAGACTTGAAACAGCGTTTTCAACGCAGAGAAGATTCGTGGCTAGTGCGGCCCACGAACTCCGCACCCCTCTAACTGCGCTCAGAGGGTCTCTAGAAGTGCTTCTCCGCGGAGCACAGGACGATCCGTCCAGTGTTTCTGTTCTATGCCAGGCAATGCACAAGGAAGTGCTAAGATTGTCGAAGCTCTGCGAAGAACTTCTTGACCTGGCCAGACTGGGAGCTTCTGAAGATATCCACAAGCAGGATATAGTACTGGGCGAGTTTCTCGGAGAATTTATCGAACAGGCCAGAGTGCTTGCCCGGGACCATAACGTAACCCTGGAGAGAGGCCCTTTTGTAACAGTGAAGGCCGATTCTACCTTGCTTAAACAGATTTTTTTCGATCTTATCCAGAATGCTACACAGCATACCGAAAAAAATGCCTCGATCTCCATTGGCTGGAAGCTTGGTGACGGATGCGTAAATTTATGGGTGAAAGACGAAGGCCATGGAATTCATCCTGAGGACTTGCCACATATTTTCGAACCATTCTTCCAGGGTAGGAAAGTATCGAGTTGTCAGGAACATCACAAGGGATCCGGGCTTGGCCTGGCTCTCGTAAAGGCAATGGTGGAAGCTCACGGAGGATCCATTGGCGTGAAAAGCAAACTCGGTGTTGGTACGAAATTCGAGTTCAAACTACCACTATAAAACTAAGTCTTCAACGCAAAAACGTGCCCGTTCTCCAGTACCTTCAAAATTAATCTTTTTTTAATTTTTTCTTCCGAATTCCTTAATTTTCCCCTGTTATCATAAAAGCAAAACTGAAGAGGTGTTGGAAGACACTAAGGTTTTAAATAGTAGGGAGTAAATTGGCCATGAATCGCGATGCCGGTAAAATTTTATCATTATTCTTAGGTTTCTTAGTCCTTTCAGGTTGTGCTCCCGCTTCCCCACCACCGCCTCTACTAGGGGCACCGGATGCATTTGGCTTAGGATGGATAGCGATTATTCTAATTGCCTTGGTGATTTATCTCCCCTGGAAGACAAATCAAGATCGGGATCAAAAAAGCTCTAACAACAACCTGGTGGATGCTGTTAACGAAATAAACGATCGTTTGAGAAAGTTGGAAAGAAAAGTAGAAGACATCGGTAAGGGAAAAAAAGCCTAGGAAGAAGGGATACACCGTGAAAAAGTTTCTGAACATTAGGATAATCGTAATTTTTGCCTGTATGGCTTTGGTTTTAGGAGGTACTAAGATGGTAAAGGCTCAAGAAGGACCCCCGGTTTTGAAAAGTCAGATCGGAAAAATGGAAGAACTGCCAACTTCAGGTACTCCACCGGCACCGGAGAAACCGCTGCCACCACCGGGAGGTGTTCGTCCAGAAGTACCTCCCCCGCTAGGTGCGGAACCAGCGGGCCCTCTGCCGCTACCGGGAGTGGAACAACCCGGGCCAGTTCGTCAGGAGCTAGACATCGGATTGCTGAGCAATGCCCCTGCCGCAATTAAAACTGCTCGGGAGGCAAAAAAGTACTTTTCATCATGGAAATTATGGCGCCACAAGGGACTCGCTGGGGAAGTTATTATTAAGGCAGCGGTAATCTATAGCGGGGTTGCCATAAGTAGCCTTGAATTTGACCCATTAACGGGAAGGGTTTTGCCTAAAGGCTATCATCCAATGTGCTTTGAAAGCAAGATAAGGCTTGAAGAGGTAAGGAGGGAGTTGCCCAAGGTTGTTTCGGAATTGAAGGTCTTGGGTGGGGCAGAGTTTCGAGACAAGGAAAGATGCTGGATCGTTCCGCTGGGTTACAGGGGGATGATTGTAGCCCACGTAAAAGTTTACCAGGATGGAGTTCACATAGTTCCGGATTATCCTCTCGACCAGGAAATGCGAGTGTATGGTCGCTAAGTTATCCAAGAAAATTGCGGGGGAGTGGTTACTGATTTTCAGTCTTGCTGGGGTAGTTTTTACTTCGGTATATCTTCGCCGCTTCCCCGTGTACGACGAAACCGATTTTAAAGTGGTGTATATACTCCTTGTTTTCCTTGTTATCATTAAGGGTCTGGAGCAATCACACTTTCTTCACAATATGGCGGCAAAATTCGAGCAAGGCAAGTGGCTGTCACAAAAATTAATTATACTTACGGCAATTCTTTCAATGTTTGTGACAAATGATGTTGCCCTGCTGACGGTCGTACCTCTTACTCTAGCCCTGGATATCGACAAAAAAGCCTTGCTGGTAATCCTGGAGACCTTAACAGCCAACGCCGCATCTGCTCTAACCCCTTTTGGTAATCCCCAAAATATCTTCATCTACTTCCATTATCACCTGCACCCCGTTGTGTTTGTTAAAACCATTGCTCCGTTTTGCCTGGTGTCCCTGGCATTTATCTTCCTGGTATCTTTCATCAAGGCAAACCTTACCGTACTAAATAGTAGACATTCCGGTGAAACATTGAACTGGTTGGCCTATTGTTACCTCGTTTTCTTCGTGTGCTTTATACTTGCAGTTTTAAAGATCATCCCCCTTGCAGTGGGCGGGGTGGTACTAATTTTTGCTCTCATATTCGATCAAAAAAGCCTGAGGATCGACTGGTTTCTTCTTGCAACCTTTGTTGCGTTTTTCGGTTTTACGGACAACCTGGAAAAAATTCTTCCCATTAGCATTAATAATTCCATTGAAGCATTCCTGTACTCTGCACTGGGAAGTCAGATCATAAGCAATGTACCCGGCGCCTTGTTTTTCGCAGATTTTACCACCAACTGGAAGGCGTTACTCTGGGGAGTTAGTGTTGGTGGGTTCGGAACACTGGTGGGATCCTTGGCAAGTTTGATTTCTTACAGGTTATATCGAGCGAAGGAAAACAATACGGGGTATTTTCTTCTTTTATTCCATTTATACAGCTTTTTGGCCTTTGGCTTAGGAATAATTACGTACTTCACTTTAATGATCTAAGCTATGTATATTTGGAGACTTTCTGGCCTATACTTATTCGACTTATTCCCTAGTCAGGGCAGAGGCTGGAGGCAGGTTAGCAGCTTTCCTGGCCGGGAAAACGCCGAAGAAAAGACTGATAAATGCAGCACATGCACATGCTATGGCTGCAAAGGAATAGGGAAGATCAAAGGTATACTTGTTAGTGGCTCTCACCGATAAGGCAATAATAATACCGGCAATTGCCCCTAAGATGCCACCACCAAACCCCAGCAATGTTGATTCAATTAAAAACTGGACAAGTATGTCTTTCTTTGTTGCACCGATTGCTCTTCGAAGCCCTATTTCCGCTGTGCGTTCCTGCACTGAAATAAGCATAACTGCCATGATTCCAATACCTGCAACAACTAACGAAATAGACGCTACACTGGTGATTAATATTCCGAACATTCTCATCGCCTTTTCCTTCCTTGACAGCAGATCGGTCATGGCACTAATGGTAAAGTCATCTGCTTTATTGGTCCTGAACAATCGGTGCCGCGCACGAAGCAATAGGCGAATCTTTTCTTTTACCTTTGCCAGCTCCTTCCCACTTCTCACTTGTACGAGGATTGTGTCGATGTGGTTCTTGTGTATAGCCCTCTTTAACATGGTCGTAATAGGAACGAAGATCTGGTTATCTTGGTCATTACCGAAGGCATCAACACCTCTTTTTTTTGCTATCCCTATAACCCTGAAGGGTATTTTTCTGATTTTTATCATTCTACCAACTATGGCATCATCACTGCCAAAGTTCGTGAAAACTGTCTTACCGATGACTGCTACCCTTTTCAGCCTTTTAATGTCCGAATAATCAAAAACATGTCCCTTTTCAATATCAATGCCCATTATGTTAAAGTAGGCAGGAGTTACACCACTCATAGTAGTGTTAATAACCGTCCTGTAATACCGCGCAGTCACTCCTTTTCTTTCATAGGAAGTGACAGCAACCACTTCCTTGATTTTCTCTTTTATGGCTACAGCGTCAGCCACGGTGAGAGTGGTGACTTTGAGCGATGATCTTCTTCGTCTTCCAAGAAAAGGGGTATTCCCAGCATTTACAATTATCGTATTGGTTCCTAGTTTCTGAATTTCCGCCAACAGGCGGCTTTCTCCTCGCCTTGCCACTGCTACCATCGATACTACGGAAGCCACTCCAACAACGATGCCCAGCACCGCAAGAGTTGTTCTCAACCGGTTGACCTTCAGTGCTCTTACTGCATCCCTAAATATTCGTCCTGTTTTGTGTTTAGCCAGAAAGCTTTTCATGCTACGGTCTTACATCCATTGACAGACAAGTAACGCTGTGATAAGCCCAAGTGGGTTTCTAATCTGGTAGCATAGTTTTATTTCTTTTGCCACACTGAACAAGGAGTAAGGTTTGCCTGTTGAAACTTTTCCATTGAAAGCCGTGATATTTGATTTCGATGGCGTTATAGTTGACTCCGAACCCTTACACTACCGTGCTTTTCAGAAGGTATTAAAGCCTTTCGGGCTTCATTTTTCGTTTGACGAGTACCTGGAATACTACATCGGGTTTGATGATAGGGATGCTTTCAAGGAAGCTTTCAGACAAGAAGGCAGGGAACTATCTGGTGGCAAGTTGTCAGAACTAATTGGTTCAAAATCCATGGTTTTTGAGGAGATTGTTCGAAAGGACATCAAGCCCTTTCCTGGGGCGAAGGGGCTTGTCAGGGAAGTTGCGAACCACGGGATACCGATGGCAATAGCATCGGGGGCATTAAGGAATGAAATAGAACTAATTTTGAAGATGCTTTCTTTGAGGGCATTTTTCAAGGTTATCGTATCCGCTGACCGGGTAACAAGAAGCAAACCTGATCCGGAAACATACAAGGTGGCAGTTGAAGAACTTAAAAAGGACTTGGGGCTAGAATCCCTTGAACCTGAACTGTGCGTGGCCATTGAGGATACGCCCGCGGGTGTTCAGTCTGCAAAGGGAGCCGGCCTCCGAGTGATAGCAGTGGGTCATAGCTACAACCTCGAAGATCTTGCCGATGCTGACTGCGTGGTTGAAAGACTCGCAGACCTATCTTTCTCTATTATGGTTCAAGTTGTGAAAGATGTTAGGGAGATTCCATGATTTTGTACTCGATTAGGTAGGCTACTGGAGGTTAGAGTTGGAAGAAAAAAATCAGGATAAAGAAAAACCGTCTGATAAAAACAGGATGCGGCTAAAGATAGGTGCCATTTCCCTGGTGGTTTTGCTTCTTATCAGCTTTGGCTACTGGTGGTTTTTCAAACGAAATCGAGTTACTACAGACAACGCTTATGTTATGGCAGATACCGCTAGGATCAGTAGCAGGATTCCCGGAACCGTTCTAGAAGTTCTTGTTGAAAATGATCAGTGGGTTGAAAAAGACCAGGTATTGGTAAAGCTGGACCCAGCAGATTATCAGGTTATGGTAAACGAAGCGAGAGCTGGTCTCGAAGAAATAGAAGCCAGGATTAAGGAATCCGAGATATCAATATCTCTGGTTGACAGCAAAACAGAAGCCCAGGTTAAGTCTGCCGAGGCGGCCTACCGGGCGGCGAAGGATAAGGACCGGGAGATACGACACAGGCTGGTGGAACTTCAGAAAAAGAGGCTCTCAGTGCTTGCGGATTATAAGCACGCCAAGAAAGACTACCAGAGGTTCGAAAACCTGTACAAGGGAGGGGCAAGTTCGGGAAGACAACGAGACAGGGTTCGTACAGCTTTCAAAAAAGCAAAGGCTGCACTTGCTGCCCTGGATGCCGAGATTGCAGCATTGAAAGCATCAATCGATGCGGTGGGAGAAAGCGTTAAAAATGCGGAGGCAAGGCTTTCGGCAGCAAGGAGTGATCGTGCGAGAGTGCTCATGCAAAAGAATTCCCTAAAAGCCCTGAAGGCAAAGCGGAACGGGTTAAAAGCCAAACTGGAAGCAGCTCAATTAAACTTGTCATATTGCACGATAAAGGCACCCATCTCAGGATACATTAGTCAAAAAAGAGTGCAGGTGGGGGAAAGCGTTCAACCGGGGCTTCCCCTGATGGCGGTTGTACCCTTGCAGGACGTATACGTGGAAGCGAATTTCAAAGAAACCCAGCTTGAAAATGTGAGAATTGGACAACCGGCAACCGTAAAAGCAGATATCTATCCTGGTTTTGAATACAGGGGAAAAGTTGTTGGGATCCGCGCGGGCACTGGCGCAGCATTTTCATTACTTCCACCGGAAAATGCAACTGGCAACTGGATTAAGGTGGTTCAAAGGGTTCCTGTGAAAATAGAGTTTGATTCTCCACCACCTAAAGACCATCCGTTAAGGGTTGGACTCTCCCTTGAGGTGACAATAGATACCAGCAATAGGGATGGAAACTTTTTGGCCTCAAGCTCCAACAGCAAGTAGTTGGCCATGAACGACTCATCCGGTCAAATAGCGGTAAACAAGTGGATAATAGCTCTCACGGTAATGCTACCCACTTTTATCGAGGTGATGGACACGAGCGTTGTAAACGTTTCGTTGCCTCACATCCAGGGCAGCTTGAGTGCCGGACTAGATGAAGTCACTTGGGTACTAACTTCGTATCTTGTCTCCAACGCCATCATTATCCCAATTACCGGCTGGTTATCAAATGTTTTCGGAAGGAAGCGTTATCTCCTGTTTTCACTAATTCTCTTTACCGGCAGCTCCGTCGTGTGCGGTTCCGCACCTACACTAAAGATACTTGTACTTGCCAGAATTTTACAAGGGATCGGTGGCGGTGGTCTGCAACCAATATCCCAGGCCATACTTCTCGAATCCTTTCCCCAGAAAGAACACGGGATGGCCATGGCGGTATTTGGAATGGGTGTTATACTGGCTCCCATCCTTGGCCCGGTGGTAGGAGGCTGGATAACGGACAATTGGACATGGAGGTGGGTTTTTTACATCAACCTTCCAGCAGGTATTCTTGCTGTTTTTTTGGCAATGCTGTTTGTTCATGATCCTCCCTACATAAAACGCGGCAAGGTTTATATTGATAAGTGGGGACTTTTTCTTCTTACCGTGGGTTTGGGATGCCTGCAAATTGTCCTGGATAAAGGGGAAAGAGAAGACTGGTTCAACTCCCGTTTCATAGTTTACTTGAGCATAATCGCCGCCGTTTCGCTGGTGGCATTCGTCATAATTGAGCTAAAAGTAAAACACCCGGTAGTCAATTTAAGAGTTTTCAAGGACAAGACCTTCGCTGCGGGTAATTTTATTATGTATACCGGCTTCTTTTGCCTTTTCGGGAGCATTGTGCTGCTCCCCATCTACCTGCAAAAACTGATGGGCTACACGGCATTCTGGGCAGGCCTGGTCTTGGGGCCCGGTGGAATTGCGAGTTTTTTGATTATGCCTGTGGCTGGAGCCCTAATGAAAAAAGGGGTAAATCCACGAAATCTTCTCGCCCTTGGTATTGCAATCATGGCCTACTCCCTTTTTCTCATGTCGGGTTTCAACCTGCAAGCAGACTTCATGTCAATTTCGTGGCCAAGAATTGTCCAGGGATTCGGCATGGGGCTCTTTTTCGTACCCCTTGCCGCAGCAACCTTTGCCTACATTCCCAAAGAAGAAATGGGAAACGCTTCAGGTATTTTCAACCTCGTGAGAAACCTCGGCGGGAGTTTCGGAGTTGCTTTCAGCACAACGGTGCTTTCTCAACGCTCTCAGTTCCACCAAAATCTACTGGTCGAACATGTAACCCCTTATAACCCGGTATTTCAGGAACGTTTTGCCGGGATCATGCAATGGCTGAAAACTCATGATCCGAACTTCACCTCTCCAATGAAGGTACTCGCTGTATTTTACAAGGAAGTATTACGCCAGGCGAGCATGCTTGCATTCAATGACGTGTTCTGGTTGTTTGCATGGTTTACGGCAATTCTCGTTCCTCTTACTTTCATATTGAAAAAGCCCGAGGGCGAGATAGAAATAGGCTCGATACATTAGATCAGTTCTCCTTGAATAGTCAAAGTTAGTATCTTCGTGGGACTGGTGGTTTTTGGCTAAAACATCAACGACTGGGGATCAATAGCAAAAGTATAGAAATTTTGCGCCATTCCATTGTGGAAATCCATGAAGCTTTACTCCCATCAAGATCTTGAAATATACGTTTCTCCCTTTTTCCCGTGGGAGAAAAAGGAAAACGGGTTGCGAATAAAAACGGGTGACGTGTTTAGGCCTACTCACGTAACCACCAGGCTCTGCCTGGAGCTTATCATTGATTTAGTTCGAAAAATCCCCCATCGTTCCTTTCTCGATATAGGATGCGGTAGTGGGATATTTGCCCTTGTTGCGGCAAAATATGGAATACCACTTGTGGTGGGCGTTGATATTTCTTTCAAAGCCATACAAATATCGAGGACAAATGCACTGGAAAACCAACTTTTCCAGGCAGTTCACTGGATAAACGGGTCTAGCGAATGCATCTCCGGGCGTTTTGACTTGATTGTGGCGAATCTCCCTTTTACCGTCCTTAGTAGGTTGCTCGGGAACCTAGCGGAATTACTTAACCTCCACGGGCACCTGGTCGCTTCTGGCTTTCAAGATACTGAATTCCGAAAAATACTTGCTTTTGCCAAAAAGGCGGGGCTTGTTTTTGAAAAATCCCTGTCCGCCGATCTTACCTTCTTTGATATTCCCCCTTCCGGTAGTTTCACGTGGGTAGCTGCCAGCTTTGGTAAAATCAATGATAGTTGTAATTAATAGGTTGATTACTAAAAAACATCTGCATCATTCTATCATTGGGAGGATCCCGCACCTACTTCAAATACAACTATTTGCCATTGCTCCTACAATTCGCAAGAAGTGGGTGCGGGATCGCAATGACAAAACAGGAGATTTTTTGCGATACTGTCAGGATTAAGACACGCTAAACCGTTACATGTTTATAGGGAAGTATTCTAGGTTGCCTATTATTGGCCACATAGTCAAGGTGGATTGTGTCAAGCAATCTTTTTACGCCCTACGGG
>JALSTM010000184.1 GCA_026983715.1 Desulfobacterales bacterium
AACCCGACATGGCGCGCACGCCACTTTGATAACCTTGATTCGTCCAAAGTTGAGATATCAACGCCGGCTATGATGATTTTTCCTTTATCCGGCTTATCAATTCCGGCAATGAGGTTCAAGAGCGTCGTTTTACCTGACCCTGATGGCCCTATGAATACAACGTATTGGGCTTCCGGGATAGACAAGTTCACCCCGGTTAGAACCGTGATTTTTTGAGCCCCTCTACGGTAAGATTTGTGGAGATCCTTTACGATTATAAGAGGATCATCCTTTTCCTCTTCTCTATTTATTGGGCCTTGTGCGGAAGCTTCGTCCATTGTTTAAAACTCGGTTATTTTCACCTTCTGGCCACTTTTCAATTTTTTGCTCGGGTTTAGAACTATCTTCTCACCTACCTTAAGCCCTTCTCTGACTTCTACGTAATCTTTCAAACGCTGTCCGATCTTGATTGTTTTTTCAAAGACACGCCCCCGAACTACTTTGAAAACCGTTGGTGTTTTTGCTCCTTCCAATAAGGCCTTCTCGGGTATGGCAAGTCGTGGTTCAAGTAGAGCTCGTGAAAGAGTTTTAGTGAGGAAATTGACTCGTGCACTCATCTCCGGCATGATTCGAGGATCAGTTTCAAGGAATTTTACTTTCACCGTTATGGTTGCCTTTGCCCTGTCGGCTGTTGGGACAATTACATGAACTTGGCCACGAAAACGCTTATCCGGCATCGCATCCAGCGTTATTTCACAGGGCTGCCCCTTTTTCACGTTTAGAATATTTGATTCTGCCACATCTGCTTCAACCATTAGCGAGTGTATATCAGCGAGAGTTACGACCGCTGCCTTGGCATTAGTGGCGGACCCAAAGGGTGCTACGGCCTCGCCTATATCGGCAAACTTGCTAAGAACTATTCCGTCGAAAGGTGCTTTTATGTACGCATAATCTAGGGCAGCCTTGGCTTCTTTTAATGCAGCCTCCGCAGACTTTATTTCAGCCCTGTTCGCTTCTACTGACGCTACCGCTTTTTGATATCGGGATTCAACGCTGTCGTAGGCTGACTGGGATACCACATCTCTTTTGATGAGCCTCCTGTATCTTTTGAATTCTTTTAACGCGTCCTTCTGCTCAGCAAGTGCGAACTTGAGCCTTGACTTGGCTGTTTTAAGGGTTGCTCGGGCTCGTTCCACTGCTGCTTCCAGGTCGTCTTTTTCCAGGATTGCAATTACTTCTCCTTTCTTGACCCTAGAACCTTCTTCAACGCCAAGGTAAGCTAACCTGCCGGTAATCTTCGATGATAAGGCAGCTTTTCGCTGTGCTACAACATATCCGCTGGCATGAAAGGCACTGTAGATTTCTGAGGGGAAAATTTTTGAAACCGTGGTTACTACTACCTTAGGCCTACCACCCAGAAGCCCGATGCGATACAGCAGTAAAAGAGTGCCACCCACGAGGATAAGAAGGACCAGAAAAACGAGAAACTTCTTCCGTTTCTGAACCGGAGCTTCAAACTCTTCATCCCTGTCTATTTTCAGGATTTCAAAATCTTGCTTTTCCATTTCTTACCATTCCGGGAATGCCAGAAAGCTTCAACCATTTAAAGCGAAAATAGTGCTCTAAGTCTATATCTCACATGCATTTTTCTGGCAAGGGGAAATGGCGACACAGTTGGCACCTAATGGATCGATTCCTCAAAAAATATCTGCCATATTCTGTCATTTGAGTGTTAAAAATAAACCGCCCGCTTTGCTCAAGGCGCGAAGAACGCGAGGGAAAAAGCTATTGTGGCGGGCCTGTTAACCTCACCCACAATGCCTTATACCCTTTCAGGGTTGCAAGGGAAATAAATAACACACATAGTTGTTTATGGAAGCTCTGATCAATTCAGATTTATAGGACCGCAATTCAATTAAACAAGTAAGACGAGCACAACTCACAAACCGTCATTCTGGCCGGAGCGAAGCGTAGAGCCGGAATCTAGAATTCTCTCGCTGGGATGCCGGATCAAGCCTGCCCCTGACTAGGTCTGGGGGGCGGCATTACGTGCAAGAGGCCATTGACAAACTAAGTAATTAATCAGAGGTTTATTAAAAGCTGCCGTTGCGAAATAGTGGTCATGAATTGTAGGAAACCGATGAATCGGTTATTTGGTTAGGCATGGTATTTATACCCACGGTTGAAACCGTGGGCTACCTAACTCATAGTGCGACTAGCATTAGAATACTTCCCTATATATAAACATGTAACGTTTTAGCGTGTCATAATTCTTATGCTACCAGTGTCCGTCACAAATGAACCGCCCGCTTCGCTTAAGGCGCGAAGAACGCGAAGAAGGAAAATATTGCGGCCGGCGGGTTAACGCCGCCCACAATGCCTTGCACCCTTTCAGGGTAACAAGGGCAATGGACAACACGCA
>JALSTM010000185.1 GCA_026983715.1 Desulfobacterales bacterium
CAGCGCCCATTGAGATAATATTTTCCGTGTGAGCAGCATAAAGAGAGATAACCCTCGTGAAGGGTTTATCGAAGGTTATCTTGTTACCACTATCATCTATAAACGATCCTGCCTGAACAAACACTGGCGAACCGAACATGATTATCACGGCGACAGCTGTCCAAAATAATTTCTTCACCGAATCACCTCGTTAAAAAAAATCCGAAGATTCCCATTGGCTCCAACTTTAACAACTTCAGCATTCACTTCGAAAACTTCTCTTATTGTTTCTCCGGTTAAAATTTCACTAACCTCGCCCTGACTGTGAAGCATGCCATCTCTTAAAATGAGAATTTCGTCGCAAAACATCGCTGCAAGATTGAGGTCGTGCATTACCGAAATAACCGTACAACCTTTTTTTGCTACCCTGGCTTTAAGACCGTTTAAGATATCCAGCGTATGCTTGATATCCATGTTCGACGTTGCCTCGTCCAGTAAAAGAAAGGGAGTGTCTTGAACTACTGCCCTTGCAACCACGACTCTCTGAATTTCACCACCAGACAACTCTGTTACTAATCTCGACAAAAAATCGGTCAACCCAAACTCGTGAGCCACTTTTTCTACTATCTTATAATCGCTGGCAGACGGGCTTGAAAACCTCGGAATATAAGGATGCCTGCCCATCATGAGCACTTCCATCACCGTAAAGGGAAAGTTTATAAAGAACTTCTGCGGTACCAGGGCCATTCGCAATGCAAGCTCTTTTTTGCTGTAATTTCCAATTTCATGTCCATCTAGGATTACCTTACCCTTAGAAGCTTTTTTAATCCCGATCAACAGGTCAAGAAAAGTTGATTTCCCGCAACCGTTTGGTCCCACAATCCCAATGAACTTACCGGGATCAAAAGTGGCACTAATTCCGCGTATCGCTTCATTTTCCCCGTAAGAAAAGACCACGTTTTGAACAACAATGTTTTCCTTATGCGCCATGAACCCTGCCCAACTCTTTTTTCCGGAAAATGTAGCAGAAAAAGGGTCCTCCCAGTAGCGACGTCAGGATGCCAATCGGGATTTCGTGTGGCAGTAGCGAACGCGTGGTTGTGTCTGCAATCAAAAGGAGCAATGCACCACCCAGGGCGGATGCGGGGATGAGCCTTTGATTATCAGGCCCAAGAATGAATCTCATCAGGTGAGGCACAATGAGACCCACAAACCCGATAATTCCTGAAACAGACACGCACACCGCCGTTACCAAAGACGCAGTAACAAGAAGTACCTTTTTTACCCTGTTGGCCTCAACTCCAAGAGATTCCGATATTTGATCTCCCAGAGAAATAACGTTCAGGTCACGACTATAGAAGATAAAAACTCCCGTACCAAAAACGATAAAAGCCATGGTGAGCAAGACATCGCACCACGTTTTCGAAACAAAACTCCCCATCAACCAGAAAATAATTACCGATACCTCTTCGTCAGCGATGTATTTCAGGAAGCCAATTCCCGCAGAAAGTATGGCAGCAACTATTACACCGGAGAGAATCAGGTTGTTTGAATTCAACTGCCCCCTGACAGATGAAATAGCAAGGACCGCTACCAGCGTCCCTACTGCTCCCAGAAAAGCAAAAATTGGTACCAGGTCCATACCAAATAGCGATATATTCAGGATGAGCGCTAGGGAAGCCCCGAAAGCCGCACCAGATGATACTCCCAACGTATAAGGGTCAGCCAGGGGATTGAGGAGGATGCCTTGAAACACCGCCCCCGACATCCCGAGACCTGCCCCCACCAATGCAGCGGTGAGGATCCTCGGCAACCGAACATCCAATATAACGTATGGAAAAACCCTGTTAAGGCTCTTTAATCCGGAAGAATTCCCCAAAACCTTGTACCAGATAACCCGGAGCACATCACTCGCAGGTATTTTTATGTACCCCATCCCCGTAGATACAATGACCAGTACTACCAGTGCAAAAATTAGGAAAAAGATGATCTTTGTGCCAGAAAAATGATTCGAGTTTAAATGCTCCACGTTAAAGACGTCCATCCACGGTTTTTATAATGTGCTCCGGTCAACGTGACACCTTTTGAATTATTCTCATCCTATTTAGCTGCTTCCTAGTTGGGCGTTTCGTAAACATTGTGCCACACAAAAAGCCAAAGTACGGTCATTGCGATCCCGCACCCACTTTAAGCCATACCTCTCGATATTAACTCGAAAACATTATCATAAAGTGGGTGTAGGATCCCCGCAATGACAGCATGTAGTAAACTTTTTTAGAATACTTCCCTATAAACATGTAGCGTTTTAGCGTGTCATAATTCTTATACTACCAGTGTCCGTCATAAATGAACCGCCCGATTCGCTTAAGGCGCGAAGAACGCGAAGAAGGAAAATATTG
>JALSTM010000186.1 GCA_026983715.1 Desulfobacterales bacterium
CAACAGCATGCCTGAAGGGCAGGCTTCTTTCCTTGAGCAGTTACACACTGCTCAAGGAAAAAACAATATCCCTTTGCGCTCTTAGCGTCTTAGCGGTTCAAACTTGGTTGCGGCTTCGCTGCCTTAGAATACTTCCCTATAAACATGTAACGATTTAGCGTGTCTTAATCCTGGCAGTATCGCAGAAATCTCCTGTTTTGTCATTGCGATCCCGCACCCACTTCCTGCGAATTGTAGGAGCAATGGCAAATAGTCGTATTTGAAGTGGGTGTGGGATCCTCGCAATGACCGGTTTTAGGACTTTTTACGGAACCATCAATCTTTGTCCTGAGTTTTGGTTGCGGCCTCGCTGCCTTAGAATCTGAATTGATCTAAGTTTTTTTCATTATAAGTAGAGAATCCTTGCCAAGGTAACCGGCTTCTTCTATGTGAAAGAACTCTCTCGCTTCCTTGAGAAAGCCCGACTTATTGTAAATTCTTTGCGCTCCATTTGTCCGAGCTTTTTCCTTCAGAAACCGTGGCAACCTCTCTATTTCGAGTCTTGCCGAGAAAATAATTCTATCCGAGCAGATAGCATGAAGTCTGGAGAGAATCTCTTTATGATTATAATATGCTTTACAACATATTTTGCTGCCCCAAAAAATATAATGGTATGTACCTATTAATAATATTGTCTGAAACGGACCACCATAAGCTTCAGGTTTATCTGACACGTCATCAAGTGTTGCTAGATAGAATCTGGCATTTTTTATATTTAAATAATCCCTAACCTTTTTTGAAAGGTAAACAAAGGGTTCATGGACATCAATTCCAACAGAATTATTGCAATTAGCCCGTTGGGCTGCATCCATTACAAAGAACCCTTTACAAGATCCAAAATCGAGAAAACTCTCCAACATATCAGGGTAAAGAGCACTAACTATTCGTAATCTCTCGTAGAGTTTGAAGCTTGGAACGGCTTTCCTTTCAACGACTTTGTAGTTATGATTTCTTGGATAACCATCCAACATTTTATTGAGCTTGTTCTCGAACGTGCTTGACGACCATGCATTGAAGTCATTCCTGATAGAACGAAAATAATTAATGCCGTTCACAATTCTTGTATAAACTTTAAACAAGAAAAGTGGTTTGCTCATGCATATATTCCCATGGATGTAGCGTGCATTTTTTGGAAAAAACCTTTTGTTGAGCCATGTCTTGGCACCATTATCTGTGGTCGTTTGAGATTCATCTTCCCAAACATCCTGTACTATTGCTCGGCACCATGCACAAAAAAGGAACGCAAAGGTGAGTAACTCACAAAATTCCATTCAGTTATATTGAGATAAAATTACAGAACCGTTTTGAAAAAATTACAATTTGTTAAGATGTCAATCTGGACAATGAAAAAAAGCAATTGCGAATGGAGATTTACACGAAAGATTCTCTTGGACCGCTTCGTAATGAGGTGAACCAGTGCCGGATCAACCAAGCACGGAGGGCGTATGCGGGGGCTGTTTATGGAGGAATATGTATCGTTTTGCCGTCACGGAAAGTTCGCCAGGGGCGATCGGAAGCAATCTCACCTGAATACTAAAGGGTCGGAGCTCGTGTCGCCCCCATTACACTAAGTATGACTTGACCTCTCGTTTGAGAGAAAAACAAAAAAAGCTTTTCGGACAAGCTTATCAACTACAAATGACCTAAGCCAGCCAGGACGCAATTACCATTTTTTGTATGGCAAAAATTTCCCGGACATTATTATTTTCACACGATCACCATGGGGATCTTCTTCTTTTTCTACACGCAATGTGAAGTCAATGGCACTCATGATTCCGTCGCCAAACTTTTCGTGAACGACAGCCTTGAGAGGCATTCCGTAGACCTGCATGATTTCATAGAGCCGATAAACTAGTGGATCGGTAGGTACAAGCGGTCCCAGCCCCTTTGTGGGAAATTCCGTCAGAACTTCCGCTACATCTGCAGATAGCCCAAGCAGATCTACAAGCTTGCCTGCTTCCTCGGGAGAAGCGCTCGCCTGCCGATAAAAGACAGAAGCAATCCATACCTCGTCACGACCGATGGCCTTCCCTAAATCAGCAAAGCTCAATTTCTTTTCCTTTTTGGCTGCCAGTAGTCTTTTCGTGATTTCCGGTAGTTCCATTTCTCTCCTCCTTTCTCTGGGTGAACAAAAGTATCATGGTCCTGTTAAAGTAAACAAATAAGTCCTCTCCGCGTTGTTACCTCCCTATTGCAAAGAAGAACAAAGCAAGTTCTCTCGAAGCTTTGTTGATCGCCGAAAGATTTCCTTAGCCCGCTACACTAACAGGTTTTGGGTACTCCATCGCCTTGGCTGCCCGGTAAAAACCGCCTCACTGTTCGCCTTAGCTAACACAGGCATTGCAAACAAACTAACCAAATCTACGCGAGAATGCCACATTTTTCTGAGTCTCTTGTCTAACCACCCAACTGTAACATTAACAAACTGTAATACTTTTGAAACTATAATGCAATCGTAGGGAAAGTAATGTCCTTGTATAAGGAGTGTACCCTGTTGTCCTTTTAGTGGTAATACCCTCAGGTGGATGTCACGGGTCGAATCAACGGATCGCAAGGGAGACCTTCATATGGAATTATTTGGCTGAGAGAGCAGAGCAAATGAGCCGTGACACTTTTGATCATAAAAGCATAGTTTGAAATGCTCGATAGTGTTCCTTAAATATCGTTTCAAACAAAAATGCTAAAACGCAGAGATTACATCCATAGCCTAGCAAACTTAAATTATGACAGAAACGTTCCCTGGGATCTATTGGTCGCTTGTCTCCGAATGATTGCTCGCAATCATAGAATGTTGCAAATGTTTCTTGTGAATCGATCCATAAGTTGCAGACGGGATTGTCTTCTCTGAGGAGAAGATAAAGTTGGCTACATGAAACGAAGCCACAAAACTCGATCCTGGTGAAAAGATGGGAGCACAACACAAGAATACCTGGCTTTATGTTACCGTTGTGCCAGTACCGCGGGTACCTGAAGGGGTTCTAATCTCGTGCAGGTGTATTGGAAGCAAGAGTTTCAATGAAACACGATGCCAATAATCGAGAAAATGCAAAGCGAAACACAGCATTGTTTCTATATGACATTCCTTTTGAAATAACACTCTGGGCAGTTGGAATCATTCTTCTTTTTTGGGTTTTGGGTAACAGAGGCCTCTGGGCATCCGAGGGAAGGTGGGCAGAGGTTACAAGGGAAATGTTCCTCTCCAACAATTTTTTCCACCCAACTATAAACGCACAACCCTACTTTGATAAGCCCCTTTTAACGTACTGGATCGTAGCCGCAGCCTCTTTCTTGACGGGGGGGCTCAATGAATGGAGCGCCAGGCTGCCGAGTGCTTTATTTGCTCTTTTTGCAGTTTGGGCAACAAGACGCATGGGGCGGAGGCTTTGGTCGAGAGAAGTAGGTGATATGGCCGCCTGGATGCTTCTTGTTAGCTTTGGCCTAGTATTCTGGGGGCGAACCGCTGCTGCGGAAACAGAAAATCTTGCAGCCATTATTCTGGCCGTTTTGTGGTACTTCGAGAGGAGAGACAGGCTTAATTTTCTGACGTACCTTATTTTTTACCTGATTTGTTTCACAGGAGCTCATTTCAAAGGGCTTACTGCTGTTGTGGTACCCGTGCTGGCGATATTTCCGGACCTCATAAGGGAAGGACGCTGGAGATCGCTACTGCGTTTCCCTCACTTTGTGGCTATAGCAATAGGGATAGCACTATACCTTTGTCCCTTCCTGTATGCTGATCTCACCAGGGGTACGTATGGTGAATCAGGCCTTGGAATGATGGTGCGGGAAAACATAATCCGATACTTTAAACCCTTTGACCACAAGGGGCCCGTGTACCTCTATGTATACTACCTCCCATTGCTCGTACTCCCGTGGAGCCCCATCATCATTATGGCAACGATCTGGTCTGTTCGATCGTACCGGCAACTTGACACACAGACGAAATGGCTTCTGGAAGCCGCCACTTTGATCTTTGTTTTTTTCACGGCCTCGGGCTCCAGGCGCGGATACTACATATTGCCGATACTTCCGTTCTGCGCGTTGCTTGGAGCAGTTTTTCTCGACCGTTGCGATAAGCTTGTCTGGAAACGAGTAATTTACTTCTCCCAGAGTGCCGTCCTGGCTTTTCCCCTCATCGTTTTCATCGCCAGCCCGGTTATCTGGCCTTACTTGGAGAGACACATTGGGTTCATTCCACCTTCCGGTCTGAAAACCGCGACATTTGTGTTGGGAGTAACAGGTTTGGTCGGTTGGCTCTGGCTCATGCGTTTCCGTTCATACCGGCTTGCACGGGTTGGAATCCCTTCACAATTGGTGCCATTGCTATTTGCATCCGTTGTACTGGTAGGAGGATATTTTTGTTGGCAGCAGCCTACACTGGAGGAATACAGAACTGGCAAGAAATTTGCCTTGGAGCTTCGTCGCGAAGTCAGCGGGCTACGCCTGTCCCAGATAGCCTTTTTTCACTCACCTTCCGCCAACATTCTCTTCTATCTTGATTTAGCAGGCCCGGTACGGGTACTTCAAAATAGCAGAGAAGTGGCACAGTTTCTCTCCGACACCAAGAGGCCAAAGGTCCTTATTGCAAGACGCAAATATCTACCAAGATTCTTTCCGTTGGTTCAAAAACAGCTCGATGAAGCCACCGAGTACAGTGAGAAACTCTATCCGTGGATGCGGAAAAAATGTCGCTACTATATTGCGTGGAAATTTCCCCCACATTCTGAAACTTCGCGCAAAACCGGAGATATTTTCTCGGGGACTCGAGACACAAGAGATTGTAACAGGTTACGCCGACTATTTCCGGACTCAAACCCGCAAGCTGGTAACAGGTCGGACAATTCTGAGCGTAGAGTTGTTCTGAAAGATGGTACCGCAATTCAAGGTGTTCGCGGGAGTTTTCATTCGCCACGTACTGTGGCACTTTTTGCAGGAGGGAAACCCATATCATGAATAAATATCTTCCACTCATTCTGGCAGGCGTCCTTCTTAACGCCGCCGCTCAGATCTGTCTCAAACAAGGAATGAAAGCAGTAGGTCCCTTTGCCTTCGTTGTTGAAAACATCATACCGGCCAGCTTAAAGGTTATGACCAACCTTTTTATCCTGCTGGGGGTTGGGTGTTACGTTGTAAGCGTGGTTATCTGGTTGATGGTCCTATCACGCGTGGATGTGAGTTACGCCTATCCGATGTTGAGCGTGGGATACATTGTGACAGCTTTTGCTGGCAAGGCATTGTTCGGTGAAGCATTGGGACCGGTACGCTGGTCGGGCATAATTGTCATCTGTTTTGGCGTCTACCTCATCACCAGGAGTGCATGATGAAAAGAACAGCACGGATACGAACATCATTTCTCCCTTTTTCCCGCCCTACCATCGGGGAGAAGGAGATAGAAGAAGTATGTGACAGCCTTCGATCAGGCTGGCTGACTACTGGACCGAAAGTGACTCGGCTTGAAGAGATGTTTTCGAAGTGGAGCGGTGGTCAAGAAGCAATAGCCGTAAATTCAGCTACCGCCGGACTTCACCTTGTTACTCTTACCGTCAACTTGCAGCCTGGCGACGAGGTGATAACTACTCCAATTACTTGGCCCTCAACTGTCAACAACATCGTTCACTGTGGTGGGAAACCTGTTTTTGCTGACGTGGATAAAAGCACACTTCAAATTGATCCCGCGGAGATAGAAAAGCATATTTCTCCAAAAACACGGGCTATCATACCCGTTCACTTTGCAGGGGCACCCTGCGATTTGGAGCCCATGAGAGGGTTATGTGAGCAATTCGATATTGCCCTCATCGAAGATGCTGCCCACGCACTCGGCACCAGATATAAAGACGAGTTAATAGGGGAAAAGAGTGAAGCTGCAGTATTCAGCTTTCATCCGATAAAAAATATCACCACGGGAGAAGGTGGGATGATCCTTTGCCGGGATCCCGAAAGGGCAACAAGAATGAGGAAACTTCGCTTTCATGGGATTTCACGCGATGCCTGGAAGCGTTACACCCGGGGAGGAGTGCCCCAATATGAATTGGAGGAACCGGGGTTTAAGTACAACATGCTCGATATCCAGGCGGCAATAGGGATACACCAATTCAAGCAGCTTGATACGTTCAACTCCAGGAGAAAGAAACTTGCCGAAAATTACAAAGAACTCCTGAGGGATATCCCGGAGGTTCTACCCCTGGGTGATGTCCCGTATCCCCACCAGCACGCCTGGCACCTTTTTGTCGTGAGACTGAACATTGAAGCTCTTACCGTCGGCAGGGATCAATTTATCCATGCTCTCCGGGAAGAAAACATCGGAACCGGCCTCCATTTTCCCGCAGTCCATTTGCTTAAGTTTTATAGGGACAACTTCGGATACCGAACCGGACTTCTTCCCAACGCCGAGTGGAACAGTGAGAGGCTTTTTTCTTTGCCTCTTTATCCTCTCCTTAAAAAGGGCGACCAATCTGACGTAGTCGAAGCAATTCGAACACTGATAAAAAGATTTAAAAGATAGGAGGGGGGATCCAAATGCACCGCACTGGTACAGCAAAAATATCCGTTGTTATTCCCATGTACAATGAGGAACAAAACGTGGTGATTTTTTGCAAAAGGCTGTTTCAGAGCCTCGACCTATTGCCAGAACCATGGGAAGTCATCTGCGTAAATGACGGTTCTACCGACAGTACACTTGAGCTTTTGCGCAAGGAACAAGAGAAAAGGAGGGGTCTCATCATAGTTAATCTCCCAAGAAACTTCGGCCAACATGCCGCCGTCATGGCAGGCTTTGAACAGGCGAGGGGTGATTGGATTGTGACCCTGGACGCGGATCTACAAAACCCCCCTGAAGAAATCCCGAGGATTGTAGAACAGTTGAGGAACGGGCACGATCTGGTTGGTTCGATACGCACAACCAGAAAAGACTACTTTTTCAGAAGGTGGGCCTCACGAATCACGACGTGGCTGGTGAGCAGAATATCGGGTATCACATTGCAGGACTTTGGCTGCATGCTGCGCGGCTACAGTAAGCCAGTTATCAAGGGTATCCTCCAAAATCCCGAGTACAGGACTTTCATCCCCGCCCTCGCCACATTTTTTGCCAAAAATCCGATAGAAATACGGGTCAGCCATGAGGGCAGGGCTGCCGGCAACTCGAAGTATTCCCTGTTAAAGCTTTTCGGTCTCCAACTCGATCTGATGACCGGTTTTTCCCTGTGGCCCCTGAGAACCCTCTTTTTTGCTGGCATTGCAATCTCTTTTCTTGGGCTGTCTCTTGGTGCTCTCATCCTCGTCCTGAGGATCTACTATGGCCCGGAGTGGGCTGCAGGTGGCGTGTTTACTCTTTTTGCTCTCCTTTTCTTTTTCGTAGGAGCCCAGTTTTTCGGGCTCGGGCTTATCGGAGAATACATCGGAAGAATCTTTCAAGCAGTCAGGAAAAGGCCCCCTTACGTGCTCGGGGAGGTTCTTAAAAAGGAGTAAGCGGGTTTTTTCTAAACTTTTGAGACAGGTAAGCAGGGTGGAAAACAAATGAGAACAGTAGTACTCGGCTACCATAATATTGGATGCGTGGGAATCAAGGCCCTGATAAGAAATGGTTTTGAAATCAAGGCAGTATTTACGCACAAGGATGCACCGGGGGAAAACATTTGGTTTGATTCGGTTGCCAAACTGGCCGCTGGCAGAGGGATCCCTGTTTTTGCTCCCGAAGATATAAATCACCCGATGTGGGTCAAGCGAATCAGGGAACTTGAACCGGAGATTATCTTTTCCTTCTATTACAGAAAGATAGTTACAAAGGACATTCTGGAGATACCTCCCAAGGGTTGTCTCAACCTTCACGGATCACTACTCCCCAGATACAGGGGGAGATGTCCGATTAATTGGGTTTTAATAAAGGGAGAAAAGGAAACAGGGGTTACGCTGCATTACATGACCACCAGACCTGACGACGGCGATATCGTTTCCCAGAAGGCCATTCGCATAGCGTATGACGATACGGCACTAAGTCTGCACAACAAGGTATCCAAGGCTGCTGAAGAGCTCCTTGACGAAATTCTTCCAGAGATAAAACAGGGCACAGCCCCAAGATTTCCCCAGGATCATTCCAGGGCCACTTACTTTAATGGCCGTCGACCAGAGGACGGAGAGATAGAGTGGAAAAGATCAGCAGAAGAAATACGCAACCTGGTGAGAGCAGTCACGTATCCTTATCCAGGCGCGTTCAGCTTTATTGGAGACAGAAAGTGCTACCTCTGGAACGTCTCCACGATCTCTCCAGCAACAGAGAAAGCCAAGCCAGGAGCGATCGTATCAACTGATCCACTCGTCATCGGGTGTGGAGAGGGATCCATCTGTGTAAATTTTGGGCAGACTGAAAACGGCGTGTACGTAACAGGGACTCAGCTGGCACGAGAACTGGGACTAGTCAAGGGAATGCGATTCGGGCCTTCCTCGAGACACAAATTAAAACTCAAAAGAAAGAAGCGGGTCCTGATACTGGGTGTAGATGGATTTATAGGAAATGCTTTGAGCGAGAGGTTGCTTTCCAGCGGAAAATACGAAGTTCATGGCATGGATCTCCATTCAAACTGCGTGAGACGCTTGCTAGGGGAGCCCAACTTTCATTTCTGCGAAGGGGACATGTCGATTCACAGAGAATGGATCGAGTATCACATCAGAAAATGCGACATGGTGATTCCCCTGGTAGCCATTGCCACTCCCATAGAATATACTCGAAACCCGCTTCGCGTTTTCGAATTGGATTTCGAAGAAAATCTCAGGGTGGTTCGCTATTGCGTAAAGTATAAAAAAAGACTGATCTTTCCATCCACCTCTGAGGTTTACGGAATGTGTCCCGATGACGCCTTCGACGAAGAAACATCCGTTTTCGTGCTGGGACCGATCAACAAGCAACGCTGGATATATTCCTGTTGCAAGCAACTGCTGGATCGGGTTATTTGGGCCTACGGGAAGCACGAGGATCTCCAGTTTACCCTTTTCAGGCCATTTAACTGGATAGGACCAAGACTTGACAGTCTTGACTCAGCCCGCATAGGTAGTTCCAGGGTGATCACCCAGCTGATCCTCAATTTGGTGGAAGGCACACCCATTCAACTTGTGGACGGTGGGAATCAAAAAAGGTGCTTTACCTACGTAGACGATGGCGTGGAATGTTTGTACCGCATAATTGAAAATAATAACGGCTTGTGCGACGGAAAAATCATTAACATCGGCAACCCCTACAATGAAGCCAGCATTAAAGAGCTAGCCAACATGCTGGCGCTTAAGTTTAGGGATCATCCGCTCCGGCACAAATTTCCCCCATTTGCTGGTATCAGAGAAGTGGAAAGCAAATCCTTTTATGGGGGAGGATACCAGGATATCGGGCGAAGAAAGCCGAGTATTCGGCTGGCACGTAGACTTCTGGGGTGGGAACCTGTGGTTTCTCTTGACGAGGCGGTAAAAAAGACCCTGGATTTTTTCCTACACGAGGCTATAACCACACAGGGCTGCGTATGCTGATTGTCTTAAGGATCGACGCCCCTTTTCGCAGCTTCGAACTGCATTTATGGACAGGGATCCAATAAAAGGATTCATTTCCTAATGGAACTTGGACTTCGAATAGATGTTGACACTTACAGGGGTACGAAAATAGGGGTCCCCAATCTGGTGAAACTCCTGGAAAAGTTTGGCATCAAAGCCACAATTTTCTTTTCCGTGGGTCCTGATAACATGGGCCGCAATATCAAGCGCCTGTGCAAGCCAGTGTTCCTGCTGAAAATGCTCCGCTCCGGGGCACCTTCGCTGTATGGGTGGGATATTGTACTGAGAGGCACACTGGGACCCGGACCCATCATAGGAGAAAGGCTCGGTTCGGTCATAAAGCTGGCCTCGGAGACGGGTCACGAGGTGGGGCTTCACGCGTGGGATCATTACACGTGGCAAACGAGAATAGATACAATGGATTGCAACGAGATATACAAGTCTTTGGAGCAAGGCGTTCAATTGCTTGAAGAAGTTACTGGCAGCAATGTGTTGTGCTCGGCGGCTCCTGCATGGAAGGTTACCAGTGAAACGCTTGTCGTAAAACAGAGATTCCCGTTTTCATACAACAGCGATTGCAGGGGGCATTGCATTTTCTATCCAGTGGTGAACGGTAAGGTTCTGGATCAAGCTCAGATTCCTGTCACAATGCCAACGTACGATGAAGTCATCGGACGGTGCGGCATCACCGATGAGAATTATAACGACTACATCATGTCGTGGTTAAGTCCCCACGGGATAAACGTCCTTACTGTTCACGCTGAGGTGGAAGGAGTAAAAAAGCTCCGATTGTTCGAACAATTTCTTAGAAAGGTGCAGCAGTTCGGGGTAAAAGTAGTTCCACTGGGCGAACTCCTTCGCAGGGCTTCTTTAATACCTGTGGCCAGGGTGATCAAGAAAGGAATTGACGGAAGGGAAGGATGGGTATCCTGTCAGGCGCCAACTCGCACATAGCGATAAGCCCGTTGATGGTGGAGGGCCCGTAGCGGATGTGGATACGTGGCTCGCCTCGCTTCCCGTGCGTTTTTCGAAAATCCTTTTCTTTTTTCAAGCGAATATGGTGATTTGCATCTCCCGAAACTAAAAGAGATAACCCCACCAACCATCCTACAATCAAGCCCCGCCAGATCATTGGTATGCAGATGGATGTTATCCGGAGGAGCCATCCTGTTCCCGCAAACTGGACGGTCTCTTCCATGAAGGATGAGATCTGTGGAAGCTCGTTTACATGATTCTGCTAGCAAGAATAGAAATGAGTGAGAAACTTTGCTCTAGAAAACTATGAGAAACCTAAAACTGGCAGAGCAGTAATAAGTAGATAAAATGTGGCGCTTTCTTCAAAAAACGAACAAGCTCTGGATCCGCAAGGTTCATTGTCGCGATAGTGGTCAGCTCTCTGACTGGGAATGGATCGATCCGCTGCTTGATGAAACGATTTCTCCGACGAATGCTGAGATTTTC
>JALSTM010000187.1 GCA_026983715.1 Desulfobacterales bacterium
GTTCTTCGCGCCTTAAGCGAAGCGGGCGGTTCATTTATGACGGACACTGGTAGTATAAGAATTATGACACGATAAAACGCTACATGTTTATAGGGAAGTATTCTAATACCCCAAGACCGCTTGCACGTCATGCCGTCCCTGCTCTAGTCAGGGGCAGGCTCGATCCAGCATCCAGTCTATATGAAGCTAGTTTTCGGATTTCCGCTTCGCTTCAGTCGGAGTGAGGGATTTTGTTTAATTGATTGCCAGTTCTAAAAATCCGAATTTATCAGGGTATTCTCAGCACGTATCGGCTGATTTACTTAACCTCCTAATCCTTCTCCACGTGGCTCGGTTTTTTTGCCTGTTCCATGGCTATTTCCCTGATAGACTGGAACGCTTTTACCTGAGATGCCCCCTCCACTGCCTTTTCTGCAATTTCTCGGACATGTTCAAGGGCTTTCGCCACATCTTGTTTCAATTCCTTTATCTTTCCTTCTTGTGACTTGACAGTACTCTCCAAGAACTTTATTTGCTGTTCGTAAACTTTCTTTTGCCAGTCGTGCTCGGTCGTTAAAATTTTGATTTTGTGCTCCATTTCGGCCTTAATTTCGGCAGTAGCCTGATTCTTCGCTTTTTGTACTTCTTTCTGGAGTATCGTGGGAAAATCTTCTACCTTGCGTTTTAGTTCCTCGTATTCTTCCTCCTTGGCTTTCAAAGCCTTTTCTCTTTCTGCAAACTCTTTTTCTAGGTTTTCTCTTTTGAGTGTAAGTTCTTTTTCTAGGGCAGCTTTTTTCTCCTTGTACTCGTTTTCTTCAATCCTTCTTTTTCTATCTCGTTCATAGATGTATTCCGCTTGTTCTCGTTCCCATTCTTTCTTTGTACTTGCTTTCAGTTCTTTGAATTCTTTCTCAAATTTACTTTTCTCTTCCAACCATGCGCTTCTCTTTTCCTGTATCTCCCTTTCGAGGGTTTCCTTCCTCGTTTTATACTCCTCTTCCAGTTCCCTAAGCTTGTTTTCGTATTCCCGTTCGGTGTTCGTTTTTCTCTCTTCGTAAGCAGTTGCTAACTTTAACAGGGCATCCTGGAAATCTTCTATGTCGTAGAGTTCTTTTAGCTTTTTTTCCTGGGCAGCTATCGCCAATTTTATCTGTTCAAGCCTTTCTGTTTCTGTGGCCAATTTTTCCGTCAAAGCATCAAGCGTTTCCTTTATTTGACCTTTTAGCTTTCCCACATTCTGAGTTACACTTTCAACTGTTGCCTCTCGGGTCTCTTCTACTGCCTTGGTTTCCTTGAATTTCTCTGCTTCACTTTTCCACTTCTCTGCTTCCTTAGCCTTCTTTACAGCTTCTTTGTATGCATCCAGAAGAGAAGTGTATCGTTCAATAATTTCTTTTTTTGTCATACTGGGAGAAATTTTCAACTGTTGTACCACGGTTGTCTCCTTTCAGTGGTGTAAATCCTCAGTGTGTTTTGATTTTAACGATTGTTTTACAATACATAGCGAATTAAGAATAATCAAGACGACATTTCATGGTACAAAGTTCTAAATTCCGGTTTAAGTGTTAATTCGAAAGCCAACAGTTGAATGCTGTTTTTTAATTTACTTTAGAATTGAGAGTGCATTGCTGTATGCTTTTTTACGACATTCTTTTTTAATGATTGTAATTACTTATGAAAATAAGGTATGCTAAATGTCGAGACGGCTTTACACTAAAAAATGATAAAGTTAAAAATGTTATACACTATAAATTAGCCCACGTCTATGTGCGGAACCTTAGGCTTATACTTTTCAGGGAAGGGAAAGATCGATGAGCGAAAGTCTCTACATAACATCAACCGAAGCGAGGAGTGGGAAGTCTGTCATAGCCCTCGGGGTCATGGAATTGCTGCTCAGGAAAGTGGAACACGTGGCTTTTTTTAGGCCGATTGTTTTCGAAGAAGATAACGATATCAAGCTTATCAGTTCTCACTTTCAACTACCAATTTCATACAAGGAAATGTATGCACTTACTGCTGCGGAGATCAGTACACTACTTGCCCATGGGAGGCAAGAAGAAATCATGGAAAAGGTGATAGAGAAGTACCGCCAGCTCAAGGACAGCTTCGATTTTGTCCTATGTGAGGGCACCGACTTTGCCTCGTCAACTGCAGCTTTTGAACTCGATATTAATGCTGACATAGCCAATAACCTCGGGTCTCCCGTTCTTCTGGTTGCAAATGCCCACCAGAAGTCATTCTCAGAAACTCTGCAGAGCATTAACCTTGCACTTGATTCACTTAATGATCGGGGTTGCCAGACCGTTGCAACCGTCGTGAATAGAGTGACGGCAGGGGAAAGGGATGAAGCATTGAGGTTGCTTGCCAGGGAGAAAAAGCTCGAAAGACAGCTCGTTTATGCCATACCCGAAGTGGAACCCCTCTCGAAGCCCACAGTAAAAGAAGTTGCGAGACACCTAGAAGCCGAAGTGATATACGGTCATGATCAGCTTCACAGGCATGTTTATAACTTCACGGTAGCGGCCATGCAATTACAAAACTTTCTCCCCCGGGTTGATGACGGATCGCTTATCATAACTCCCGGTGATCGTGGTGATATAATTATTGGATCACTTGCTGCCGTATCGTCAAAGACCATGGCAACAATTTCCGGTATTTTGCTCACCGGTGGTCTCAAACCGGAAACTCCAATTAGGAAACTCATTGAAGGGTTTAAGCCCCTTGTTCCTATACTTAGTGTCAGCGATAATACTTTCCCCACCGCGGCAAAAGTTGATAAAATACACGCTATTATTTCCCCCGATGATGAAAGAAAAATAATTCAAGCCATCGCTGTGTTCGAAAAGAATGTCAATGTGGATAAACTGGGGGAAACTATAATTAAGGTTCGACCGAAAAAAGTAACTCCCAAAATGTTCGAGTACGAACTAATCCAGAAGGCGAAGAGGAAAAAAAGACACATTGTTCTGCCGGAAGGAGAAGAAAGCCGGATACTAAGAGCCTCCGAAGCATTGCTTCGCCGGGAAGTGGTTGATATCACGCTTTTGGGTAATCCTGACGTGATTGCCTCAAAAGTAACCGAACTTGGACTGAGACTTGATGGAATTGAAATAATAGAGCCCAAACGACACCCTGATTTTGAAGATTATGTGAATACTTACTACGAGTTACGGAAACACAAGGGTATTACTCTTGACAATGCTCATGATGTCATGTCCGACGTAAACTATTTTGGAACGATGATGGTTTACAAGAGAATGATACATGGCATGGTTTCAGGGGCTATACACAGTACTGCGTCCACCATTCGCCCGGCTCTCGAGATAATAAAAACGAAGCCCGGAGTAAGTCTAGTGTCCAGCGTGTTCTTCATGTGCCTCAAGGACAGGGTTCTCGTTTACGGAGATTGTGCCGTAAATCCTGATCCGAACGCTGAAGAGCTTGCAGAAATTGCACTCACTTCTGCTCAAACGGCAAAAGCCTTCGGCATTGAACCCATAGTGGCCATGTTGTCTTATTCCACCGGGGAATCGGGGAAAGGGAAGGACGTGGAAAAAGTAAAGATTGCAACGAGGATAGCTAAGGAGAGAGCCAAGAAAATGTTTCCGGGTCTCAAAATAGATGGTCCCATTCAGTATGACGCGGCCGTAGACCCTGGAGTTGCGAAAACGAAAATGCCGGAGAGCGAAGTAGCAGGTCGGGCGACGGTATTAATTTTCCCCGATTTGAACACGGGGAATAATACATACAAGGCAGTGCAAAGATCTGCCGGAGCCATTGCGATCGGGCCTGTTCTTCAGGGATTAAGGTATCCCGTTAACGACTTGAGCCGAGGTTGTACGATTCCGGATATTATAAACACTGTGGCCATAACGGCTATCCAGGCTCAAACTGTAGAGGGCTAACAGTGAAAATTCTGGTTCTGAACAGCGGAAGTTCATCCTTAAAGTATGAGGTCTTCGACTTGGAAAATCTCAACGTTCTGGCGCGTGGAATCGTCGAGAAAATAGGAGAAGAAGGGAGCTTTCTGAGATATCGAGTAAACCTAGCACAAAGGGTAATCGAGGAAACGAAAAATCTTGTAATTCCGGATCACGATATTGCCCTTAAAAATGTACTCAACGTGCTCTTGGATGGAAAACACGGCGTCATAAGGGATAAATCGGAAGTGGTGGCGATAGGCCATCGGGTGGTCCACGGGGGTGAAACCTTTCACTCAACGGCAATTATCGACGGGAAAGTTATTGATACTATAAGGGAAAACATTAATCTTGCTCCATTGCATAATCCACCGAACTTGAAAGGAATTGAAGTTGCAAGGAGAATCTTCACCGAGGCGCTCCAGGTAGCTGTTTTTGATACTGCGTTTCACCATAGTATTCCACGCAAAGCATTTATTTATGCTATTCCCCTTGAAATGTACCAAAAGCACAAGATCCGTCGCTACGGTTTTCACGGAACGTCCCATGCCTATGTTGCCGAAAAAACCTCGGAATACATGGGAAAGCCGCTGGAAGATCTGTCTCTTATTACTGTCCATCTCGGCAATGGTGCAAGCATGGCTGCTGTGAAAAATGGAAAGTGTGTCGATACGAGCATGGGGATGACCCCCCTTGAAGGGCTTGTAATGGGGACGCGCTCCGGAGATATTGATCCGGCCCTTCCTTTTTACATGGCGGGTCAACTCGGAATGAGCTACGATGCCATAGAGAATCTTCTTAACAGGGAATGTGGTCTTAGGGGACTTTGCGGTACCAATGACATGCGCGCGGTAGTGAAAATGAGTAAGGGTGGAAATGAAAAGGCGAAACTTGCCCTGGATATTTACTGTTATCGAATAAAAAAATATATCGGGGCATACACTGCCATACTTGGCGGTGTTGACGCCATAGTCTTTACGGCTGGAATCGGTGAGAATTCCCCGGATGTAAGGTCCCTTTCCTGTAGCGATCTTGGATACCTGGGAATAGAGATTGACGAGGAGAAAAACATTTCTTCAAGCGGGGAGATTAGAGAAATATCAACTGCCGCAAGCAGGGTAAAAATCCTGGTTGTTCCTACAAACGAGGAGCTTAAAATCGCCATCGAAACCAAGAAGGCCTATGCTCGAATATCTGGCAATAGGTGATCACAAATAAAACTTAGTATTGAAGAACGCTTGACTTAGAACACTCCCCTATAAACATGTAACGCTTTAGCGTGTCTTAATCCTGACAGTATCGCAAAAAATCTCCTATTTTGTCATTGCGATCCCGCACCCACTTCCTGCGAATTGTAGGAGCAATGGCAAATAGTCGTATTTGAAGTAGGTGTGGGAGAAGCAATCTCACTGATTATGGGGGTAAGACCGGAGTAAGAATTGATGGATTAAGGAGTAAAGCAGAAGCTGATTCATTCCTAATCCTGAATCTCTTGCTGATGAGATTGCCACGTCTCCCACACCCACTTTAAGCCATACATCTCGATATTAAGTCGAAAACATTGTCATAAAGTGGGTGTGGGATCCTCGCAATGACCGGTTTTAGGACTTTTTACGAAACCATCAATCTTTGTCCTGAGTTTTGGTTGCGGCTTCGCTGTCTTAGAGTGTTTCATCCAACATTTCTGGATGTTGTTTAACCCAGCTCAAGATTGCCTCGCTAAGCAGCCGTATATCATAAATCCTCTCCGTACATATTTGATAAAGTTCTTCGTCCGGGATTTCGTGGTAAAAATGCACCATGCGATTCCTGTAGCCGGCAAGTTGTCTGAATAATTATGCCTCTTTAGCACTAAGTACCCCCCTTTTTTCAAGGCTTGAACCTATCTGCTTATATTCGCTTATTCCTTCGCCAGATCCTTTTGCAAGAATGTGTCTTCCAATGTCCATGAGAGCTTCTAATGCTCGTCTCAGGCATGATTCTGCAGCCCATGCGTTCTTTTTTTCCCGGCTAAATGAGTTAAAGCTATCAAGGGGTAAGCTCTTTATCCCTTCTATCATTTGGTTAATCCAACTCGTGCGCTCGGCGATTATCCTTTTCGATATCCTTGACGGGCTCATTTACCATCCCCCAGTATTAAGGCTATTCTTTCTCTTTCCAGGTATGCACAATCCCCGGCCTTTCTCAAAATGTACAGGTCGTATTCATCAGCCAGGTATTCATTCTCCACGTAAAGTCTTTCCCCCCTTATTATGTTTGCTGCAAGAAAGGGGTCTGCTTCCGGGATGACAACAAGGTCAACCCTTGGTGCGGAGAAAAGATCTTCAAGAGCAATTGTTAGTTTAACCTTCTGGTGAACGTTAAGTTTTGTAGCTGGTTGTGGCTTTATTCCTATGTCCAGGTCTGATGCGAAGCCAAAATCCATTTCTTCCTTTTTTCCGGAAACCCAGTCTAGGGCTTCCTTGGCCGCACTTCCAAAGGCATATATGCCTTCGACGGAGAACTTTTTGGCAATTTTCTCAAGTGCTCTATACCTATCGTCCATCTCTGCATCCTTATTATTCAATTCTGACTTAGAATACCGGCCGTAGGAAAAATAATCAAGTCTCGTACTCTTCCTGTCATGAGCACTTTCTAAATGAACACTTGTTCTCAAAATATGGTATAAGAGATTTGCAAAAGATATGACACGAAGTACTATCAATAGGCCGGATTCTTAATCTGGTGATCTGTTTTTGGGTGTTTTCTTTTTCCTGGAGGTAACATAGATGGCCAAACAAGAAACAGTGACGGCGAAGGTAGAAGGGGATGTGGCGGTTGTAAAATTTAATCGACCCGGCAATTTTAACGCCATGAACTCTGATTTTTTTGACAACTTTCTGAAAATTCTGAGAAACGTAAGGCACAGTGACAATGTTCGATGCGTGGTTATACTGGGCCAGGGGAAATCGTTTTCTGCGGGCGGTGACGTTACTTTCATGAGCGAGTTTAAAAACCCGGAGAAAGAATTCCAGGCACTAGCGGATCTTCTTAATTCTATTATGCTTGAACTCTATAGCCTTCCAAAGCCCACCATAGCTGCCATAAATGGTGCTGCCGTTGGAGCTGGGTTATCGGTTGCGCTTGCTTGCGATTACAGGATTATGGCAGATTCAGCATTTCTGATGTTCGGTTATTCAGGAATTGGGCTAACCCCGGATGGAGGCCTCTCATGGATTCTCCCAAGGATAGTCGGGATGAACAAGGCAATGAGGATGGTTATTGATAATCCAAGGGTAAGCGCAAGCATGGCCCTGGAATGGGGCATGGTACATGAAGTTCTCCCTGAAGATAGGCTTGAAAACGCTGCTCTGGGAAAAGCCCATGCAATCAGCGATCTGGCAATAAAGTCTATCGTTACCGCGAGGCAGTTGATGTTGGATGGCTGGTCTAGGAGTTTGCCAGAGCAGCTTGATAGGGAACGATGGGCCATAGCCAGGGCCGCGGTGGGGGAGGGGAGGGAAGGTATCAAGGCATTTGTTGAAAAGCGGAAGCCTGATTTCAAGAGTGCATAGAATTATTCCCAGGTATGTAATGCTTCTACTATGGGTAACCTCGCTGCCCTTATGGAGGGTAGAGCCCCGCCCGCAAGTCCCATGATTGCAGCAAACGCCAGGCCTGATAAGGCTATTCGGGGGGTTAGGGTAAACCTGAACGCGACCTCTGAGAAAGATTTCCAGTTCGTGGTAGAAACAGTTATCGTTTGAAGGAAAGATGACGCCGTAAGCCCGATCAGGCCGCCAATTAGGCCCAACAACAATGCTTCCAGGAGAAAAGCAGTAAGCACGCTCGTTTTACCAAACCCCAGGGCTCTCAGTGTACCTATCTCAACAACCCTGTTTGCCACGTTTGAATACATTGTTATCATTGCCCCGATTACTGCTCCAAGGCTAAAAATGCTGGTTAGAACCATCCCTACGATTTTTATAAACCGTTCCATCAGTTCAGACTGCTCCTTGTAGTACTGGGTTTCAGTTTTAACGATGACCGTTAGCCTAGGGTCATTTTCAAGGCGTTTTTTTACCCTCGTAAAAAGCTCTCTACTTTTTAACCTAAACAGTATTCCGGAATAAACTGGACGTCTAAACGCTTGCATGAACTGATCAACGTCACCCCAGACTTCAGAGCTAAATTCCGTATTTCCGGCATCCATGATGCCAACCACCAGCCATCTCCTCTGCCCGAACTTGATACTCTCGCCCAGGGCACAACCTTCAAAACGTTCTGCTATCCGCTTGCCGACCACTATTTCATTTGCACCCTTCCGAAACTTTCTGCCAATGATCAGCCGGACGTTTGGCCTCAATTTCCACGAATTTGCGTCAACTCCCCTAAGCGTTACATTTGCCACTTTACTGGTGCCGCGCTTATTCAAGGTTATTAAGACCAGAAGTTCCTTCGCGAGAATCGGAAGGCCGTCTTCTCCCAGGGCTATTTCCGGTTGAGTGGCAATAACGCCTGCCTGGTACCTGTCTATGGTGCTCATTACTTCAGATGTTGAAGATCTCCTCAATACCAGTGCATTATCCGGTGACCCGGTACTGACAAGGGTTTTTTTTAAGCCATCGGCAAGCATCAAGACGGCGGAGAAAACAAAGACCACAAGTGCCATTCCCGAAACGGTTAAAACAGTTGTGAGTTTTCTATTCCACAGGTTTCTCACTGAATACTGGTATGGAATTTTCATCTCCTACCCCACGTGACCCAGGCTGTCAACTATTGAAGTTCTACTTGCCCTTATGCTGGGAAATATTCCTGAGAGAAAACCTACCAATGTTGCCGCTAGTAACCCTGAAAGTAGTGTTTTCGCGGAAAGGTTGAAGATGGGGAAAAAGGTTTCCAAGGATTTGGCAAAAATTCGAGCGGCCGGAAAACTTAAAATTATTCCCAAAATACCTCCCGTTACAGCTATGAAAAGAGATTCTCCGATAATGAGTTTAAAAAGAAATCCTTCCTGGAATCCGAGGGTTTTTAAGACACCATATTCTCTTGTTCTTTCTCTTGCCGTCATGGCCATGGTGTTGCTTAAAACTACCAGAATAATCCCTATAACTACGTAGGAAATTATTTTTATTGCAACCACAATGGCTTCCGTCATGGAAACGAATCCCATCTGGAAGGCCTTCTCGGTTTCTGTAAGTGTTTCGGCCAGCGAGTTTTGAAACAGGGCGTCAATTTTCCTTGAAATTTCCGCAGCCTGACTTACATCCTTAATCTTCACCACGAACCAGCCCACGTGATCAGCCCGTATTGGCATCGTTTTCTTCAAAGACTCGTTCAAATAGTCCCAGTGAAAAAAGAACTGCGATTCATCTGTTCCTCTATCTATTCCATGGTATATGCCCCTCAAGATAAAATCCCAGGTGCCAGGGAATATAGTTCCCCTGATGGTTATGGTGTCTCCTACTTTCCAGCCGTATTTTCTCGCAATCAGTCTTCCTGCGATACATCCACGCCGGTCTTTTTTAAAGGCCTCCAGTTGTTTCTCTGGAATAATAAATTCCGGGTAAAGATCCAGGTAGTGGTCGGCATCAATGGCAAACTGGGGGAAAAAGTTCTTTTCGTTTATGTAAATACCCCCGAACCACCTTCCGTAACTCACCGCTTCAACTCCTGGAACTTCTCTTATCCTATTAAGATAAGATATGGGCAGTGGAAAAATAAGCGAGACGGCGTTTCGGGTAATGAGCCTGTTTGGCGATGATGCTTCCACTCCCGCATACCAGGCAGCCACTACCGTCCTCAATAGGCAATAAGCGAGCACAACTATAGCCATTCCTAGTACGGTTAAGCTTGTTCGAAGCTTGTGCCGAAAAGTATTTCTGGCTATATACTTTAAAAGGTTCATTACAGGTTATGTCCAACTTAGATCGTTTTCGTATTGATCTCGAAGAATACCTTTATCAAGAACGTAGACCTTTCTTGCCCTCTTTGCTGCTCTTGGATCATGGGTAACCATTACTATGGTTTTGCCCAGTTCCCTGTTGAGGTAATTGAGCAAGTCAAGAATCTGTGCCGCTGAATCTTTATCCAGGTCACCGGTAGGTTCATCCGCCACAATAATAGTCGGGTCGGTCACGATCGCCCTTGCTATCGCAACCCGTTGCTGTTGTCCACCGGATAGTTGAGCCGGAAAGTGAAAAGCCCTATCAAGTATCCCCGTTACCTTCAAGGCAGCGAGAACGTGTTTTTTTCTTTCTTTTTTTGATAGATGTGTCAAGAGGAGTGGTAGTTCCACGTTTTCGTACGCTGTTAAAACCGGGATCAGGTTGTAGAACTGGAAAATGAACCCGACATGGCGCGCACGCCACTTTGATAACCTTGATTCGTCCAAAGTTGAGATATCAACGCCGGCTATGATGATTTTTCCTTTATCTGGCTTATCAATTCCGGCAATGAGGTTCAAGAGCGTCGTTTTACCTGACCCTGATGGCCCTATGAATACAACGTATTGGGCTTCCGGGATAGACAAGTTCACCCCGGTTAGAACCGTGAGTTTTTGAGCCCCTCTACGGTAAGATTTGTGGAGATCCTTTACGATTATAAGGGGATCATCCTTTTCCTCTTCTCTATTTATTGGGCCTTGTGCGGAAGCTTCGTCCATTGTTTAAAACTCGGTTATTTTCACCTTATGGCCACTTTTCAATTTTTTGCTCGGGTTTAGAACTATCTTCTCACCTACCTTAAGCCCTTCTCTGACTTCTACGTAATCTTTCAAACGCTGTCCGATCTTGATTGTTTTTTCAAAGACACGCCCCCGAACTACTTTGAAAACCGTTGGTGTTTTTGCTCCTTCCAATAAGGCCTTCTCAGGTATGGCAAGTCGTGGTTCAAGTAGAGCCGGTGAAAGAGTTTTAGTGAGGAAATTGACTCGTGCACTCATCTCCGGCATGATTCGAGGATCAGTTTCAAGGAATTTTACTTTCACCGTTATGGTTGCCTTTGCCCTGTCGGCTGTTGGAACAATTACATGAACTTGGCCACGAAAACGCTTATCCGGAATCGCATCCAGCG
>JALSTM010000188.1 GCA_026983715.1 Desulfobacterales bacterium
ACTTCATAGGGATCTTCAGGGTTATGAAAGGCTTCCCGGTAACCATCAGAACCCTTGATCCTCCTCTCCATGAATTCCTGCCCCACGAACCAAAGGCAATCGCGGAGCTTGCTGAAGAAATGGGAGTTCCTGAAGAAAAGATCATAAGCAAAATCAACAGCCTCCACGAAGCCAACCCAATGCTGGGGCATCGAGGTTGCCGCCTTGGGATCGTGTATCCGGAAATTACGGAAATGCAGGCAAGGGCAATAATTGAAGCGGCATGCACCGTAAAAAAGGAAGGCATTGAAGTTGAACCCGAAATCATGATTCCTCTCGTAGGCCACGTAGCAGAATTTGAAAACCAGTGGGAAGTTGTTGACAGGGTCGCAAAGGAAGTAATGGGCGAGATGGGCGTTGAAGTTAAATATAAGGTTGGAACCATGATTGAGGTGCCACGGGGTGCCCTCACCGCAGACAAGATCGCTCGATCCGCAGAATTTTTCTCTTTCGGCACCAACGATCTTACTCAAACGGTGTTCGGGATTAGCCGCGATGATTCAGGAGGATTCCTCTTCGCTTATCTTGATGCGGGCATATGGGAGCATGATCCCTTTGAGAAGCTGGATCAGGAAGGAGTCGGACAACTGATGGCTATTGGGGTTGAAAAGGGTAGAAGTACTCGACCTGATCTTAAGATCGGAATCTGTGGAGAACATGGAGGCGAACCGAGTTCGATTGACTTCTGCCACCGGGTCGGCCTTGACTATGTGAGTTGTTCACCGTTCAGAGTACCAATTGCCAGGTTGGCCGCTGCTCATGCAGCTCTAAAGGAAAAACAAAAATAATTATACGTAAAGGGGCGATCGCGGTCGCCCCTTTTCTGATTATCAAAAGCCGAATTGTTGGATTTCCACAAAGAGAGATAAGAAAAAATGGCTGGCATAAGACCGCGTAGAAGTATACTTTCGGTACCGGGGAATAACTCAAAAATGATAAAAAAAGCACTGGGACTCGGTGCTGACCAGGTTATGCTTGACCTGGAAGACAGCGTGCCAGTGGATGAGAAAGAAAATGCAAGAGAACTGGTTGTCTCATCCTTGATGGAAGAAAACTGGTTCAATAAGATAAAATCATACAGGATAAACGGGTTGGATACCCCCTATGCTTACAGGGATATCATTGATGTGGTAGAGAAAGCCGGAAACTACATAGATTCCATCATTGTCCCAAAGGTGAACAACCGCTGTGACATATACATGGTCAGTAAGTTACTTGATGAAGTGGAATCTCATGCGGGGGTTTCAAGGAGAATAAGGTTGGAAGCATCCATAGAAAGTGCGGAAGGCCTGGTAAACGCATATGAAATAGCTACTGCCACCGATCGTCTCGATACCCTCATATTCGGTATTTCAGATTACAGTGCTTCTGTTAATATGAAACATGTCGGGATAAGTTCTCATGGTGAACAGGAAGAGGCATATCCGGGCCATCGGTACCACTTTCCACTCAGCCGCATGATTATGGCAGCAAAGGCGGCGGAGCTTCTTGCCATTGATGCGCCTTATGGCAATTTTAAGGACTCAACAGGCTTACAAAATTCATGTAACATCGCAGCAGCCCTTGGGTGTGATGGAAAATGGGCAATACATCCCAATCAGATTGATATAATTAACATGACTTTTACACCGGATTTTGAAGAAGTTGAACAGGCAAAGAAAGTACTGGCCGCTTACGAAAAAGCAAAAAGAGAAAAACTCGGCGCAGTGGCCATTGACGGAAAGATGATTGACGGAGCTTCAATACGGAACGCTACCAGAATCTACCAGCAGGCAAAAGCTTTCGGTATAATACAGGATTAACCCAAACCCGCGGAAGCGCCACTTTCTTCTTGGTAACGCAATCCCGGTTCTCATCCAGTCTAGCTCGGGCAGCAAGCTCCAGAAAATTTACTTTAAACCAACAAATCCATGCTCTGAAAAAAGACTTGCTAGCTATTTTCGGTCCGCCGGAAAAAGGTTAACGAAGAAATGAAAAGTCTCGAGAAAGTACAAGCGCTGGAACCATGGGATTTTGAGAGCCTACCATATTGGAGCAAGGTACTCAGCGAACTGGGGCACGGGCTTATAATATTTGACGAAGATTACAAAATACTGGCCATAAATGAGCAGACAGCCTCTCTATGCGGCGACATAGTTGGGGAAGATTTCAGCACCATATTTAACGAAAAGCATCTATCTAATTCTCTTCCCGTAACCAAGAACCTCACAGATCATTTCCACGGTATTTATGAATTAACCAAGGAACCCCACACCAGATTCAAGGTACAAGGTTTCCCTTTTTTTGTTGGACAAAAGCTCGTTAAACTGGCAATCATTTCCCCTGTCCAAGTTGAGCAGGATATAGAAAACTTCAAGCTCGACCACTGGGAAAATCAGCTTCAAATTCTTTACGAAATATCCAGGGCCACACAGCTTTCACCAAAACTTAATGTAGTACTCCAGAGCGCTCTCAATGCCGTGATAGACACCTTCAAATTCAAAATGGGGGCGATATACATAATCGAAAAAGGAAGAGATGAAGATACGTGGGATTTGCTCCTCGCCGCCTATAAGGGCTTTGGCCAGGAACTGTATAACCACGTCAAGAGATTCAGCGTAGAATCCAAGCAACTAGAATCAATTAAAAAGACTTTCGCTCCCAGGTGGTTGGAAAGGAAACACATATATTTTCCCCTCCTCCGGCAAAGAATGCGCGAAACTGACATCAACGAGATCCTTTGCATTCCTCTCTTTAGCAAAAATACCCTTCTAGGTATTCTCTATCTCACCAACGATGATCCTATGAAGCTTAGTGCAGAACATATACCCTTCTTGATATCCCTGGGTCGCCAACTCGGTGTGGCCATCGATAATGCACAGCTCCTGGAATCAATAAGCCGAGCAAAAACAGAGCTAGAAATAAGCTTCGACGCGATACAACACAATATTTTCGTAATTGATTACAATTATTCAATCTACAGGGTAAATAGGGCTACAAGGAAGAAGTATGGTAGGTTGGAAGACATTATTGGTCGAAAATACTACCAGGTTATATATCAGGCGGAGGATCCACCGCCGAACTGTCCAATACTGCTTTGTTTTCTAACCGCAAAACCGGTGCAGGAAGAAGGAGAGCATCCCCGCTGGGGAGGCTATTACCAGTTCCATGCTTTTCCGGTTTTTTCAACCTCCGGGGAACTTGAACGTGTTGTTTATTATGAAAAAGACATAACAGAGGAACGGAAAATGGAAGAACGCCTCCGGCAAAGCGAGAGGCTAAAATCCCTCGGTACCCTCGCCACTGGCATTGCCCATGAAATCCGAAATCCCCTTGCCAGTATACATTTGAATATACAAATGTTATCAAGAGAACTTGAACTCAGCGAAGACCAGGCCCAGATGATGGAAGATATCCAGTTTGAAATCAAAAAGATAGACAAAATAGTGAAGCAGGTACTGGGATTCGCTAGGCCGGGAAAACCCGCTACCACCGAGAACGATTTGAACGAGATTGTTCGATATTGCTACAAACTAACAAGAACCCAGTTGAGAAAAAAAGGTATCCAGGTTAGCATCGAACTGGAAGATGAACTTCCCCCGATTCACTGTGATTTTGACCAGATCGCCCAGGTAGTGATGAATCTTATCATTAACGCCCTTGAAGCAATGCCTAACGGCGGTGAATTGGTCCTTAGAACTTTTGAAGAAAAGGAAAAACATCTCATAGGATTAATAATACAAGACAACGGCACCGGAATAAGACCCGAAGATCAAAACAGAATTTTCGATCCATTTTTCACTAGAAAAGCGCATGGAAGTGGTTTAGGCTTATATATATCACAGCAAATCATTGAAAAACACCAAGCTACCATGGACTTTGAGAGTAAACCCGGAGTAGGTACGAGATTTTACGTATATTTTAGTAAAATGCAGCAGGACGGAAAAAAAGCGGAAGACGGGGATGAGTAAGGATTCACAAAAACAGAAATACTCAATTTTAATAGTGGATGACGAAGATACCTTCCGGAAATCCGTTAACCGTTTCTTGAAAAAATATTACCACACCTTTGAAGCCCCGAATGGACGTAGTGCCTTAGAATTGGCGAGTACAATCAAGCCCGAACTCGTATTACTGGACATAGGACTTCCCGACATGTCCGGTCTTGATGTTTTGGGTAAGCTCAAGGAGTCCGATCATCCCCCTGCAGTTATAATGGTTACGGCATACGACCAGGTCAAAGATGTTGTCAATGCCATGAAGCTGGGGGCTTCCAATTACCTGGTGAAGCCGATAGACATTGACGAATTTGACGTTGCCATTAAAAATGCTCTGGAAACCATAAGCCTTAAAAAAGAGATAGAAGGACTAAAGGGACAACTGAAAAAGGCATACAAGCTAGACCGATTAATAGGGTCAAGCCCGGCGTTTATAGCGGCCCAGGAACTTGCCATCAAAAGTGCGGAAAGTGCAGACGCAAGCATACTCCTGCAGGGAGAAAGCGGTGTGGGAAAAGAACTTTTTGCCAGGTTAATACATTTCCACAGCCCCCGAGCTGCCAACCCTCTTCTGGCACTTAACTGTGCCGCTTTCGCAAGTGAGATCGTAGAAAGTGAACTATTCGGACACGAGCCAGGGTCATTTACCGGAGCACGACAGACAGGTAAAAAAGGGCTGCTCGAAGCTGCAAATGAAGGCTCCCTTTTTCTCGATGAGGTCGCTGATCTCGGCCATGATGTACAGGCTAAACTTCTTAGAGTACTGGAAGAAAAGGAGTTCTACCCGGTCGGAGGGACCAAAAAAAAACAGGTAGATGTCAGGTTCATCGCCGCATGCAACAGAGACCTCTGGCAAGAAGTGAAAAAAGGCAAATTTAGACCCGACCTTTATTTTAGGCTAGCTACCATAAAAATAGAACTCCCTCCCTTGAGAAAACGCCGCGAAGACATCTTGTCTCTGGCTCAATTCTTCATGGAAAAATTTAATAACAAATACGGAAAACACTTTAGGTATATATCGCCAGAAGCACAAGCGTTCCTGGAAAATTTCAACTGGCCCGGAAACGTTCGCCAGCTAAGAAATACTATTGAAAGAATAGTTCTACTGGAAGACGATGTCGTCATAAGAGCGAAACACTTGAATTTCTTACTGGACGACAATACGGGCGATTTCTCAGGTGCTAACCTCGCCATAGAGCCGGCGCCTGGTAGTTTTTCTTTCAGCTTACCTGAGAATGGCTTTTCCCTGGAAGAAGCAGAAAAAGCCATCATTTCCGAAGCCTACAAAAAATGCGGCTATAACAAGACCAAGACAGCTAGGTTCTTGAAAACGCCTCGCCATATTCTTACCTACCGGCTAAAGAAGTACGGGCTTTCATAACTAGTGCTTCCGTTATAGCTAATCGTCCTTATTGGGCCATGTCACTCCAGCGAACTTCCACTACGCTGTCCCTTCAGGGATGCGTACTTTTGGCTAGCAACTGTGGTTGTTAGGCTACCAGAGGGAGATATTGAATGATACTTGGTCCGACAATAATCAGGAAATGCTTGGAATGTTTTGATTTAATAGAAGAATTCACTATTTTGTCGGGTAATACGTTTGGCACGATTTTTTGGACCGATGGAAAAACACAAGTCCCCATGTTACCTGATCAACCCCGGTTTGTTAAGTGCCCACACTGTCAAGCTCTCGTATGGATTGATGAGCTGGAGGAAGTAGGGAAAGTTGAGCCAATCCTCGGAAATGAAATCTATAAAAACGCAAAATCTTATGATAACAACCGGGTAATGATGGCAGAAATCAAGAGAGAACTGGGTCAGTTTGAGGAGGCAGAAATTCTTCTAAGGAAGCCTTTTGCAAGTGAACTCCCGCAGGCTGTTTCTATTATCAGGGAATTAGTTCAAAGTCGAGAGTCTTTTGTTGCCGAAATGGAATTTAAAGATTAGCCAGATCCAAAAGCTCGAGTTTTCCAAATTGCGGTTAAAAGTTAATCAATATGTTACTAATATGGTGTTAAAAAATCTGTAATACCATAAATGGGTTGAAGTTAGGTGAAACTGTAAAGTTCAAAAAGATCAAGATCTTCAAACGACAAGCTTATGGATATAGGGACGTGGAATATTTTAAGCTTCGTCTTTACCATTTACATCAGCAGAGGTACACATTAACCGGATGAACCTTCTTTTTTCCTTGAGCAGTGCCCCAGTCAAATACTACGTATCCTTTCGGTTCTGGTGAAACAATACAAGGTTTCACTGGATAAAAATTTCACGGGGCAGGTGTCTGCTCAAGGAAAGAAACCTACCCTTCGGGCATGCTATTAAGTTCAGACACCTTGAGTTGTCACCCGAAACTTTGTGTCTTGTGTACGCCTCCTGCGATATGCTTGTTCTCCATTGCCCCTGGCTAGCCTGAAAGGGTGCAAGGCACTGTGGGCGGTATTGACTGGCCGTCCCCCAATATTTTCCTTCTTAGCGTTTTTCGCGTCTTGAGCGAAGCAAGCGGTTCATTTATGATGGACACTGGTAGTATAAGAACTATGACACGCTAAAACGTTACATGTTTATAAGGAAGTATTCTAAAAACTTCTTCGACAAACTTTGGAGTAAGCAAGGAAAAACGGTGGAATGCATTCTTTTGGACACCCCTAACAATTTCACCAATGTTTCTAGCAAGACAAATTAAGGGCTTGTAATTCGGAGTCACAACAAGAGCAGAAAACACTACTTGAGGCAAATTGGTCCCGGTTTGCTTATGGATCGCTAAATATCGCTTCAATTGCACCATAGAGTTTACCCGGGTAATTTACGTGGCTCAAAACTTTTCCATCAGACGATAGATGACATTTTTTAGTATAAGTACTTAGCTGGTTGTCATGAGGAATTAATGGTAGTGTTCGATGGGTGGATGACTTCCAGAGGAAATATTGCTTCTATCGACACGGCACGAGCAGGTTCATTTCATTACAACTTATTCTAGATACTTTGCCGAGGTGCTCGCAATCATTGATCCGAAGCATTTTACCGAGCTTGAGATTGCCACAAATGAGAGACTAGAGGCCACAGATAGGAGTGATAATCAGATAAAGGCTTGTGTGAGGATTCTCACCACGTGACATGGGGATATTTGCTTCAAGAATGCGAGTTGCATAAGCGTGTCGGAACACGTGGGATGAACATTTCTTTAAGCCAATACGTTTCAATGTGCGTTGTAAAACGCCTTGGACACCACTGTAACTTGCATGTTTCTTCGCAAACCTGGCATTTTTGCCAAAACTGTGACCCAGAGGTCATTTCCTCGCGTGTATCTGAATGAGGTTCCGATCGCAGAGAATATCCCTAACTTGGAGAGCTAATGCCCCCCTGAGACGAAGCCCAAAGGAGAATAACGTCAGGTAAAAGGGGCGGCTCTGCAAGGTGGGAAAAGCATAGATGCTCTTTCTTACTTCTCGGTCACTCAATATCGTCGGGAGTCTCTCTTCTCGTTCCCACTCTATCTTACTAAAAATGCTCCAAGACCAAACAAGGGTTCTCCTAAAAAAATGTTAGAATCTGGAGTAACTAATCTTTAAATAGTAGCGCTTCAGCCAAAATCACTTTCACAGCAAAGCCAGTATTGACGTAAATCCTCTTTGGTGATATCTTCAACAGGCTTGTTGTAGAAACGCTGCAGACGGAGAACCGATTTTGCATAAGTTTCAACGATCCTTTTTTCACAACCTACTAATTGGAGTTCTTCTTTAGAACAACTAAAAAACACTATTAACCTGCCGTAAAGCGGCCCTCCTAATCAAGGCGGTCCAGTGGACGGCAATTCCGATACGTTCCATTAGCACCAGTGAGCTTAGCTATATGAAAAATGGAAAAGGAGGTAGGAATGAGAAAGATCTATTCTATGATTGTAATGGTTACGACTCTGTTGTTTTGTGCGGGTGCCGTGATGGCCGGAACCGTTCTCGACGAACAATACGGGCCCGGTGGAACCAAGGTTGAACTTGTCAAGGCAAAGGTAAGAAATGGTGTTTTGACTCTTGCGATACGTTATATTCATCCAGCCGAAGTCATAGCCCTTGAAAAGGGAAAGAACCGAGGACAAATTAGCCCGTATCTGCATTCGAGAGAAATACCGATCAAGTTTAAAGTCAGTGACGTGTTCTACCTTGCCAATGGAAAGAGATATTATGTATTGAAAGACAAACAGGGGAACTGGCTGGCATCTCCGGTAGTTGGTGATTACATTGCCGAGCCGGTCAATAAAGAAATATTGAAAAAACACCTGAAAAAGGAAAAAATTCCCGCTCTTATTCTTGATGGACATCATCCTATAAAAATCCTCTGGTTCAAGTTTCCCGCACCGCCGGAGGGAACCGAGGAAATAGAGTTCCAGGTCCCGGAGGTCTCCCCGTTTGATGTGGAGATCAAGAAGTGAAAAAAACCCTTTGCACCATACTTATACCCTTGATAGCCTTTGTCTTCGGGCAAATCGTTGCGGCCGGGGAATGGAAATCTCCAGAAGATTTTAAAAAAGCCCAGGCGGAGGCGGAAGAGGCGCTTCAGCTAACTGGCCCGAACGGTCCAAGAAGTGTGGAGTTGGAGGCATCCAGCGTCGGCGTGGTCGAGAAGACGGAGCAGGTGACCGGCCTCAGGGAAAATGTGCACCGACAGAGTAACGATGTCGAAACGAATATCATTTCGGTGGATCAGGCGATGATCGATCTCGATGCAAAGGTGATCCGGCAGGCCATCGTTATCGACCTGGCCAGCGATGTGCTGTTCGATTTCGACAAATTCACCATCAAGCCAGAGGCCGCCGCCACCCTTGCCAAGGTTGCCGTCCTCATCCTGGAGAAGGCCAAAGGCAATGTGCTGATTGAAGGCCACACGGATGCCAAGGGTAGCGAGGCGTACAACCAGGTTTTGTCCGAGAAAAGGGCCGAAGCCGTAAAGAGGTGGCTGATAAAAGAACACGGCATTAAACCGGATATCTTGAAAACCAAAGGCTGGGGAGAACAAAAACCCATCGCGCCAAACACGAAGAGAGACGGGAGTGATAACCCCGAGGGTAGGGCCAAAAACAGGCGAGTGGTTATAACCATTACAGTGACAAAATAAAGTACATCAAACGGGTGGGCTTGACTGCCAACCCGCTTGCGCCTTTTGACTTCCACACTACCCGCAAGTGAGCCATGCCGATCTGCCTGCTGGGCAGCCTCTTACATGATATGTTCCATGACAAAAATTTCTATTTTGTCCTGCTACTACATTGCAATCCCCGGTCAAGATTTCTGTATATTCCACATGCACCAATGCTTTTATTTTTGAGACAGCGGGAGTTTTTTGACAAACTTGGACTAGTAATCAACAACCGATAGCTCGTTTCTTCTGTTCCACGATTCGATAAGGGTAGCAATGAAAAGTGCAGTTCTTTCCGGGAGCGTATTCTTTATCATGTATTCTTTTTCGGAGTGATCTAGGTCTCCCACGGGTCCGAGCCCATCAACCACCGGTAATCCCTCAGCGGCCATAAGGTTGGCGTCGGACACCCCGTTTCTGTAATCTTCCTGGATATCTATTCCAAGTTTCTTTCCTACCTCCTGAATCACCCCGTAAACTTTTTTGTTGCCTTCCGTACGAGGCATGGGTGGCCGTTCAGAGATTATTTCCAGTTTCCCACTAACTCCCCCCAGGAATGGTTTTTTTACAATGTCTTCTAATCTTGATAGGATTGATTCTCTCTGTTCTTCTCTCATATACCTTATGTCAATAAGCGCTTCCGCATCTCGGGCTACAACGTTCGGTCGTGTTCCACCCGACACTTTCCCTACATTGACTGATATCCCTTCACTTAACTGATTCAGTTTTTCTATTTTTATTATCTTGTGAGCCAATTCCAAAATAGCACTCGGTTTCCCAGTTGAAGCAAAGGCTGCGTGCCCAGCCCCACCCTTTACCTGTATCCTTAACCCAATTTTTCCCTTTCTGCCGGTAACCACGCTGTTGTCGAGCCCACCGCATTCCAGGACAAAGCCAAAAAGGCTTCGACGAGCCAGGTCCCTGATTATTTTTTGAGACCCCGGTGATCCTATTTCCTCATCCGAATTAAAGAGGAATTTTACCGGGATTACTTCGGAGAGTTCGAACTCGTGAAGTGCCTTTAGCGCAAACATACCCACGACGAGCCCTCCCTTCATGTCTATAACTCCAGGCCCATAAACTTTTTCATCGTCTTCCTTGAACCAGTTAAATGAGGTATCTTCTGGGTAGACCGTATCGGTATGCCCTGTTACAAGGATGGATCTGTCTTTGGAAACACAACCCTCGGTGGAAACCAGTAAGTGATTTCCCAGATTCTGCTCAGGTATCTCGCGAACAGGAAAGGCGAGATCCACAAAAAAGTCGGCTATCAGGTGAACAAGCTTGTCTATTCCACTCTTGTTATAGCTTCCGCTCTGGACAAGAACCATGTCTTTTAGCAGAGAAAACATTTGTTTCTCGTGCCTGACAACAAACTGTCCTATCTCCTGATAGCTGACCATATTCTATTTCGAGTACCTGGCAAAGGCATACTTTTGATTGGCGTATACTTCGGGATCGGCATCTGGGTAAGCGACTTCTTCACCCGACCACGGTTTTCTAAGGATTACATTACCATTTTCCTTCCTTACCACGTTTGTCCTGTGGAGTGGTATCTTCCCACCGGCAGTTGCGATGTACCTTGGTATCGCGTCTCCACTTATATTCCCGTACATGCTTTCAATTATGTCTTGACCCACATCTATCGGGACCCTGAGATGACTGAACTGAGGGTTTCTGAAGCTACAATTAAACACATAATATGGACGAATGTACGCCTCATGAATGGTCTCACAGAGCTTCCACATTTTTACCCGGGTATCATTGATACCTTTAAGCAAAACAGCTTGGTTCATAACGGCGCTAACACGCTTGGATATTTGCTTGAAGGCTTCCCTTGAGACCGGTGTAATCTCCTGTGCCGTGTTAACCTGGGTAACTACCCTGAGAGGCTTGATATCATTGCTTTCTTCCAGAATATCGAGGAGTTCATCATCAACCCTCATGGGAGAAGTAACCGGAATACGGGTACCGAGCCTTTTCATTCTAACATGATCAATTTTGTCTAGTTCCCCCAGGAGCCAGCGAATCATGTCATTAGGCAGAATAAAAGAATCTCCTCCAGTGATAAGTACATCACGGATAAGTGTGTCTTCTCTTATGTAATCCAGGGCTTCCTTGTAGGCGTCTCTTGAATAGATTCTGTCTTTTTTACCTATGTGAGCAATTCTAAGGCAGTGAGTACAGTACATTGCGCACATGTTAGTCGCCTTAATGGTGAGGACCCTCGGATAAAATTGGTCAATAAGCCTTGCAGGAGAGTGGTCTGCGGCAACGGGAGGTATTTCAATACCCGCATTATCGATCATCTCTCGTGTAGGAACAGATTGAACAAGAATGGGATCATTTATCTTCCCGGGCATAATAAGGCTAGCGTAATATGGGGTTAGTCTCATGCGGTAATGCCTGGTTACTTCTCTGATATCTTTGTACGCTTCATCGGGAAGTTCTACAGCTTTCATGAGTTCGTCGAGCGAGTTTATGGCAAACTTTAATTGTCCGGAGAAGGAATTCCAATCATCTTCACTCATCCCAAAAGCCTTTTTGATACGTCTGGCGTTTTCCTTTATTTTTTCCCATAACTCTATTCCACTGGGAGCCTCCACGTCTTTTTTCTCAACGTATTTCTTAACCCTCTCGTTTGCTTCCTCCACGATAGGCAGCGCCCGGCAAAGCCGTCCTCCAACCGTTACGTGGTGTTCGTCTATCCTTCTGTGCTTATCTGCAAGTTTAACCAGATCTTCAACGTCAAACCCAAGCTCTGCCGGCGTAATTCCATGGTCATCATGCATTGATTTCAGTTCTGAAAAAAATTCTATTATAGGTTTCGTGAGAGCCGCCTCGTTTGCCTTCTTAAAAAGGTCTTTAATTTTCCGTTCTTCATCTTCGCCCATTTTCTTCTTTTGGGCAGTCTTTTCAAACAGTAAATCTAGTAATTCCCTGGTAAATTGATCAAGGTTCACTTTTGGGGATTTAGTTCCTTTCATTTTGAATTACTCCTTCGACTGTACCTTTTAAAATGGATTTACCCTCCTCAAGGCTTGCCATCATGCTTTTTCTATCTTTTCCGACAGAGATGACACGTCCAACAAATGATCCCTTTTTAACAATAACATCTTTCCCAACGTGCTCAACAACAATATGTTGAGATTTTTTTTCGGGATCTTTAAGCAACCTTCTGAACATGTCTCTTTCACTTTGAGGTCTCACCAGCCGTCTAGCAGTTCTTACATCTTCTTCTGCCTTGAAATTATACGTTCCCCAGTGTATCTCCACGGGGTTTTCCTCCAGCTCCCGGCAGCCTTCGGGATAACAGCTCTTGGTAACTGCAGAGAATTCAATTTCGAGCAAATTGGGGCATCCCAGGGGCAGGCAACTTTCCAGGGTACAACACATTTCCATGGTGGTCCCCTGTTTGCGTGCATTCACTTCTACAAAAAAGGCCTTACCCGCATCGTCAATTATATAATCACAGCCAAAAATGCCACGGTATCCTGTTCTGGCCATTTCCTTCCCTACCCTTCTTGTAATTTCTTTCAATTCCTCCTGGAGGTCAGTAGGAAGAACAGACGGATACGTCGAACCTCTAAACTTGTTTACCTGTTCCATGCACTGATCCGCTACACACCCGATAAAGACGTCTCTTTCATTGGCCACAACCCCCAGCACAGTGGGATCGTGTTTGTGCGGGACAAACCTAGTGACAAGGTAAGGAGGTTTCCACGTCCCTAGCTTTTCAAGCATTTCTTCTTCCGATTTTGCAGTGAGGCTGAATGCGCCTGCGGCACTGTATTCGAGGCTTACAAAAACCCCCTCTTTCCATTCGTACCAGAGCTTTTTCGTAACTTCCAGAAGCTTCTCCTTTGTCTCACAGATGTAAAACGGGGGCAATGGTATAAGCCCTTGTAGTTTTTTGTACATGTAAAGTTTGCTATTCCACCGATCCGATAACCCCGGTTCCGGACCGATTAACTTCACCCCTGGTGTTTGTAAAATGGACATTTCAGGAAAGGTCTGAAACATGTGGATGTAGACTTCTTCCTGACAAGTGAGCAATTCGTGAATAGTGCTTCGAACAGCGTCATCTGAGGAGACAATTTCGGCGAATTTCCTTCCGGGGATTCTCACGTGAACCGTTTTCCCAAGTTTCCGGGTCAAGGTAGTAGCAGGTGGGTTTATAACCATTAGGTTGTCCAGGTAATATTCTTCCCAAACGTCTGGAACTACGGCGATATACCGAACCGGACGATCTTTTATTTTTTCCAAAGCTTCCCTGAGATATTCGTTGAGACAGTACCCCTTGATCTCACCAATATATAGAAAATAATAAATCTCTTTTTCGATCTTTACGTTGTTGAAAAATACATCATTCATATGTGTCTCAACCCCAAGTCAAGTGAAAGAGAAAAAGTTATAGATTTTAAAAAGGATCAGCTAAATAGTATAAAGAATTGGCCATTGTCAAACATAATAATCATGATAAAAGAAAAAGAGTCAAAGTAGCCAAGATTGAGGTTTACAAATACTTTTCTACACAAAATTGTTCGAAAAATCGCTTTTCCTTGATCACTAAAATTCCTTGATTATACTAGGATATCCACGTGTTTTTTGCCTTGACAATGAATTAGATCTCATTTAATGTAAGTGCCACTATGTGAAATATTTTTTTTACTTAACTAAAGGCCGGACAACATGTGGCAGTGAATATCTGGATCCAATCTCATATGCAAACCGATTCTTTGTTTGGCTTGGATTTTACATAAGCTGGTGTGTATTGACCCTCGTACAGGTGAACCGATTCTCAACTGAAAACGGTTCTCGCTACGCTTTTTGCAAATAACCCCCTTGAGCTTTGTGCGGGTTTAAAAAGAGAAAAGGGAGGAGGTGGAAAGCTTCGCCGTTTAGCGATTGTTAGGTTCTTACTGGATTGTTAATGTTTACAAAACTAATTAGTGGAGGAGAAAAGTATGGCTAAGTATGATCCGACAAAAATGGCAGATTGGCAGATTGCTGATGAAGCAGAAAAGAACATGCCCACTCCCTGGGAATGGCAGGAGAGACTCGGACTGGAAAAAGATGAAATCATTCCTATGGGTAGACTGTGCAAACTCGACTTCATGAAGATTATTGACCGCCTGAAAGATAAACCGGATGGCAAGTATATCGAAGTTACAGCGATCACACCCACACCACTGGGAGAAGGTAAGACCACAACATCAATGGGACTGATTGAAGGTTTAGGCAAGCGTGGCAAAAACGTAGGTGGCTGTGTCCGTCAGCCATCCGGCGGTCCTACAATGAATATTAAGGGTACCGCTGCCGGTGGAGGCATCTCCCTTCTAATACCGATGACAGAATTTTCCATGGGTCTTACAGGAGACATCAACGACATTATGAACGCTCACAATCTTGCTATGGTGGCTCTAACCGCCAGGATGCAACATGAGCGGAACTACGATGACGAACAGTTGGAAAGATTAACCAAGATGCGCCGTCTGAACATCGATCCTACCCGCGTTGAAATGGGTTGGATTATAGATTTTTGTGCACAAGCCTTAAGAAACATAGTAATTGGTTTGGGCGGTCGTTACGATGGCTTTACAATGCAGTCCAAGTTTGGTATTGCCGTATCATCTGAGTTGATGGCAATTCTGTCAATAGTTAGAGATCTTCCCGATTTGAAGGAAAGGCTTAATAATATTACGGTTGCTTTTGACAAGAAGGGAAATCCCGTTACAACAAGGGACCTCGAAGTCGGAAATGCAATGACAGCATGGATGAGAAACACCATCAACCCGACCCTGTGTTGCACGGTAGAATACCAGCCTTGCATGGTTCACGCCGGTCCGTTCGCAAACATTGCTGTTGGCCAGTCTTCAATTATCGGCGATCGAATTGGTCTCAAATTGTTTGACTATCACGTAACGGAAAGCGGCTTCGGTGCTGATATAGGTTTTGAGAAATTCTGGAACGTAAAATGCCGCTTTAGTGGTCTTAAACCCCATGTTTCGGTATTGACTACCACGATTAGGGCGCTTAAGATGCACGGCGGAGGACCAAAAGTTGTTGCAGGCTTGCCGCTGCCGGATGAATACAGCAAGGAAAATCTGGAGCTCTTAGAAAAAGGGCTAGCAAATATGATCCACCACATAAATATAATCAGGAAGGCTGGAATCAATCCGGTTGTTTGCGTGAACAGATTCCATACAGATACCGACGCAGAAGTAGCGCTTGTGAAGAAAGCAGCAGAAGAAGCTGGCGCAAGAGCCGCAGAATCGAATCATTGGCGATATGGTGGAGAAGGCGCTCTTGAGCTGGCAGACGCCGTCATGGATGCCTGCGAAGAAGAAAATGAGTTCAAGTTTCTCTACCCATTAGAAATGAAATTAAGAGACAGGGTTGAAAAAATTGCCAAAGAGGTTTATGGTGCAGATGGAGTAACCTGGACACCTGAGGCGGAAGCCAAAGCTAAGATGCTGGAATCTGATCCTAAATATGATGACTTCGCTACAATGATGGTAAAAACTCACCTGAGTTTAACTCACGACCCAGCACTCAAAGGTGTACCGAAAGGCTGGACGCTGCCCATTAGAGACATTTTGATCTTCTCCGGTGCCAAGTTCTTGTGCCCATGCGCTGGTACCATCAGCTTGATGCCAGGTACGTGCTCCAACCCGGCTTTCCGTCGCGTAGATGTTGACGTAAAAACCGGTAAGGTTATAGGATTGTTCTAAACGAAAAATTCGCACGTAGATATAAGCATTTAAATAATAAAACCTGCTAAGGCGGGACAGCCCGGTCCCGCCTATAGGACAAGGGTTTTACCTATAGGCAGGGCTGAGGCTCTGCCTTACTTTTTTGAAAGGAGGACAAAATGGCTGCCAAGTTAATTAAAGGAGCCGAAGTGGCCAAGGAGATTCGTGCGGAACTCAAAGAAGAAGTGGCCAGGCTCAAAGAAAAATACGACGTTGTACCGGGTCTGGTAACTATACTTGTGGGTGAAAATCCCGCATCACAGAGCTACGTTAGAGCTAAACAAAAAACTGCCCACGAACTGGGATTCTATTCTGTACAGGACAACCAACCTGAAGACATTTCCGAGGAAACCTTACTCGGTCTTATTGATAAGTACAACAAGGATCCGAAGATACACGGAATCCTTGTTCAGTTACCACTCCCCAAGCACATAGACGAAACCAAGATTCTCTATGCGATCGATCCTGACAAAGACGTTGATGGCTTTCATCCAGTAAACGTTGGGAAACTGATGATCGGTGAAGCCAATTACCTACCGTGTACTCCTTTTGGCATTCAGGAACTGCTTATTCGCTCCGGTACTCAGGTAGAAGGAGCCGAGGCAGTTGTGGTGGGAAGATCTAACATTGTTGGGAAACCCATTGCAATGATGCTCGTTCAAAAGGGTCCGGGCGCCAATGCAACGGTAACCATATGTCACACGAGGACCAAGGATATTGCATTTCATACCAAGAGAGCAGATATTCTGATTGTTGCTGCAGGTGTGCCGGAGTATATTAAGGGAGATATGATTAAACCTGGAGCCGTTGTTATAGATGTGGGAGTAAACGAAGTTGGAAGAACTCCCGAAGGAAAAAGAATACTAAAGGGCGACGTGGCTTTTGACGAGGCCAAGGAAGTAGCAAGCGCCATCACACCGGTACCAGGGGGTGTGGGGCCTATGACTATCACGATGCTCATGAAAAATACGGTTAAGGCTTGCAAAGTTCTCAACAATATTACAGACTAGTAGTTCTCGGGGATACCTTACCGGTATCCCCAAAACCAGAACCCTGGGAAAGACAGTGCCACGCTGTCCATTTTAGAATCTAAAGAAGGTCTTATCAGTACGCAGTGAATAAACCTCACATAATGGGGAAGAAAAATGTCAGAGAAGAAATATAACGGTTCTGTTTTGGTGCTGGGCGGCGGAGTTGCCGGAATTCACGCAGCTCTCCAACTTGCTGAAGAAGGTCACCACGTTTACCTTGTTGAAAAAAAATCTTCTATAGGCGGTATGATGCCGGAACTTTCTCGAACATTTGGCGAGTGTTTTTGCTGTAAGATTTACTCCCAGGCGTATAGTTGCCTATGGAACCCCAACATCGAAATCCTGAACCTTGCCGAAGTCGAATCCGTAACCGGAAAGTTTGGTAACTTTACAGTGACAGTCAATCAGAAGCCGAGCTTTGTCAACGGGGACAAATGCAACGCGTGTGGCAAATGCACATCCGTATGTCCGGTAGACATCGAAGACGAAAAAGACTTCCAGCGTGAAGAAAGGAAAGCGATATACCTTGAACATCCTTTTGCCGTCCCTCCTACGTATGTGGTTGACCCGGAAAGTTGCTTGTTTCTGAAAGATGGTTCTTGCGGAGACTGTGTTAAAGAATGTCCCACTGGTGCAATAAATTTAAAAGCTAAAGCGAGTAAAAAGAAGCTTAAAGTTGGCGCTATAGTTTTCGCACCCGGATTCAAGCTCTTTGATGCAAACAGAAACGAGATTTTCGGCTATCACTTGCCAAACGTAATCACGGGAAAAGAATTTGAAAGAATGGCTAGCCCCCTCGGTAATACTCAAGGCCAGGTGGTCAGACCCTCAGACAAGGAGGTACCTAAAAAGGTTGCGTGGGTCCTATGTGTTGGCTCGAGAGACATAAACAAGAGCGATAACCCTCACTGTTCTTCTGTTTGCTGCATGTATAGCCTAAAAGAAGCTTATGAAATGAAACAGAAACTCGGTGATGAATTCGAAGCAACCATTTTTTACATGGATATACGAGCCTTTGGTAAGGGCTGGGAGGAGTACTATAACAAAGCCAGGGAAGCAGGCATAAACTTTGTCAGGTGCAGGATTCATACTGTAACACCCATTAAAAACGATAATCTGGAAATCACTTATTTAGATGGAAACGGTAATTTACAGAAAGGCGAGTTTGATCTTGTTGTTCTTGCAACCGGGATGGAAGCTCATGAAGAGTGCGCTCAGCTTGCCGGAAAACTGAAAATAGATTTAGCTTCCGGGCAATTTATAGATACATCTTCATTTTCACCCACAGCCACGTCTGTACCCGGCATCTACGTTTCGGGTGTATTTCAAGCCCCGAAAGACATTTACGATTCTATAACCGATGCTAGGGCAGCGGCAAGTAGCATATCACGGATTTTACCCGCAGAGAGTGAAGTTGAAAAAGAAGCAAAAGTAGATACCGAAAAAGAAGCAAAAGTAGGTGTTTTCTTCATGAGTTTCCCATGGCAAGCTGCGTCTGAAAAGGATTTAAAGAAAATCGGTGATTATGCTAAAGGCCTTCCAAACGTAAAGGCTGTACTTACCGATACTTCCAAGCTTTCGCCGAGCAGGTTTTTGGAAACCATAAAAGAGTACACCCAGAAAAAGGAAATTAACCGGATTGTTCTTGCGAGTGCCTTTCCGCAAGTGCATGAAAATGCAGTGAAATCGGCGATGTCCTCTGTAGGATTGAGTCCGCAAATGCTAGAAGTTGTAGATCTTAGGGACATCAGCAACTGTGCCACAGAAAAATATGACGAAGAACAAATCGGCAAGATTGAAGACCTGCTCCGCATGGGTGTTACTAAAGCTAACCTTTTGGAGCCCCAGGAGTTGTATTCTGTACCAGTTAACAAGGCGGCACTTGTGATTGGTGGTGGAGTTGCCGGAATGGTGGCATCCTTGAGTCTTGCGGACAGGGGTTTCGAAGTTTTCATCGTAGAGAAAAGCGACAAGCTTGGAGGCAACGCACTCTCACTCAATAGCACCTGGAAAGGGGAAGATGTCCAGGCTTACCTTAAGGATCTTATATCAAAGGTGGAACAAAATGAGAAAATCTCCCTTTTCCTGGAAAGTGAAATTAAGACCGTGAGAGGATCTGCGGGAAATTTTGAAAGCGTAATTTCAAAGAAAGATGGTAGCAGTGAAACGCTTAACTACGGTGTGGCAATAATCGCTACCGGCGCCAGGGAATACAAACCGTCTGAATACCTTTATGGCGAAAACGAAAAAGTAGTCACTTTGTTAGAACTCGACGAAAAACTGAGAAATGATGAAGATGCATTTAAAAAACTTCAATGCGTTGTTTTCATTCAGTGTGTGGGTTCTAGGGAGCCGTCAAGACCATACTGTAGCAGGGTGTGTTGCACACACAGCGTGGAAAATGCCTTGAAACTAAAGGAATTGAACCCGGATATAGATATATTTGTTTTATACCGACAAATGAGAACATACGGTCTTCGTGAACAGATTCTGCTAGACGCAAGGCATCAGAAGGTTCGATTCATACAATATAACCTGGACGAGAAACCTACTGTGAATAGCGAGGGTGATAAAATAAAACTCGTAGTAAAAGATCCTATAATCGGTAAGAAAGTTGAAATTGACCCTGACCTCCTGGTACTTGCTTCTGCCATTGAACCCAATGATAATTCCGCTTTAAGCAAGTTATTCCATGTGCCTTTAAATTCAGACGGTTTCTTCCAAGAAACCAAGGATGAAGGATTGCGCTTCGCCGGGTCCAGGGTTGATGGCGTATTTTTCTGCGGGCTTTCTCACTATCCCAAGTCGATCGATGAAACGATTGCCCAGGCTGAAGCAGTAGCGGGACAGGCAGCATCACTCTTGAGAAAACAATCCTACCGAGTTGAGCGACAAATCGCCGTTGTTAACCCCGATTTCTGTGCCGTGTGTTGTACCTGCGTCCGGACGTGCCCGTACGAGGTGCCTTACATTGGCGAAGACGCATATTCGGTGATTGATCCTGCCAGATGCATGGGATGCGGAGCCTGTGTCACCGAGTGCCCCGGAAAAGCCATAACACTTCAAAATTTTACCGATCAACAATTGCTGAGCGAAATAGATGCGCTTTTATCGGCCTGAGTGGTGGATAAATATTGAGGAGGACGTAAATGCCAGACTTTGAACCCAAGATTATACTTTTTTATTGCCAGTTTTGCCCGGACAAGGGAATCAATTCTGCCTGTGCATCGAATATTAGTATGCCTTCAAATTTCAGGAAAATAAGAATCCCCTGTACCGGAACCGTGGATATTCTTCACCTCATGCATGCTCTTGAAGCAGGTGCCGACGGAGTCTTTGTACTTGCATGCAAAGAGGGAGATTGCCATAACGAGACCGGGAATATAAAAGCTCAAAAACGCATCACTTATGTTAGAAAGCTAATGGAAGACATCGGTCTCGAACCGGAGAGAGTGGGAATCTATTATTTTAACTCCTCCCAGGGGCCGAGTCTAAAGAATATCACCCAGGAAATACTCGAAAAAATAAGTGAACTGGGGCCAAGTCCTCTGGGACTATCCGAAGCGGCATAAAAATTTAAACAAAAAGAGTGCATTTATTGCAAAATGTCGCTATTATGGCGTGGCAGTGCAAGCAGGTTAAAAGTCGTTTTTAGTTGACATCAAGAGGAGGAGAAAGGCAATGATTGTAGCGGAAAGAAAACCCATCAAAGAAATCTTGGCCATGGTTGCCGATTTCAAGAAAATTCTTTTGGTGGGTTGCAAAGGGTGTGTCACCGTTTGTAATGCGGGAGGCACGAAAGAGGTTGGTATTCTTGCTTCTGCGCTCAAGATTGCCCGCAAGAAGGAAGGAAATCCCATCGAAATTGACGAGATGACTCTTGAGAGACAGTGTGACCCCGAATACATAGACCAGCTAGAGGAACCTCTTAAAAACAACAACTACGATGCAGTGTTGTCTATGGCATGTAGCGTGGGGCCTCAATTTATCGCCCGTAGGTATGACAATATCCTGGTTTATCCCACGCTAAATACTTGCTTCATGGGTGGTGCCCTTGAGCACGGAGTCTGGGCGGAATTCTGCCAAGGTTGTGGTAACTGTATCATTCATCATTTTGGGGGATTATGCCCCATTGCTCGATGTTCCAAGAGCCTTATGAACGGTCCCTGCGGTGGGTCTGCTGGCGGAAAATGCGAAGTGAGCCCGGACATAGACTGCGTGTGGCACTTGATCTATGATAGGATGAAACAATTGGGAAAACTCGACCAATTGAGAGAAATATTTCCAATTAAGGATTGGTCAACAAGCCGGGACGGCGGACCGCGGAAGATAGTAAGGGAGGATTTGAAGAAATGAAAGCTGGAAGCAGATTAGAAAAAATCTTGGAAGCCGGTCACTTTGCTGTCACAGGGGAGTTGGGACCTCCGAGGGGCGCAGATGCTGAAGTAATAAAGAAAAAGGCTGAGCACCTGAGGAATAAGGTCGATTCCATAAATGTTACCGACAACCAGACCTCTGTTGTTCGAATGTGCAGCATGGCTGTTTGTAAAATCTTGATCGAGATGGGATTAGAGCCGAATCTGCAGATGGTCTGCCGTGATAGAAATCGAATAGCCATTCAAAGTGACCTGCTTGGGGCATATGCGTTGGGTATCAGGAACGTTTTGTGCCTATCCGGAGATCATAACAAGTTCGGTGATCATCCTCAATGCAAGAACGTGTTCGACCTTGATTCCATGCAACTAATTGCTACAGTTAAGAGGATGAGGGACGAGGGGAAACTCCTGAGTGACCAGGAACTGGAAGGCGGTGTAAAATTTTTCATTGGTGCCGCTGCAAACCCTTTCGGTGATCCGTTTGAGTTCAGGGTAACCAGGCTTGCGAAGAAAATTGAAGCAGGCGTTGATTTTATTCAAACCCAGTGTATTTACAACATGGAGAAATTTAAAACATGGCTCGACCAGGCCAATGATGAAGGACTGACAGAAAAATGTTACATCTTGGCTGGTGTTACACCTCTAAAATCAGTCGGAATGGCTAGATACATGCAAAAATTTGTCCCCGGGCTTGACGTTCCTGAAGAATACATAACAAGACTCAAAGGGGTGGAAAAGAAAAAGCAGGCCGCAGAAGGCATCAAGATTTGCGTAGAACAAATTGAACAATTAAGGGAAATGAAAGGTGTTGCGGGGGTTCACCTGATGGCCATCGAATGGGAACACAAAGTTCCTGAAATAACGGAAGCGGCAAAACTGCTTCCGAGACCTGAAGTCGACTAATATCACACTTCTATCAAATTGGTGGGCATTTATTTATCTGATGTAATTAGCTAAGGCAGCGAAGCCGCAACCAAAAGTCAGGATAAAGATTGATGGTTTGGTAAAAAGTCCTAAAAACCGGTCATTGCGATTTCGCAGGAAGTGGGTGCGGGGTCGCAATGACAAAACAGGAGATTTTTTGCGATACTGTCAGGATTAAGACACGCTAAAGCATTGCATGTTCATAAGGAAGTATTCTAAGAAGGAGGCTTGGAAGCCTCCTTTTTCGATTGTTTATTATTTCTTGCACCCTTCCGTCAGACACCAGGCCAGGAATCCAATGGCAATGCCAATGGCAATCGCCGCACCCAAAGCGAACTTAATTTCATGCCCCGTATTGATAACTGTCCCCGGTACGTATTGCATAGACTTCGATTCATACATCTTGTACTTGATGGGGTTTCCCTTGCACGTGACTACTCTTGGTTTTTTCCCATCGGTGTAGATGTAGAACATCCCTCTTTGCTTAGTTTTTTCGGAATAATACTCCACAACGTATTCCTTTTTCCCTTCAAGCGGTTTCATGTGGAGTACGTAAGATTCTCCCTTATACTTAAAAGTAGTAGTATTTCCATCCCTCGGTACCCTGTTAACCGCACATACCGCAACCTGAACGAAGAAAAAGATGAAGCAGACGGTGAAAATAAAACCCTTTTTAACCATAGTCGTCCCTCCTTTTCTTGGTTAAGTTAAGACCAGACAGACCAATATTTTGGTCAACTAGGTTAAAATGCTGTTCCTCTAAATTTCAGGGCAAGGTTTATTTACTGGGATCCCCACTGAGCAACAAAATATACAATTACTGCAACGATAGCTGCGCTACCCAGCGCTACCCAAACCCACATCGGGATAGAGAAGCGTGAGGGGCCTTTTCTTGGTTCTGGCCTAGGTATTGACGGGGGAGGCGTGGGTGTCTTTTTCCTCCTTGATGGCTTTACCGGAGGCACAGGTGCTTTGGGAGGTACTGGCTGCCGAACTGGCTGCGGTGCCGGAGGCGGCTGGTAAGAAGGTTGAACCGGGGGAGCCTGTGCCGGTTGAGGTGTTTGAATCGGGGGCTGCTGTGGCGTAACTAGCTTTTGAGACAACTTTCCATCCCCCATGTATTCAAATACGGTTCCACCGCGAACCAGGGTTATACGATCTCCGTATCTCAAGACAGTCGGGTTTATGAGGGGCCTATCATTTAGGAGAGCCCGAGCTTCCCCGCTCAAATCCTTTATCCAGTAATGACCATTTTGGTAAAAAACTTCCACATGAAAGGCTGCAATCCCCGGCTCCTGAAGAATAAAATCGCATCGCTGGTCAGACCCAATTTTTAGCGATCCTTGCTTAAAAGTGTGGATACTTGGTCCGTATTGCACAGTGAACGCCACAACACCGGGAGTATCAACTGGCGTCCTAGGTGCCGGAGCAGGCTTCTCTGGTGTAACTCGAGCTATATCTGGCGGGCGGTCGAGGGTCTGCTCGGTTTCCACTTCTGCTTCTTTAACCATGGTAAGAAAACTCACCTTGGGGCCTTCCTCCGAGAATATAATAACATCACCGTTTTTAAGGTAAGTTTCCTCTATGGCTTCGCCACGGATAAAAGTGCCGTTTGTGCTGAAGTCGATTATTTTAAACCGGTTTCCCTCTCTTCTGATTTCTGCGTGTTTTCTGGAAATAACGTTCATGTCTTTAGGGAAAGCCAGATGGCACTTAGGATCTCGACCAATCGTTATCACCTCGTCGGAGAATTCGTCGATTCGTCCTTTGAAAGGACCATCAATATGGACCAACTGAACTACGATATTCGGTACCTTCATTTTCTTTCAGACCTTTTCAGATGGTTCATTTTTTTAAAGCTTCGAATATATACGCCAGTCCCGTCAGCATGGGCACGAGGACAGCGATTGCAAATATACGCTCCCTGGGGACAAAAATTGTAACAAGTATTACGGAGAAAATAAAGGCTAAAGACAGACGGATAAGCAACACTTTCACATTAATTTTCAACGCAGTCCTATTTTCTAGCTTTTCTCGTTTTTACGCGCTTCCTCTGGACCCAGTCTTCGTAGAGAATCAGAATAGGACTCGCAACGTAGATAGAAGAGTAGGTACCAACAACTACCCCCACTAATAATGCAAAGGCAAAGTCGTGTATAACACTACCACCTAAAATGAATAAACACAAGATCACGATAAGAGTAGTCCCCGAAGTTAAAAGGGTTCTGCTAAGAGTTTGATTTACACTTTTATTGATAAGATCGTCGAGCCTCTCCCGCCTACTTTTTCGTAGATTTTCACGGATCCTATCAAAAACGATGATTGTATCATTCAGGGAATAACCGACAATTGTCAATAGTGCAGCCACCACCGCCAGCGTTATTTCCTTGTTGGTTATGGAAAATGCTCCCACGGTAATGGCAACATCATGAATGAGGGCCACCACAGCAGCAAGGGCATAACTCAGTTTCAGATACCAACAGAAAACAAGCGTAATTAGCAGGGCACCAAGAATGAGAATCGGCATGCTCAGGCCAACGATAGTGAGGATATAAACTCCTGCAATGAGCGCAAGTGCCAGAGAAATGCTAAGTCCCCACTTCATTTCAAATCGTCCGGAGATATAAATCGCAATAAAGAGAAGCGAATAATATATTGCCAAAAGGGCCTTCTGCCGAAGATCTTTTCCCACCTTCGGTCCTACCATCTCAACTCGGAGTACCTCAACATTTCCCTTCCCAAATTTCTTTTCCAACGCATCCTTAACTTTCTTGCTTAGCGTTTGTAGTTTTGTCTCTGTTAATTCACTTCTAACCAGGAATTCGTTTTTGTCGCCTCCGCCGAGCCTTTGAATGGTTATCCCCTGCATGTGAAGCTCTTTAAGACCATTCCTTATCTCCTTCTCACCAGCCGGAACTTTGAACTTCAACTGCAAAAGGGTACCACCGGAGAAATCTACACCATACCTAGGTCCCCCGTGCATGACGAGTGATATCACCCCCGCAATTATCAATAGCAGGGAAAAACTAAAAGCGAACTTGCGCTTACCGATAAAATCTATGTTAACGTCAGGTCGAATCAATTCCATTTTTTTATCCCCTGATACACTATTTTATTTCTCGAATCATATGCTTACATTTCTAATTCTTCTTTTCTGCAGCAAATAATCATAAACCAACCTGGTAAAAACGATAGCGGTAAACATGCTGGCAATAATTCCCAAGCTCAACGTGACCGCAAATCCACGAATCGGTCCCGTACCAAACTGGAATAGAACCACCGCTGCGATCAGGGTGGTGACATTGGCGTCCACGATCGTCAAAGTTGCCCGGCTGTATCCATGATCGATTGCTGCACGGGGAGTTTTCCCAAGCCTCAATTCTTCCCGTATCCTTTCAAATATAAGCACATTTGCATCGACAGCCATACCAATGGTCAAAATTATACCTGCAATACCCGGAAGCGTAAGTGTGGCTCTTAACGCTGCCAGGCCGGCCATGATGATAATGATATTCAAAACAAGCGCCACATCGGCAAGCACACCAGAAAGCTTGTAGTAGATTCCCATGAAAAGAACCACCAGTAGCCCGCCAATAGCCATTGACCTTAGTCCGCTCCTGATAGAATCGTAACCTAAAGACGGTCCAACGGTCCTTTCTTCAAGGATCTTTACAGGCGCCGGTAAGGAACCTGCTCTCAGAACTATTGCCAGGTCGCGAGCTTCATCCATGGAAAAAGAACCCGTTATACTAGCCCTTCCACCGGAAATTTTCTCCTGGATTACAGGCGCCGAATAAACAATCCCATCCAGCACGATGGCAAGTCTTTTTTTAACATTCTCGGCGGTTATCCTCTCGAAGATTCTGGCACCCTCAGGGCTAAAAGTCAGGGCTACATACGGTGTGTTGTAGCGGTTATCAATTCGAACCCTCGCATCCGTTACATATTCTCCCGTCAAAAGAGTATGATCTTTTAGAACAATCTTTGTCTCGTGAACTTCACCCGTCATCCTGTCAACGGTTCTCATCGGGTATATTTTGTCTCCGGGGGGAAGTTCACCCTTGAGAGCCCTGTCGAGGCTCACGGAATCGTCCACAAGCTTAAATTCAAGTACCGCGGTTTTCCCGATGAGATCAATGGCCCTCTGCGGGTCTTTGATTCCGGGTAGCTGGATAAGTATCCTATCTTCTCCCTGGGGTCTGATATCAGGTTCACTTACTCCGAACTGATCGATCCTGTTCCTTATGGTCTCAAGCGCCTGACTCACAGCCATTTTCTTGATTCTTTCGACTTCTTTTGGCTTAAGCACCAGCTGGTAAAACAACTTTCCGTTTTTAAGCTCAGGCGTCTTTATTTCCATGAACGGAAGTTCATTCTTAACTATCTTCTCAAACTTGGGGCGTTCGCTAGGCCGTGTTAGTTCCACCGCTATTCTGTCCGTACCTTCTCGGGTTAGCTTAAGAAAATGAACACCCTTCCTTCGCAGTACTCTTTTGAGTTCATGTACCTGGCGTTCAACGGAACTCTCAACCGCTTTATCCGCCTGTACTTCAAGAACAAGATGCATTCCGCCCTGCAGATCAAGCCCTAGGTGCACCTTGTCCGTTGGAAGGTATTTAGACCACCAAGGTGGAAGCTTGGCTGTCAGGGTTGGCGTTAAGAATATGACAGATAAAACAACAACACTTATTACAAGCAGAATTCGCCACTTTAAATTCTTCAACAGTACTCACTCCTTATAACTTCCATTCAGTTCATAACATTGCTGCCGCCTATGAACCTACTAGGACTGTGCCCGTTCACGTACAAGTCCAGCGATGTATCCCCTGTGGACCTTAACTTTTACCTTGTCCCTGTTTTTGCCTACTTCGGCAATTTCGAGGGTAACAACAGTATCTGTAAGGTTGGTAATTTTGCCTTGAAGACCACCCTGGGTGATGACAAGATCATCTTTTTTCAGGTTTGCCAGCATCTGGCGATGTTCTTTCTGTTTTTTTTGTTGAGGCCTAATAAGAAGAAAATAAAATATAGCAAACATTAAGATAATGGGTATGAAAGCACCGAAACCACCCGCTTGACCCGCACCTTGTCCTCCAGCTCCCATCGCATGGGCTACTCCAATCAAATCCATATACTCCTCCCGAAAAATTTTTAATGCTTAATTAGCGCCAAAAAGCTTAGTTGGCAACCTTTTTTTCGGATTCTCGTCCAGTTTGGAACTCTTTTCTCAAATTTTCAAAGGTTCCGTTCATTATTGCTGCCCTCACTTTCCTTATTAGAGAAAAATAAAAATACAAATTGTGTATGGTGTTTAAGCGGTATGCTAGCAGCTCACGATTTACATAAAGGTGTCTTAAGTATGCCCGTGAATAGTTTCTGCACACGTAACAGGAACACTCGAGATCAACGGGATCACTGTCCTTAGTGAATTTTTGATTTTTTATCTGAATACTGCCCCTTGTGGTGTAAAGCATTCCATTTCTAGCGTTGCGAGTGGGTAAAACACAATCGAAAAGATCCACCCCGTGTGCAATTGCTTCAACAATATCCTGTGGTGTTCCCATCCCCATAAGGTAACGGGGTTTCTCTTCGGGAAGCCTTGGGACTATTTCAGAAATCACCTTGAACGTTTCTTCCTTAGGCTCCCCAACGCTCAAGCTTCCCACCGCATAACCTGGAAAATCAATTTTCTGAAGTTCCTCCGAGCAAGCCTGTCGTAGATCCAGATGAATGCCTCCCTGTACGATTCCAAACAACAACTGGTCCTCCCTAACCTTGCTTTCCTTGCACCTTCTTGCCCATCTCACCGTCCTCCACGTTGATTCCTCGACATACTCCCTGTTAGCGGGATACGGGGTACACTCATCCAGGCACATGATAATGTCGGCACCAAGGTTTTCCTGGATTTTTATTGTTGACTCCGGTGAAAAGAAGTGCCTGGAACCATCTATGTGAGACTGAAACCAGACCCCTTCTTCTGTTATTTTCCTTTTACTTGCAAGGCTCATTACCTGAAAGCCCCCACTATCGGTGAGAATTGGACCATGCCAGTGCATGAAATTATGCAGGCCACCCAGTTCATTAATAAGTACATCCCCTGGCCTCAAGTAAAGATGGTAAGCATTTGCAAGTACAATTTCACCGCCCAATTCCAGGACTTCCTCGGGAGTCAGGGCCTTCACGCTGGCGAGGGTACCCACTGGCATGAACGCCGGTGTAGTAATTTCCCCGTGCGATGTAACTAGTTTGCCTACGCGGGCACCAGAAGAACTGTCTTTGAACTTTACTTCAAAACATAAATTCACGGGCTCTTCCTCAGAGTATTAGCATTGCATCACCGTAACTAAAGAAGCGGTAACCACGATCAAGAGCTTCCCCGTAAGCCCGCAGTATCAACTTGCGGGAAGCGAAGGCGGAAACGAGAAGTATAAGGCTTGATTTTGGCCAGTGGAAATTGGTAATCATCCTATCAACCACCTTAAATTGATACCCTGGGTATATGTAATGGTCACACAACCCTTTGTAAGGGACAATCTTACCCTTTTCCGTTGCCACGAATTCGAGGGCTCGTACAACGGTGGTTCCGACCGCAACTATTCGTTTACCCCTACTTACGGCACCTGATATCTTCTCAGCTTCTTCAGCAGTAATATGTAAATATTCCGCATGCATCCTGTGGTTACGAATATCTTTTACACGAATGGGACTAAACGTCCCATACCCAACGTGAAGCGTAATCCTTGCGATTTCTACTCCGCGTTCAGAAAGACTATCAAGAAGTTCTTTCGTAAAATGCAACCCTGCCGTGGGCGATGCCACGGCTCCAGGAGACGTGGCGTAAACCGTCTGGTAGTATTCTTTGTCCTTTTCAAGAGGGATTTGTCCTTTTCTTCGAATATATGGGGGCAAAGGAACGAGTCCGTGGCTTTTTAGCACTTCCTGGATAGGTTCTTCAGCGTAAAATCGAAGCCTGGCTTTCCCTTCCTTCACGGGGCTTGTTACCTCCGCCCTTAAATTCTTATTAAAGCAGATAGTGGTGCCGGGTTTTGGCGCTTTGGAAGCCTTTACAATACACTCAAAAGAATTATCTCTACCTTCCGATTTTGCAATATCTACGTTTGGATCAATCAGAAGGACTTCAACCTTTCCCCCGGTGTCTTTTCGGCCAATGAGTCTCGCAGGAATAACGCGGGTATCATTTAAAACGATCAGATCCTTCTCATCAAGCCATTGGCCAATCTGAAAAAAATAAGAATGGTAAAGTTTACCGGTTGATCTCTCAACTACCAACAAGCGGGCTTTTTCTCTTTCTTCATAGGGTTCTTGCGCAACTACACCTGAGGGAACGGGAAAATCGTAATCATCCACGTTATAAGTTATTCCATGATCTCGTCTTAGTTTTTCACCCATATCCTCTTCTCAAGCGTAACACCACTTTTAATACCTCCTTCCTGTACGAGGCGCAATCGATATAAACACATGAAAACAGCCAAGTCAACTCACTCTTTCCAGGATTTACGACTCAAGTATGAAAGATTTTATAATTCTTGGCATTGGTGATTCATATGGTTATAATCAGCGAGAATGATTTATGTTCAAGCAGGAACAAGCGAAAAGGAGGTTTTAAGAATATGAGTAACCAGATCAGGACAGTAATTCTTCTTGGTTTGTTAACTGGTGTGATCGTGTGGCTCGGAAGGTTTTTTGGCGGTCCCCAGGGAATGCTTCTTGCTTTTATCTTTGCTATGATAATGAACTTCGCTAGTTACTGGTTTTCAGACAAAATTGTACTTGCGATGTACAGGGCGCGGGAGTTATCCCCCAATGAAGCCCCGGAATTATACAACATGGTTCGAGAACTGGCTGGCAATGCCGGCCTTCCGATGCCGAAGCTCTACATGGTACCATCACAAACCCCGAACGCTTTTGCCACCGGCCGAAACCCAAAACATGCGGTGGTGGCGGTGACTGAAGGAATTCTCAGGTTGCTTAGCATGGATGAACTTAGGGGAGTGCTGGCTCACGAGCTTTCGCACGTAAAAAACAGAGACATATTGATAGGTTCCATTGCAGCAACCCTTGCAGGAGTGATCATGATCCTTGCAGATATGGCAAGGTGGGGGGCCATATTCGGTGCTTTTGGGGGGGACGATGATGAAGGCGGTGGAATCATAGGATTGCTTATCGTCTCTATTGTTGCTCCGCTTGCCGCAGTACTGATACAGATGGCAATTTCCAGATCCAGGGAGTTCCTTGCAGACGCTACAGGGGCCAAAATAGCCCACGATCCCGAAGGGCTTGCCAGAGCCCTTGAAAAGCTATCTTACGCCGCACAAAAGATACCCATGGTGGAGGCAAAACCTCAAACTGCCCACATGTTTATCGTTAACCCTCTCACGGGCAAGGGCATTGCCAAGCTTTTTAGCACTCACCCGCCAATGGAAGAAAGAATTCGAAGGCTCAGGGCAATGAGGGTTTACTAAAACACGATGTAAAAGGCAATACTTACTCGGGGGTAAAAAGCGCTTCACCAAGAAGTATTACCCCCCGAGTAATGTTGCAACCCTCTCTTTCAGGTCAGAGATCTTTATCGGTTTAGGAAAAAAGTCATCTGCCTTCTCGCGAAACGCCTCAATCGAAGTATCCATGCTCGCATAAGCGGTGATCATGATGACCTTCGTTTCAGGGGACTCTTTTTTGATTCTCTTCAACACCTCCATACCGTCAATATCTTTCATTTTCAAATCCGTGATCACAAGATCAAACTTTTCTTCGGAGAGTCGTTTCATGGCAGGGTCAGCATGAACAAAGGTTTCCACGATGTATCCATCACGTTCAAAAGAAACTTTGATCATTTTCCCGACTATGTTTTCATCATCTATTACCATGATTCTCTTGCCTTCCATCCTTTCCCTCCTTTTCTCTGTATATAGGTAATTTTATCGTGAACGTAGTCCCAACTCCTACCTCACTTTCGACCTCAATCTCCCCCTTGTGGTTCTTTATAATACCATAACTGATTGATAAACCCAGTCCCGTACCTTCGGTTCCTTTCGTACTAAAAAACGGATCGAAGATATTTGATAAAAACTCGGCAGGAATACCTTTCCCGGTATCAGAGATTTGGACAATGATCCGGTCCGGATCTTCCTTTTCATCGTATTTGGTACGGAGTGTTAACACCCCACCGGCTGACATGGCTTGAATGGCATTCGTTATAAGATTAACAAAAACGCTCTGCATTTTGTCTTCATCGATGAAGACGGGGGGGAGATTATCCTGGAGTTCCAACTTCGGCCTAATCCTTGATACATGGAGCATGTTTTGCACGAGGACCAGACTATGCTCGATCAAATGGTTAATGTCGGAAATTTTGAAGTCCCTTTTCTTTGGCCTGGAAAAGTCAAGAAGATTCTGAACAATTTCCTTTATTCGTTTTGTTTCTTGAAGGATGATATTCATGTATTCCAGTCGCTCCTCGGGAGATAGAGATTCGTGAACTTCCATGAAGGTCTGCGCAACCATGGATATGTTGTTGAGGGGGTTGCCCAGTTCATGTGCTACTCCCGCAGTCAATATCCCGATGGACGACAATTTTTTTGACTGGATAAGTTGTTCGTGTCTCGTCATGAGTTCTTCGCACATCTTGTTTATAGCGTTCATAGCCGAGCCAAGTTCATTGTCGGGAATCGGCCCCTTGATTTTCACAAATTCCCCCTTGGACACGGCGTTGGCCGTTCTTTCAATTCGCCGGAGATTTTTAAACATTCTTGAAAAGAAGAGGTAGCTACTTGTAATCGCTACGAGTATTGTTAGGCCAAAAAAAGTAAGAAGGGCTCTTTTCGATGCTGATATAATTTTGTTGACGCTCTTTCTTTCTATCTTCACTATGTGCTCCGAAAACAAGCGCAATCGCCTACCAGCTTCTCGTATCGCTTTCCCTCTAGCACCTCCACTGGTATGAAGTACATCTGCATTTTCAACCAGTTCAAAAGCTTCTTCATATGCTCTAAGATCTGCTTGAAGTTCTTGAAAATTTTTTTCACCTATTGCCTTGGTTATATCTTTTCTTAGCTTTTTTATAGTGGCGTAGCTTTTTTTGAGTTGTTCACGTATCTCCTGCAGAGCAGACTTATCTTTGTACAAGAAGTAGTTTTTCTCTGCCAACCTCATCTTCAGGAAGGATGCATTAAGGTTATCCGCTATTTCTACAAACCGGAGTTTTGCCAGCAAAATGTCAAATTCGTGGTAAGAAAATGCTGCAACTAGGATAATGCAGATAATACCAAGAGTGTTTCCGAGGGTTATTTTGTGAACTAGTTTCATATCTTTCCTAAACGATATAAACTGCCATTTAATCCCCGATGGCGCTTGCCTGTATTAAACCAGGCATGAAAATCTCCCGGCCCGTTTCTCCAGGTACACCACTTCACAAAAGGTAACCAGTTTTTCTTAAAATGTTATTAATTGCATTGGTTACCTTGGAGTTCCTTCCAGGAGGCAGGGATGGTCCGGGATCTCTCCCATTCTTGATACCAGGATAAACAAACGGGCTCCGGTAAATAGTTGTATAAGGCTCCCATCCCTTTTGAAGACAATTTTCAATTAAACCATAACCCTTTGACGGTATTTTCAGTATACCGGTATTATATTTACCCGTACTTCTTTAACTTCAGGCATTTCCATCAATATTTCTTTTATATCTTCTGTTATGGCATCTTGTTGCCTGATACTCCTTTTCAAATGAATTGTTACTACGCCATCATCGGCGGTGACTTCGACATCAGAGTAAAAATTCATCAGGTCTGACTTTACCTTCGCGGCCAAGTATTCATCCTTGAGAATCTTCTTGACTTCATCTGTTATTTGAAAAGAAGGCATCTTAACTGTCTCAAGTATTTTCTTAATGGCGTCTTCTACGGTGATTCTCCCTATGACCAGCCCTAGATCGTATTCGTTTATATCCCAGGGGTCTTTCCCGTAAAAGAACTTTGCCCATTTTTTTCTCTCGGCGTCAAATCTTTCAATTGCTTTCCTGGCTTCCTTCTCCGATACATGCCTGATCTCCATCATGTGTTTTATTCGTTCCTCCATCGTAGCTGAGATCAATACTCTCAAGATATTGGGAATGCCCTCCAGGAGAAACGCACCGGCCAACCCATGGTAAACCAGGTTATCTTGAACGGCATATTCCAATAAGGCAGCACGTACGTAGGCGATGTATTTTTTCTTTCCATGTTTGAAGCGATCCAGTATTGATGGGCCGGTTTCAAATGCGTCCTTTAGCCAGGCCTCAGGTACACCATATTCTTCGGCGGCAAGACTTATGACCTCTCGTGAAACGCATTTATAATTTAGTTCCTCAGCCACCTTTTCAGCAACCACCCTACCATGACTGTATGAAGCCCTTGAAATAATAATGATAGCCACGCCGTCCTCCTCTCAATTTCGACTACAATTCTTATGCTTATGAAATGCCAGGTACCTCCTGCCACGTGGCATCGCGTAACTAGGTTGCTGGTACCAAGCCAAGCAAACCTATTATAACTATTATACCGCATCCAATAGCCAGCAGACCATAGAGGATCTCTTTTTCTTTTAACAAGGTCAATCCGCACAAAAGTAGACCGGGAATCACAGGAAAAACCCCCAGAGAAATTCCGAAGGCAGTGAGGGCATCTCCCTTTGACAGGTGATCCAAATACCAGTGCCCGTTGGGAAGTGCCCCAACGGCACCTTTCCATATCTCGGCCACGGACTCACCTTTCCATATCGTAGACAGCCAGTATGAAACCGGAACATAGCTATTTCCTAGAAAAGACAATACAGAACCCACAATCACTACAACACAGGATATGAGGAGTCCCCAGTAAACAATTTCTCCGTATATGACACCAGCAAGAGGGGGTTTAAGACTGTCATCTTTCATTTTTTCCTCCTAAATTATCGGAATGTCTATTCCAAATATTTCCTCTATTCCACGTAAAACAAGCTTGATACAAGAGATAAGAAGGATTGCTATTAAAACCTTTCGCACAAAACTCGCTCTTATGCTAATTAAAAGATGCGCCCCCAAGATTCCGCCCACTACCTGCCCTAACATCCAAGGGGCGGCAAAAACTGCTATGAGAGCTCCATATGTAATATATGTCCATATTGCAGTTGCGTTACTTATGGCAAGTAACACGCCGCTACATGCCGCAGCCACTTTCACCGGGGCCATCATGACGAGGTTTAGGGTTCCGGTTAAAAAGGCTCCGCCACCTAAACCGAAAAATCCGGCTATGAAACCGAGGAATATAAACATTATACCCCCGGGGACAGCCCTAACTAGATGATAATTGACGACCTTCCCCAGCGACTCCTCCCAGTACGAACCATTGAGCCTCATCTTGGCTGAGAAGGCATCTATGTGCTTCGGCTCGGGATATTCTGTCTTTCCTCCTCCGGTAAAGAGAAAATACGCGATAATTATCATGAGCATACCAAGCGAAAGCCTGACGATTCCGTCACCCACCAATCCCAGGGCGTTGTGGAGTCTTATGGCCGCAACGCTACCCAGAATCGCTCCCACGGTAATTGGAAAACCACAGTAAATAACTACCTTGATGTTAGCCAATTTGCTCCTCATAAAAGGTCCGGTAGAAATCAGACCGCTAAACATCGCTACCACCAGACCCGTTGCACGGATAACAAGGCTGTCAAGGCTGGTAAAACCTAGCATTATGGGAGTAAAAATTACCCCCCCGCCAATTCCACCAATAACAGCCAATATAGCAATGGCGGTACTAATAAGAAAGGAACCCACTATAATAAGCCAGATGTCAGTAGGGCTCAGGATTTCCGTTCCCTGAACTTTTGAAGCGAAACCCATAACAAGATACCCGCCCACAATTAGCAAAATCAGGATGCTCAGTTCAGGAACACTAGTAACCAATGACCAAAACCTGCTTTTTCGTTTAAGTTTTTTCTTTTCCATGTCGTCCTTCCCACTCCGATTAATCATGAAAGGGTACAACAACCATAAGATGCCAGCTTTTGGTAATCCAACACTTCCGCAATCTTACCGTTTCTTTCTTTCGTTAGAACTTCAACTAATTAGTCAGACGAAAATCAGTTCTTCAGCCAAACTCGAGAAAAATGGTTAAAAAATGAGAATTTCCGACCTTGCGGTGGAGGTTTTCAGACCTGGGAAAATATGCATCATGACCAGGAACCTTCATAAGCCCGTGCTTCAAAAACTATTCTTCCTTATATACACCGTGTCCAGGCACACGCACTCTTTTGCTCGAATCTCCGCTACGTTTACTTTACACTAGGCCATCCTCCAGCTTGTCCCCAAAAGTGGGAGGCAGGTTGGGGGAATAATGAGAAGTGGACTTCTATCTACATCAGGTTTGCCACAAATGTCAAGGCGTTTTTGGGAAACAGAACTAAAGAGCCTTCGTCTATAAAACCAAGGGTTTTATTATGGTTGATTAAAATCAACTCCTATGGGCAGACTGCTCCGTAAATCATGCCAGCTCCTGATGATCTAGTCACTGGTTTCCTAATTCATGCGTCAAACCAAAAGCCAAAGAACAATCACTGCGAGCCAGCGAAGCAATCTCCAAGATTTGGATACTCCAGGGAGACTGCTTCGTCTCCCGCACCCACTTTAAGCCATACATCTTGATATTAAGTTGAAAATATTGTCATAAAGTGGGTGCGGGATCCTCGTAATGACAGAATGTTGCAAAATGTTTTTTGTAACCGGTATGCTATTCAGGGACATGCATTGATCCCTAATCCAGGAATTCTCAGCATGACAATCGATGGCTTCCCGCTGAAGAGGGAATGACAAGTGACTTTGAAGCAGTCGAAAACGTTTCTTCGTGCGAAAGAGAGAGGTTCCCCCATGCCAGAAAAAGATACAAAAGGTCATTTACGCAAGGGGAAAATCTCGCCAATTCATATGAAAGTCTACTTTATCTTCGGCTCTAGATGAGCCTTTACAGGAGCAATGCGTTTTTTGTGGCAGCTCCAAGCTGGTCCAGCCATGCTGGCTAGTGAGAAACCAGGCCCAGGGAATAATCTCCCTTCTTAAAATAGTCAATGCATCTCAAAACCATTGCGTCACTCGTTAAAACCATATCAATACACCTAGTACAACCAGTTAATTTACCAAGTTCTTCCAATTTTTCCAAGCAATTATTTCTAGTTTCGTATTTTAATCTTGCCTTTATGAAATCTCCCTCCACCTTGACATCGAAATCGAGGTCTCTCAGTATCTCGGCAATAAAACGTACCCTTCTCTGTCTCCTTGCAAGTGGCGCAGCCCCTCCCTTGAACGTAAAACTTATATAATTATCCACGGCATTTTCGCTTACAAAGGAATCTATCGTGGTAAAGTGGTAACCGAATCGAAGGCTTGCATTGAAATAATTTGTCGCAAGAATAAAATAGTTATCTCCCATTTGCTGGGTTGGAGCGAGAGTGTCGATCATGCTCTGAGACATGGCGGAAAACATCCCCTTAAGATCCAGCTGTCCCGGGGTAAGGGTTTTCCAAGGGATGGTCTCGTGAGAAAACCCTCTCCAGAACGAGGCAAATATCTCACACTTGATATCCTCCGGAGAAATTGTTTTTCTTTCCTCGTCGCCAAAGTCAAGGCAACCTTCTATGTCGATAACATAGATAAGTAACGGAAGGTCTGACTCCAGGCGAAATGCCTGTCCCCTTCCCTTCATTTTGACTTCCTCGCCCAGGTTAAACATCGCATTAAGGGCAGTCTCGTGGGCATAGCGAATGATATCGTGGAGGCTTTTACAGTTTTCAGGCACAAAATCCGGCGAACTGTAGTCGAATATATTGAGTTTTGTGAGCAATGGCGCCAGCCTATCAAGAAGTTTGTAAGCTTGGGTTTTTTTAATATTCAAAAGAGGCTTGGTAACTTTCGTCGTTGGTGAAATTCGAAAGCTTTCCTCACCCCTGTATACGACTCTCTTGGAAGCATCTACAATTACCGATTCTCCTTCGGGCAATCGCTTGGTAGCTTTCCAGGTATTAACAAGCGTCGGCACTTGGAACTCCCTGGCTAGGCATGACATGTGATCCGTGGGACTTCCTAGATTCGTTACTATCGCACTCACCTTGTCCATGAGCTTCACAAAACGAGGGGATGTCCTTGAAGCCACTAGAACTGCTCCCTTAGGGCACTTGACAATATCGTGTTCAGAACGATACCTGAAAACCTTCCCCGCTGCGATACCGGTACAAGCAGTTTCTCCACCTTCAAGCAAAACCGGGTAAGATGACAGGTCAATGCTTTCATCACTGGTACTCTGGGCCAGACTGAGGGGACGGCTCTGTAAAATATAGATGGTATCATCTTTACCTATCGCCCATTCGATGTCCTGTGGCCACTTGTAATATTCTTCGATTCTTAAGGCATAAGATAATAGCGCCTGAAGCTTTTCATTATCAAGGCACGGGACATTTCTCAAGTTAGCGGGTACCCTTGCCTTCTGAATTCCACCCTCGGGCTTTGGCAGCAGGTAAACTCGCTTCGTAGGTATTTCTTTTTTTAGAATTTTTAAGTTCCTGCTTTTTTCTAAAACGTAGATATCAGAAGGAACCTGCCCATCCACCAGAAGTTGTCCGAGTCCCCAAATAGCAGTAATGATAATATTATGTTTTTCAGGCTCGTTGGGATCTTCAGTGTAAATTACACCCGCTATTTTAGCATTAACCATGCGAAGGATCCCAACGCTCATGGCAATGTCTTCGTCCCTGTACCCCTTTTTGCGCCGGTAATAGATGGCCCGCGCATTGTACTTACTGGCGATCACTTCCTTGTAAGCTTCTTCCAATTGAGATGGGGGCACGTTAAGCAGGGAGGTATACTGGCCTGCAAACGAGGATTCTCCGTCTTCTCCCAATGCACTACTCCTGAGAGAAACAAAACAACCGGGGCATCTTTCAGAAAGTTCACTGTATCCACTATGTAGATACGAAGAAAGTTCAGGAGGAAGCTCTGCCTGTTGCACAATTGACTTTATTTTTTGCTCCACCTCCATCAGCTTCTCTCCGTCCTCAACATCGACCCCTTCTAAAATTTCCGGAATAACAACATCTAGACCATTGTATTCCATGAACTGGTTGTAGGCACAAACGGTCATGGCAAACCCATCTGGGACCGGGAGCATCAAGCGGTTCTTAATTTCTCCCAGATTGGCCATCTTATCCCCAATCTTATCTGCTATCTCCTTGTAGGCCTTGTCAAGGGATATGGCTGTAAGAACAACTATGGGCTCTTTCTTGCCCGTCATTACATCGTAAATTTCCTGTTCAATTTGCCTGTAAGAATCATCTAGCAATTGGCAACTGTTGTTGGTCAACTTATTAAGGAGGCGAATAATCGTTTGAGTACTTACCAGAAGTTTTTTGACAATATTTTGCAGGTAAGGAATAGTGAAGATATTTTCCCCCGAGAGCTTCTCCTGTAATTCGCTTATCAATTCAAGTGCATAGTCGTTCTCAGCTATTAACTTAACAAATACATGGTATTTTTCCTTCAAATCGGCGGTGATAGTGGCTTTCCGCCTTCCAGAAAACTTTTGTTTCACCCAGGAAACAAATGTGGACATGGTTCTCACCTTTCAATAAACTTTGTAAAATCTAAAGGTTATCAAACTTCATCGGGGAATAGATTCCAAAGACAGATTATGGTGGCAGAGGTCCGGAAGCAATCCTTGAACTTCCAATTTTCTGTATCGATGTGGTCATTGTTTCAAAGTCCCCACAACAGGAATGACAGACAGAAGGAATATTAAAATATTAATTCATCGATATGATAACATGCGTTAATACTATTGAAAAGTTTTGCAGTATTCAAGAAAAATGAATTTATTTCTCCACAGCGTGTATTTTCTCTAGGAGCCCCACGGTTTCCATGTGCGTGGTATGAGGAAATAGATCTACCACCCTTACTTTTGTTAGTCGGTATTTTTCCGAGAGCATTTTTACGTCCCTCGCAAAGGTAGTGGGATTGCAAGAAACACCTATAATTTTAGGTGCTCCAAGCTCAAGAAGTCCTTTAACAACGTCCTTGTGCATGCCTGCACGAGGAGGATCCGTGATAATAGCTTGAGGTTTCCCATACCTTTCTGCAATCGTATCGAAGTTCCTCGAAATCTCTCTTAAATCCCCACTCAAGAAAACACAATTGGTAATCTTATTTTCCTCGCAATTTCTTTCAGCATCCCTTACCGCTTCAGGAAAAAGTTCCATACCTATTACCTTTTTAACTCTTCCGGCAATGTAAATGCTTATAGTTCCTGCTCCACAGTACAAATCCCACACAACCTCGTCTCCTGCTGGCTTCAAGAAATCAGCTACTACATCATAAAGATTCTTTGTGCCAAGTGTGTTGGTCTGGAAAAACGAATTAACCGAGAACGAATATGTAACATTTTCAAGAACTTCCTTGATAATACCTGTGCCAAACAGAACTTTGGAGCTATCTCCGTAGGCAATCTGAGCCTTTTTATCACTTGTGGAATGTATGAATGAACTGACTTTAGCACACTTTCCTTTGAGCTCATCTGCAATTTGCCTGATTACCGAGTTTTCTTCAACTGAAGCCGGTGAAGTGGTTACCAGATTAACCAGGAAATCACCCTTTGTTTTGCTGTGGCGTATAACTAAGAATCGCCAAAACCCTTCGTGTGTAAGGGTATCGTAAGGCTTAATTTGACTCTTCTTCGCTATATTTTTGACCACGTTAAGTATACGGTTTGTTTCCGGTGCCTGGAGCAAGCATTCATCAATGTCAACCACTTTTTCCCAGTGCCCCCGTGCATGAAAGCCGAGTGCGAAGTCTTTAGGTTTTTCTAGTTTATCAGATTCAATTTCGTCCGAGAGGAGCCACCGCCTGGGTCCAAAGGTAAACTCAAGTTTGTTGCGGTAATAGAACGCTTCAGGGGAAGGAACAGAAGGCAAGAACTCCACCTCTGATACTCCGCCGATATGTGATAGAGATTCCTTAACCTGGCTGGTCTTGATTTCAAGTTGTTTACTGTAATCGAGGTTCTGCCACAGGCAGCCACCACATACTCCGAAATGTCCGCATTTCGGTTCAACTGCCCAGGGAGACTCCCTGAGAACCTCCATGGGTATCGCTTCTGCATATGAAGAACGCTTCTTTGTTATTTTGACAAGCACGCGTTGGCCTGGCAAAACATTCCGAACAAAAATCACAAAGTTTTCAAAGCGAGCTATCCCATGTCCGCCGTATGCGATTTTCTCTATTTCCAGTTCTACTTCCGTTCCCCTTTTTAGCTCCATAAATTCCCTTCGTTACATCTTTTCTTCACATTCGCAAGTAACTATTCATAGCACATTTCAAGTTGATAGTTTAGTATTATCCAGTGTAACTACGCGGCAGAACAGTTCGCTACGACGGGTGACATTTTAGCATACCAAGCCCTGCTTCTTTGAATTGCAAACGGTGCGAACATTATGATACAAGAAGCGCTGCAGATGTCCAAAATTTCGTTGGTCCAACGTTAAAGACGATACTGTTCTGAAAGCAGAGATTATCCACGCATACGAAAAAGTGAAAATCTGGCAGAAAATAAAAACATATGGGGAGATGATCAAATTTAGTCACACGGTCTTTGCACTCCCCTTTGCACTCGCTTCTGCAATACTCGCAAACAGGGTAAGACCACTCACACCGGGTATTATTTTTTGGATCCTTGTTGCAATGGCAAGCGCTAGGTCTGCAGCCATGGGATTTAACAGGCTCGTGGATCATCATTTCGATGCAAAGAACCCCCGCACCGCCGATAGGGCCCTTCCCAAGGGTGTAATTAGTAGAAAGTCTACAATATTTTTTGTGTCCGTCTCAAGTTTCCTTTTTATTGTTTCTTCTGCGGCACTTAGCAAAATTTGCTTCTACCTTTCCCTTCCTGTACTGCTTGTACTCTTTGGGTATTCCTATACCAAGCGATTCACCGAATGGTCTCACTTGTTCCTGGGGTTTTCCATAGGTCTGGCCCCCCTGGGAGCATGGATAGCTGTAACCGGTTCTTTCTCGTGGAAGATCCTTCTTCTTTCGGCAGCACTCATGACTTACATAGCCGGTTTTGACATACTCTACAGCTGCCAGGATATAGACTTTGACAAACAGACAGGGTTATTTTCGCTTCCTGCGAAGAAAGGACCAGAAGCGGCACTGAAAATCTCAAGCATTTTGCACTGCTTAACATTTTTATCCCTGGCAGCTATGTATTTTGTTTTTCACCTGGGAGGGATTTACCTTGTTTTTATTTGTGCCATTGGTATTCTCCTCGTTATTGAACATGTACTTGTAAATCCTGGTGATTTTTCAAAAGTAAACATTGCCTTTTTTCATGTAAACAGCGTCATCTCTATTCTGCTATTGGTGGCCATAGTGGCTGATGAAATTTCAAGAAGAATCTTGTAAGTCTTGGCTAATAGTCCTATGTCATTCGATTCAAGAAAAGCTATACCTACGAATCACGAAAAACACCCTTCAAGAATAGGGCAGATGTTCAATAGGATTGCTCCGACGTACGATTTTCTCAACCACTTTCTTTCCGCCGGTATTGATGTAAAATGGCGAAAGGCAGCTGTTCGGGGCCTCGGCATTGAAAGAGGAAACCTAGTGCTTGACCTCGCCTGCGGTACAGGAGACCTCGGTTTTGCCGCCCTGGAAAAAGAACCATACTGCCAGGTTATCGGAATAGACCTTGCTTTCAATATGCTCCAGATTGCAAGGAAAAAGGCTGCAAGGAAGGGTTTGGATACGGGACAATACACCTTTTTTTCCGGTGATATCCTTCGTTTACCCTTTCACTCATCTATATTTGACAGGGCCATGGTAGCATTTGGTATAAGAAATGTTATGGATACGGGGAGGGCATTCAAAGAAATTTATCGAGTATTAAAACCCCACGGGCTGCTTGCAGTTCTTGAGTTTACCTTACCCAGGAAACCGCTACTCAGAGACCTTTACCTGATCTATTTTCGAAAGCTGTTACCATTCATAGGTGGTCTAGTTTCTGGGGATCCCGGTGCTTACCAATACCTTCCTTCCTCTGTAGATAGTTTTACTCCTCCCGAAGTTCTATCCTTGGAAATGCAAAAGACTGGATTTATAATACGCACAACAAAGCTTTACACGGGCGGAATAAGTTATCTCTTATTGGGAGAGAAAAAAGCTAACAATGCTTCCGCCTGAAAAAAAGAACTTAAAAACCATAAGTGTTGATCTCGGGTCAACATGATGGTTTCTGTCTGTCGGAATCTCCCGACAGACTTACAAGAAGCAGAAGACGCGGAGAAATGCAAAGAACAATTCTCCACATAGATATGGATGCCTTTTATGCATCGGTAGAGCAGGCCGACAACCCAGCTTTAAGAGGGAAACCGGTAATAGTTGGTGGAAAAGTAAGGGGAGTTGTCTCAGCCGCATCTTACGAAGCCAGGAAATTCGGTATCAGATCGGCTATGCCCATGTTCCAGGCAAAAAGACTGTGTCCGCAGGGGACTTTTCTGCCAGTAAGAAGCAAGAGGTATAAGGAAGTTTCTGACGTAGTCATGAACATCCTTTGCGAATTCAGCCCTCTGGTAGAAAAGGTTTCAATAGATGAAGCATACATGGATATCACCGGAACTGAAACACTTCACGGAAAACCTATTATCTTGGCTGCAAAAATCAAACAAAGAATAAGGGATGTTACCGGTCTTACTTGCTCAATTGGGATTGCTCCCAATAAGCTACTCGCCAAAATAGCGTCAGACCTGAATAAACCCGACGGCCTAACCGTCATAGAAGAAAAAAACATCACGGAATTCATGCGGAAGCTACCCGTGGAAAAGTTACCAGGTATTGGTAAACAAACCTCCAAAGAACTTCATGCTTTGGGTATCCGAGTAGCATCGGACATTTTAAGGTTCGATCCCTCCTTCTGGGTAGCACGTTTCGGCAAACACGGTCTTTGTATGTACGATAAAGCCAGTGGTAGGGATAATTCCCTCGTTCAACCCCATAAAGAACCGAAATCTTTCGGTTCTGAAAATACTTTTCCAAGGGACATAAACAACACGGAAGAAATCAAAAAATGGATCCTTGTTCAGTCTGAAAAAGTTGCCAGGGAACTAAGAAAAAGAGGCTATATGGCAAAAAAAGTTACTGTGAAAGTGAAATATGCTGATTTTAAACTGACAACACGCACAAGATCCTTGCCTGATCTAACCAACTGCACCAAGGTAATCTTCGATACAGCATTGGAACTCTTGAACAAGGTATCTATAAAAAAACCTGTTCGTTTAACAGGTGTAAGTGTATCGGGACTTTCAAAGGGTTTTCGTCAAGTCAAAATTTTGGAAGATGAATATGATATAAAACAGGAACAACTTGATAGAGCCTTAGATTACATAGCAAGCAAATTCGGAAAGGATGCTCTGAAACGGGGAATTTTGGTTGAATAGCGTAACGTGAGCAAAACGATTTAAAGCAACAAAGCCATAAGCAAATTTGAACTGCCCGGTTCGCTCAAGACGGAAAGTACGCCAAGAAGGAAATGTTTTGTGACCGCCGAGTATCGGCGATCACAATCTCTCGCCACCCCCGGGCCGCAATGGCAAGATCGATTCCATTCAGTCTGTCTTGTCCGAGGATCTGATTTCTGGGTCAAAGAAGGTTCCATCAAAGAGTTTCACCACCTTTTAAGGCTTCGTCGCGGCAGCAGCAAAGTTTTTTAACGCCTTTTTAATTTTCTTGACCACCGCCTTGCCACAATCCTTGATATTATGTCTGTCTGCAATTTCTTCTGGATCGATATAGGTTAACCATACCTGGCCCCTTCCGTCTTTCCATATTAATGCTTTCATCGGCAACTCTATCCCTACCGTTTGATTACATTGCATTAATTTAGAACCAATCTTAGGATTACCAAATATGACGAGTGTTGTAGGGCGAAGTTCATTGCCTGCCTTTTTCGCACCCTCGGCATGATCAATGACGGCGAACACTTTCATACCTTTTGCGTTAAGAGCCTTAAGCAGAAGTTCAACGGTAGTTTTCACGTCGTGCGAACTCTTTACGTTCACCAAATCATTACCTGCATGTACCAGAGAAAAAGACAACAGAACAACTGCAATCGCTATCAAAATGTGCCGCATAATCTCCCTCCATGTCTAATATTTTGTGACACATTAACATCAGTACTGGTATTCGTCAAATGTGTTAAGAATTTGCTACAATATAATCTCTCAGAACGTATGAAAAAGATACAATCTGGAATTCGTTTCGCTTAATGATGTTGGGTGAAGCACATGTGGAATTTCTCTACTGGACTTTCTCTGAGCATAGGACCTAGCATTCTTCAAATACAAAATATGATACTCCTGTGTTGGCATCTTTAGTGCAATAAGCGATGGAACGCAGGGGAGGATACTTAAAATGTTTGTTAATGTAACAACAAATCCTATCAAAATGATAGAATTACGGAGGCAATAAAAGTGACCCAACATTCGAAAACATCAAAGATAATCCTTGTTAGAATTGTTACGATGATACTGTTATTTTTTTTAGTTGGCAACTCTCTTGCGAACGAATCTGCTTCATCTGATACAAATTATTCACATACTTTCATTAATAGCTGGCAAGGCACCTCTACTTGCCTTGAGTGCCACCTTAAGGAAGCAAAAGACATACATGCTTCGCTCCACTACCAGTGGCTTGGTGATACACCCTATATGACTGTAGGCGAAGCCTTGCAGGGAAAGTTAGGGATAGCAGTTAACAGTTACTGCATAAATATTTTAGGTAACTGGAAAAGTTGTGGTAAGTGTCACATCGGTTTAGGGAAAAAGCCAGAGAAACAACCTTCTTTGACACAATTGGAGAATATCGATTGTCTTCTCTGCCACCAGAAGAAATATAAGAGAAAATTGCAAAACGGTTCTTTTGTACCTGCAACCGAAGAGATGGAAATTAGCATATTAGAGGCAGCTCAAACCGTCCATCTCCCCGACAGGGAGAATTGTCTTCAATGTCATGCCAGAGGTGGAGGGGGAGATAATTACAAACGAGGCGACTTAACGCTTGCTCACGCTAATACTGGTGATAGAAACTTCGACGTACATATGTCTACCACCGGCGCTAATCTTCAGTGTCGATCATGCCACCATTCTGCTAACCATCGAATTGCCGGAAGAGGATCAGATTTAAGAGCCACAGATCTCGACGAGGAAATAAGTTGTGTTAGCTGTCACCAGTCCAAAGCCACCACAGGCCATAGCGAGAACGAAATAAATTCGCATGTGGCTAGAGTAGCTTGTCAGACATGCCATATCCCTTTGTTTGCGAGAAATGCCTCTGATACAGCTTCTAGTGAAGCTACCGAGATCTATAGAAACTGGCTAACTCCCCACGAAACAGGCAATGGTTTATTCCATCCTCAGTATATCCTGGCAAATGATGTGGTACCCCAGTACAGATGGTGGAACAGGTTTAGCACTAACTACACGTTATATTCAAGTATGCCAAGAAACCGGACAACGGGAAGGGTTCCAACTTCAAAACCTGAAGGCGAAATCAACGATGAAAATGCTAAACTATTTCCATTCAAGTACAAGGTTGCTCTCCAACCGCTTGCAACGGAAAATAACACGCTCATTGCCCTTGACACCAACATATACTTTCATACGGGTGACCCTCACGAAGCTGTAAAAAATGGGCTTTTTAACATGGGCTATAGTATGGACATGACTTATGAATGGGTGGAAACAGAGACTTACCAGTTAATTACGCACGAGGTGGCACCGGCATCTGCTGCACTTTCATGTAAAGATTGCCACGAGAATTCCAATAGGATGAATTTAATTAGGGAACTTGGCTACGAACTCCAAGGACCAACAAACCAGGTTTGCACAAAGTGTCATAAGTACAAAGATCCTCCCGGGTACAAGGAGATTCATGAAAAGCACGTCAACTCCAAACACTACGATTGCTCATGGTGTCATAACTTCAGTCGCCCTGAAAGGAGACTCAAAATGCCAGAAGGCACCCCGGATTTAGCATTTGCAAGTGGGCGATGGAAAAAAAGACCAAACGGGCAATTTGACATAGTTGTAACTATTCACAACGTCGGAGTAATCACGGCAAAAAATATCCCTGTAAAATTCTTTCTAGGCTCAGCAGACGGTACGACACTTGGCGAAGTAATCTTACCTATGGTGGGACCAAGAAACAAAGCTATAGTTTCTTTTCCTATAGCCCAAAACTCTCTCACTATTGACCCTGGCATGGCAACAATTTACGTACAGATTGATCCCGAAAATCTGATTCCTGAAACTTCGGATTCAAACAACCTAGGGATGGTTCAAATTCCTATTCAGGATTCTGAATGCAAAGCTGATATCAACCATGACGGGAGTGTCAATGGAGCAGACCTTGAGATATTTTCATACAATTACGGTAAAGATGCGTGCAATATGAATTTAGGGTGTAATGGCGATACTGATTCCGACGGCGATATTGACGGGAGTGATTTGGCAGCAATGGCAGAGGGCTTTGAAACGTGCAAATCTGGCTATTAGAATACTTCTTTATGAACATGTAACACTTTAGCGTGTCTTAATCCTGGCAGTATCGCAAAAAATATCCTGTTTTGTCATTGCGATCCCGCACCCACTTCTTGCGAATTGTAGGAGCAATGGCAAATAGTCGTATTTGAAGTAGGTGCGGGAGAAGCAATCTCACTGATTATGGCGGGTAAGACTGGAGTAAGAATTGATGGATCAAGGAGTAAAGCAGAAGCTGATTAATCCCTAATCCTCAATCCCTTACTGATGAGATTGCCGCGTCTCCCACACCCACTTTAAGCCATACATCTTGATATTAAGCCGAAAACATTGTCATAAAGTGGGTGTGGGATCCTCGCAATGACCGGTTTTAGGACTTTTTACGAA
>JALSTM010000189.1 GCA_026983715.1 Desulfobacterales bacterium
CTGAGTTATTCCCTGGAAAAAAAGGTGGATAAAATAAAGAGTTTTTCAATAGGCTTTTTGCCTCACGTTTTGGTCGGGGCAATTCTATCGGGTTTGGCACTGCTGGAACCTGATTTCGGAACTGCGCTGGTGTTTTTATCCCTGGTTTTTATCCTTCTGTTTATTTCGGGAGCCAAAATTACATACTTGGCCGGATCCATTTTTGCCGGGCTTCCGGTTTTATACCTGCTTGTGTGGAATGTCCCATACAGGCTCGAAAGAATCCTAGGATTTATTAATCCGTGGGCTGATCCTTACAAGCGTGGTTATCACCTGGTTCACTCAATAATGGCAGTAAGTAGCGGCGGGTTCTGGGGCGTGGGTCTGGGCAAAAGTTATCAAAAATTGTTTTACCTTCCCGAGCCGCATACTGATTTTATCATGGCTGTAATAGCTGAAGAACTGGGACTGTTTGGAGTACTGGCCATAGTACTTTTGTTCGGGGTAATCCTCTGGAGGGGCATCCTGATTGCCAAAAATGCCCCTGATCTCTTTGGGATGTATCTTGCCTCGGGCATTATTACAATGATTTGCCTGCAAGCAGCGATAAATATGGGAGTGGTAACTGGCGTATTACCCACCAAGGGGCTTCCACTGCCATTTGTCTCGTACGGTGGCAGTTCCCTGGTGGCAAGTTTAGCAGGTATAGGCATTGTATTAAATGTTGGCAAGTCACGTAGGGAAGAATCCTAAAATTTAAGCGCCGAAAGGAATATACCGGAAGTGTTCAAGAAGTACAGGCACATACATTTTGTTGGGATTGGTGGAATAGGGATGAGTGGCATTGCAGAGCTCCTCTTGAACCTTGGTTACCGGGTGAGTGGGTCTGATCTCAAGGAAAGTGACTTAACTAAAAGGTTGGCCAAGAGGGGCGCCACCATTTATATCGGCCACAGGGCTGAACAGATCGAAGGGGCAGACGTCGTAGTGGTTTCTTCGGCCATTCCTTCTACTAATCCGGAAGTTGTTGCAGCAAGAAAAAGCGCAAAAATCCCGGTGATCAAGCGGGCAGAAATGCTTGCTGAACTCATGAGGCTGAAATATGCGATTCTTGTGGCAGGCGCTCACGGGAAAACTACCACTACTTCCATGGTTGCCACGGTTCTCACAAGGGGCGGAATCGACCCCACTGTGGTAATCGGAGGTAAATTGAACGCGTGGAGAAGTAACGTCAAGCTCGGGCAAGGTGAATTTCTTGTAGCCGAGGCTGATGAGAGTGATGGAACGTTCTTGTTGCTGAACCCAACCATAGCTGTTGTAACGAATATAGATGCGGAACATCTTGATTATTACAAGGATCTGAGGGACATCCAGGATACGTTTTTAGAATTTATAAACAAGATCCCTTTTTACGGCAGGGCTATCCTTTGCCTGGAAGATGAAAATATTCAGCAAATTCTGCCAAGAATAAAAAAACCACTGATGACTTACGGTTTTACAAGCCAGGCAGAATTCCAGGCACGTGATATTCGGTTTTCAGGGCTGAAATCCTCATACAGGCTGTTCCATAAAGGCAAGGAGCTGGGGGAGATAACGCTAAACTTGCCGGGTGCCCACAACGTGCTCAATTCGCTAGCCGCTGTTGCGGTGGCCACAGAACTTGAAATCGGTCTTGAGCGTATCCAGGCAGGTTTCATGGATATGACCGGCGTGGAGAGACGTTTCCAAATAAAGGGTGAAAGAGACGGGATATTGGTACTCGATGACTATGGCCATCATCCGACGGAGATCAAAGCCGTGCTGAAAACGTTGGCAGAATGTTACGAGGATAGGAGGAAAATAGTCGTTTTTCAGCCTCACCGATATACGCGGACAAAGGCACTTTTTAATGAATTTACAAGATCGTTTTACCAGGCGGACGTGTTGATTGTAACAGACATTTATCCCGCCAGCGAGGAACCGATTCCAGGGGTTTCGGCGGAAAAACTAGCAAAGAGCATCGGTGAACACGGCCACGGGGACGTAACGTACTTGCCAGTGTTTAGCGAGGTCTTGAGCTACCTGGGAGAAATAGCAAAAGAAGGGGACGTAGTGCTAACCCTGGGAGCTGGCGACGTATGGAAAGTGGGTGAGAAGTTTCTAGATATGAAGGGTTCCAAACCCTAGGTACCGATGGGTAGAGACTGGAGAAATAAGGTTTCACTGATACAACGAGTAAGGATTGCCTGGGATGAGCCACTTGCAAAACATACGACGTTTAGAGTCGGAGGAATAGTAAGTTGCATTATTTATCCAGAGACCTTTGAGGCAGCGATAGAAACTTTGAAGGTTCTGAACAGATACCGGGTTCGGTACTTTGT
>JALSTM010000190.1 GCA_026983715.1 Desulfobacterales bacterium
AGGAGAGAAAGAAAATTAGCCAAACATGGTAGGGAAGTAAATGGCTAAGTTGGAATCGGAAAAAAGACCGGTTATTGTTCGTGTGCAAACAGAGGAGAGAGCAAGGTACGTGGCTGAAGTATGTGCAATGCACGGATGGCGCTATATCATAGGGTTTGAACCAGATAAACCAGAAGACATTAGTGACCTGGAGAGGTTGCTCAATCCTCGAAAACCGGCAGATCAAAAAAGATCGGAAGGAATGAGCCATGTCCGTGTGGCAGTGGCAAAAAATACAAGAAGTGTTGCGGGAAGAAGATCTGAGTATCAGTTCTTTCCCACGGCTAAAACCGTGGGTTACCGGGGTTACTACTCTGCGTTGCAGTTGTCTCGTGACCCGCAGTTAAAACCGAAGGTCAATTGGCTTGTGATCCCGAGTTGTCGTTTCTGCGTGCCTCACGGTTAAAACTGTGGGTTAAGGAAGAACGCTGGGCCGTCGTACATCGTAGGGTTTACCCATGGATTCACCCGCGGGCGATAGAACTTATTCGTTTACAAATATCTAACCTTTCAACGATAGGGGATGAGATGCAGGGAAATTCAAGGTGTCACACGCTTGTTTTCAGGACTTTGTTTCTTTTCATTGTTCTTTTTCTCGCCCTTGGTTGCCAGGCTCATGCAGCCTCCAAAAATGAGGCTCAAAAAAAGGTCGAAACCTTAAACCTTAAGCAGCTTATTGACCTGGCATTAAAAAATAGTCCCGATCTTGCCGCCGTCAGTGCCGGCATTAAGGTAGCAGAATCAAAGGTAAAGCAAGCTCGTGGAGGCTACTATCCGCAACTGGACGTTGAAGGGGTAGTAGGACCGGTCAACGATGCAGAAAAACCCTACGTTGAAGTAGATCCTACACTTGGACCGAATGGCAAATACATAGGTGAAATTGTTGAAGAAACTCCAACTGACGAATACCACGGTGTAAATATTTTTGGCAGGCTCGAACTCACCATTGCTCAACCAATCTTTACCTTCGGCAAGATATCGAATCGCTACAAGGCGGCTCTCGAGGGTCTTCGAGCCGCCAAGTCTGAAATCGATAAGAAAAAGGGTGAGATTATCCTACGGGTAAAAGAGTTATACTACGCTCTTGTTCTTTCAAACATGGGAACCGAGGCTGCTGATGAGAGTGATGACTTTTTCGCCGACATCTACAACAAGGTCAAGAAGCTTCTGAAACTCGGTTCAACCAATGTGACAAGCACCGATTTGTACAAAATCGAGGCGTACAGGGCAGCGACAAAGCAATTCAAATCAAAAGCCCAAAGAGGGGGCAAGGTTACTTACGAGGCACTTAAAAAGCTGATTGGTTATCCTCCGGATAAGGATTTCAGGCTTGATGCAAAAGAACTTCCCACCAAGCTACCGTCTCTGAAAGAAAAGGAAAAATTTATTGAAGAAGCTCTTGCAAACAGGCCCGAGTTCATCCAGCTTAAAAAGAGCCTTTCTGCGAAGAAATACATGATTTCCGCCAAAAGGGCTGATCTTTTTCCATCATTTTTTCTTCTTGTTAAGGGGAGTTTTGCAGATGCGCCCGGCCGCGAGGAGTGGGATGATCCTTACATCGACGACAAGTATCACAGTGCAGATATCGGATTTGTCCTGGGTGGAAACTGGCATCTGGACTGGGGAATAAGCACAGCTAAAATAGACAAGGAACGGGCGGAGTACGAAAGCCTGACCAATACCTTACTTGCCGCAAAGCGCGATATTGCTCTTCAGGTCATGAAATATTACCAGGACGTGCTAAAAGCATACGAAGGAGTACAAGCCTATGAAAAAGCAGCAATAGCAGCAAGAAAGTGGATCATTGCCGCAATTTCAAATTTTGATATGGGTCTGGGGAACGTAAACGATATTATCATGGCAATTGAAAAATACAGCGAAAACAGAGGTGAGTATCTGTCTTCTTTGTACGATTTTAATACTAGCCTTGCACGCCTTAGTTTTGCCGTTGCTGAGTATCGCAAGGGTGTTCAATAACAATTGTTTGCGATATACTAATTATGCTCATATGGAACACGGATGCATCATAGCTTACTAAGCAATCAGGAATTGATTGTCGATTAGGATGAAGAACAAATTTTTATATAGACCGGGTAATAAATATTAATGGACCGATTCCTAAAAGACATTTACAATATTATTTCATTGCGAGGAGTCTGCCGAAAGCAGGCTCCGAAGCAATCTGGTTGGAGTATTAAAGTTTTGGGGATTGCTGCGCTCGCAATGACTGTATTTCAGCTCTTTGTTTGACACAATACTTGGGAAGAGACCTAACGGCCAATGAAACTTTTGCAGAGGTATCTACATAAATTTCTTTTATTTACAACTTGGCGACCGTGGATAACTATCTTCGTCGCCTTTTCTATTTCGTGCGTTGCGATATTTTACACGGTTAAAACCCTGGATTTTGAAACGAGTCAACTCGATCTAATATCTCCCAAGAACAGGTTAATAAAATTATCAGATAAGCTGGACCAGTTTAAGGATCTAAACCCTTTTACCGTGGTAATTGAAGCCCCTAGTCCCGGGAGAGCAGTGAGTTATCTCAATTCGCTGATAGTGAAACTCAACGACCAGAAAAGGTATTTCAAGAGAATTTTTTACAAGGTAGACTGGGAATCCATGAAGAAATGGTCTCTTCTCTATCTGGACAGGGAAGAACTGAAAACTCTTCGCGAGAACCTGTCGGATCACCTGGACGTACTCCGGGATCTCGATAAATCGCCGAACTTGGAAAACCTCTTTTTCCTCACAAATCGAGAAATGACCTCTAAGATGCTTGGTCATTTCTTTACCGATTTCCTTGAAGAAGATACAAATCCCGGGGATAAAAGCAAACCGCTGGACCTCACGTATCTTATAAACATCCTCGACGGTATGGAAAAGTGGCTCAAAGGGAAAAGAGTTTTCACATCCCCCTGGAACTCTTTTTTCGGTAGCACCGAATGGGGAGGAGAGCTTGATTCTTATTTCTGGACGGGAAAGAAAAAGTTCCTGCTGGCTTTCGTTACTCCTCAAAAATTAGGAAGCGGTTTTACTGATAAGGAAAACTCCTTAAAAAGGTTGAGAGAGATCATTAGGGAGACCCTCGTTTCTTTTCCCGACGTTCACGTTGGGGTCACAGGCCAGGAAGCTCTAAACACGGATCAGATGTCGGTGGGACTTCGCGATATGAGCATCGCGTCCGTTATCTCCCTTGTCTGCTTAACGATCCTACTGATTATTTTCTGGAAAAGTGCCCGTAAGCCTTTGCTTGAAATAACAGAATTGTTGATTGCTTTATCCTGGACATTTGGCCTAACAACGCTTTTTATCGGGCATTTAAATATTTTATCTATGATCTTTGCGCCTCTTCTCCTTGGACTAGGTATCGACTACGGAATTCACTGGCTAGCGCGCTATGAAGAAGGTGTGAGAAATGAAGAAAGAAAAACCACCAGAGAGACAGTTATTTTGACCATGAGCAACATCGGGCCGGCCATTTTGGTTGCTGGCTTCACGGCAGCGATGTCGTTTTTGCCGCTGGCTCTGACGAATTTCAAGGGTCTCCAAGAACTCGGTATCATCAGCGCCATGGGAATGGTCATGACGACGATTACCACCCTCGGGGTATTACCTTCCCTCGTGCTTGTATTTGATTCTAAAAAGAAAAAGGGAGTTTCAAATTTTTCAAAGAGTTCAAACCAGGTACTCATGCACCTGACTCCCGCAAAATGCGTGGCCATACTTACGGTAAGCCTTGTGCTTGTGGTGCTCTCTGTATCCGTGGCAAGGGAGGTTAAGTTTGATCTCAATCTTTTGCAACTCCAACCGGAGGGCACCGAATCGGTTGACTGGGAGATGAAGCTGATCAGAAGTTCCAAGCGTTCTGCGCTTTTCGCAGCTGTTCTGGCAGAAAGCCCCGAGGAAGTGCTCCATAAAACTGCAATCTTGAAAAAGCAACCTACAGTGTCAAAGGTTGAATCTATTTATTCCTTTCTTCCGGAAGACCAGGAAGCAAAGCTTCCACTGATTCACAGTCTAAAACCACTATTATCTAGATTGCCAATAATTGTTCCCGGAGGAAAGGACTTCGATCTTGCACGGATGGACCAGATACTCGGTAGCATCCGTTTTAAAATGCTACCAGAAGAGGAAAACAAGTGGGGATCGAACAAGCCACTTGAGGGTCAAATGGTACAGGTGCGGAAACTTATTACCCGAATTCGGACTATTATATCGGGAAACAACAAGTATGATGCAAAAATGGCTCTGCTGGGATACCAGGAAAGACTCCTTAAAGACCTCAAGGACAAGCTGGAAATAATCAAATCGAGCATCAATGTAAGACGACCAATGACGGTTAATGATCTTCCTAAGTATCTTAGAGATCAATATATCGGGAAAGACGGTGAATATCTTATAAGGGTTTATCCAAAAGAAAACGTATGGGAAGCAGATGCATTGGCACGATTTGTAAGGAACCTTCAGTCGGTGGACCCGAACGTTATAGGGGACCCGGTAACGCTGTATGTATTTACGCGGGCATTTAGGAAGGCATGTATCGAAGCCGCGGTATATGCCGTCTTTTTCATATTCGGACTTTTACTTTTTACATTCAGAAGCTTTGTAAATTCCCTGCTCGCAATGACGCCACTGATTATAGGTACGCTCTGGACTATTGGATTGATGTGGTGCCTAGGGGTAAATTTCAATCTTGCAAATAGCCTGTTTCTTCCACTTATAGTGGGGGCGGGAGTAGAATACGGCATAGTAATACTTAACAGGTGGTTCCAGGAACAAAGGAATTTCGAGGGGTTACCTTTAAGTACCGGAAAAGGTATCATTCTGGCGGCGTTAACAACAACCGTGGGATTTGGTAGCCTGATGATTTCTCACCACAGGGGAATCTACAGCTTAGGGCTTTTGGCCACCATTGGAAGCATTGCCGTGATGGCATCCGCCATCTTCGTACTTCCGACCATACTTTATGTGTGTGGCAGAAAAACGAAAGAGAAGGCAGGAGAAATTGTAGCCGTAGAGGTGAACTGAAATGAAAATGGGAAAAAAATTCAATTTGCTTGCGATCGTAACCCTTTTGGTGGTGTTTGTTTTTTGTACTTTGGCCTACGGCACAAAGCGTCTGCCTGATACAACTCCCCAGGGTCTTGTCAAACAGGTGCTTGACAGGGTAATGGAAATCCAGAATGATCCGAACCTTCAAGGGCACAATAACAGGTACAAAAGAGCTCTGGAGATAAAGAAAGTAATAGTTCAGAATTTTGATTCGTATGCCATGGCCAGAAAATCGATAGGGGGGTACTGGAGAAACGTTTCTCCTGGCAAGCGGAAAACCTTTTCAAGAGTTTTTGCGGATCTTTTCCAGGATTCATATACAAGGCTTGTTTTGAATTTTCTGAAAAAAGAACAGATCGATTACCTTGGAGAAGAAATAAATAATGGTCACGCTATTGTCAAAACTGCCATTGTTCGTTCCAATGACAGAATAATGGTCGATTACTACCTTAAACTTCAGAAAAATCGATGGGTTATTGAAGACGTGGTTATTGATGGTGTGAGCATAGTTGGAAACTACAGTTCGATATTTAAGCGGGAAATTGCCAGGAACTCCTTTGACAGCCTACTCAATAAAATGATCATACAGCAGAAGGCTATAAAAATGAAGTTAACTGAGAATAAAAAAGCATGATATCAAAAACTAAACTTGCCAAGGGGAACATAATATATTAATAACATTATACAAAAGAAGGCGGGAGGTATTATGATCGGAAAGAAATTTTGTGATGATGTTTTTGGATGATGATTAGATAAAAGACGTGCTTTGATTTTCAGTTTGTTGGGTTAAAATATTGGTTGGAGTCGGGGATAAGGGTAGAAATGCTTTTCTTTAATAACCTTGGGGTGATCCGAAAGAATGGGTGTATATGAAAACTGAGACGGCACACTCTCAAAAGCTAGGTTCTGAATTGCGGGACTTTCTCAAACCTGAAAGCAAAGGTGGTTTACTGGACCATCTTGTAACGGCTATAGAGCGCACAAAAAACTACTACCTGGGCTGTCAGCACCCTGAGGGATACTGGTGGTTTGAACTGGAATCTAACGTCACTATTACGGCAGAATACCTGATGTTGTTGAAGTTTCTCGGTGTAGCAAATCCAGAGCGCGAGAAGAAAATTGTAAACCATCTCCTCAGGCAGCAGAGGTCTGATGGAACGTGGTCGATCTATTATGATGGCCCCGGTGAAATTAGTGCCACGGTGGAAGCTTACTTTGCCCTGAAATTAGCCGGTTATCCCACGGACTCAGAGGAGATGACCAAGGCACGAGAATTCGTTTTAGATTCAGGCGGTATAGAACATTGCCGTATTTTTACCCGAATTTTCCTGGCACTGTTTGGGAACTATCCGTGGGATAAGATTCCTCCATTTCCGGTTGAACTTATACTTTTTCCCGATTGGTTTCCATTTTCTATATATTCCTTTTCTAGCTGGACCCGGGCAAGCCTCGTTCCAATTTCAATATTGCTTCATCTTAGGCCGGTAAAACATATAGATGGGGCTGGAGTAAGTGAGCTTTACACGACGGCAGAAGGTAAGAAAAGATCATCCAACTGTGCTAATTTTTTGATTTTCTCAAAGCACATAGGGAAATTATTGTTCAAGAGTCCGTTCAGACCGCTGAGAAATAAAGCATTAAAAAAAGCTGAAGAGTGGATCGTTGATCACCAGGAAGAATCGGGCGACTGGGCCGGTATCCAACCGGCCATGGTCAATTCATTGCTAGCTTTGTTTTCCCTCGGATATCCACTGGAGCACCCGGTAATTCAGAAGGGGCTGGATGCTTTAGAAGGTTTCCTTATCGACAAGGGAGACGAGGTGGTTCTCCAATCTTGTATTTCCCCTGTTTGGGATACTGCTCTGAATTGTATTGCGCTTGTAGAAGCGGGCATTCCGCCTGAATACCCTGCCATTCAACTGGCGGCACATTGGCTTATTGGTCAGCAGATATTTCGTGGAGGTGACTGGCAGGTGAAGCGGCCTAACCTGGAACCTGGTGGTTGGGCATTTGAATTTCACAATGACCATTATCCTGATGTGGATGATTCAGCCGTAGTATTAATGGCCTTGCAAAAAGCAGTAGGGAAGGACTCGACTGCCAAGTGTGCAATTGAAAGAGGGATAAACTGGGTGCTTGGCATGCAAAGCAAGGATGGCGGTTGGGGTGCGTTCGATGTTGACAACAACAAGGAGTACTTGAACCGAATTCCCTTTGCAGACTTGGAAGCTATGATAGACCCGAGTACCGCTGACCTGACGGGCCGGATTCTTCAGATGATGGGTTACTATGGCTATGACAAGAACCATCCGGTGGCAAAAAAAGCCATCCGTTTTCTAAGACGTACCCAGGAACCCGATGGATCGTGGTGGGGTAGATGGGGTGTGAATTACATCTACGGAACGTGGTCAGTGCTTGTTGGACTTGAGAGTATCGGTGAAGATTTTTCTCAGCCCTGGATCCGGAAAGCAGTACGATGGCTTAAGGAACATCAGAATCCTGACGGAGGCTGGGGTGAAACGTGCGAATCATACAAGGATCCTTCCCTGAGAGGCCAGGGGCCCAGTACCGCATCTCAGACGGCGTGGGCACTGCTTGGGTTAATGGCTGCTGGAGAATGGGAATCGCCGGAAGTTCATAAAGGTATACTCTATTTACTCAACAATCAGCAGCATGACGGGACTTGGGAAGAAAAATATTTTACTGGTACCGGTTTCCCCAAGTATTTTATGTTGCGTTACCATAATTATCGCAATTGTTTTCCCCTCATGGCGCTCGGTCGTTACTACGGCTGGCTTCAGAACCAGATTAAGATGCCTCGAAAGGCTTCCCTGCAAATATCATGAAAGCTTTCGTAACTGGTGCAAGCGGTTTCGTCGGTTGCCACGTCGTTTATGCCCTGGTCAAAAGTGGCTACCGGGTCAGGGCGCTGGTCAGGCGTAACTCAAGGATTTCCCATTTGGTCGAAGCGGGTTGTGAAATAGTGTATGGAGACCTGCGCTCACAGCGAGATGTCCTTGCAGCCATGAAAGGTTGCCAGGTAGGCTTCCATGTCGCTGCGGATTATAGACTCTGGGTTCCTGATCCGGAGACGATGTATGAGGTTAATGTTGGTGGAACGAAAAACGTACTTCATGCCGCCGTTGTTTTGGGGCTGGATAGAATCGTATACACCAGTACTGTTGGTGCTCTTGGGACAACGAAAAACGGGACACCGGCTACCGAAGAGACGCCGGTATCTTTCTCCGACATGGTCGGGCATTACAAAAAATCAAAGTTTCTGGCGGAGCGTGTAGCCGAAGAGTTTGCACGAAAAGGACTCCCCGTCATAATAGTTAATCCTAGTACCCCGGTTGGACCGGAAGATTGGAAACCCACGCCCACCGGAGAAATTATTGTTGACTTTCTAAATGGCAGGATTCCCGGTTACCTGGATACCGGACTCAACTTGATTGACGTGCGCGACGTCGCACAGGGCCATATTCTGGCGCTGGAAAAAGGCAATGTTGGTGAAAAGTATATCCTAGGGAATGAAAACCTTACTCTGGAAAATATATTTGACATGCTGGAGAGAATTGTCGGCACAAAGATATTTAGGGTTAAGTTACCATATTACCCGGTTTTGCTGGGAGCATATATTAATGCTGGTATTTCCAAATTATTTAGTGTAGAACCTTTAATTCCTCTTGACGGTGTTCGTATGGCACGAAAACAGATGTTTTTCAATGCTGCTAAAGCTGTGAAAGAACTTGGACTCCCTCAAACACCCGTCGGAGGTGCCTTAAAAGACGCCGTCGAATGGTACATAAATAACGGTTACATAAATAGTCATAGATGAGAGTTCTGGTCATGACTTTTGAAAAAGATGAGAAAGAAAAAAACGAAACTAGGAAGAAGAAAGAGAAAAAGAAATTAAAGGATCGCAAGCTTGGAGACGAGTGGGCTGACTGGGAAGGGAACATAGAAGCCCAGGTGGACGTAAGCCAGCCCAAGTCAAAATTTCTGTGGATTGCATCCGTCTTGCTAGTTTTTATTCTGTTAGGCTCATGGGGCATATGGTTCCTTATCAGCCCAAGAATTAGTCAACTCAGCCCGAGCTTTACACTCTCTGCAAAAATTTTTTTCTGGGGAGGTGTTGGAATATTTGCTGTCTTTTATTGCCTGATTTTGCTGGAAATTGCCACTGGTAAAATCGCCATTTTCCCCTACAGGGTGAGCGAAGGGTTTCTCCTTTTTCTCCTTCCCAAGATAGTGTGGCTTGGCAAGAAAATAGGTTTAAGCCGAGACCAGATAGGCAATGCTTTTATCAAGGCCAATAACGCACTTACGGCTTCTTATAACAAGAAGCTGAACAGGTCAAAAATCCTTGTTCTGCTTCCCAGGTGCCTTAAAAAGGATGTTAGAAAATCGATCCTGAGCATGGTAGAAGGTTACGATTGTGCGGTGCATACCGTTGGCGGAGGCGAACAAGCGAGGCAAGCAGTTATAAAGGAAAAACCTACGTGTATCATTGCGCTTGCGTGTGAGAGAGACTTGGTGAGCGGCATAAAAGACGTGGCCTTGAAGATACCCGTTATGGGCATTCCAAATCAGCGCCCGGAAGGGCCTTGCAAGAATACCCTAGTGGATCTCAAGATGTTTGAGGAAATTTTGCGTCAGTGTAACCCTCGAAAGATCAACGTTCAAGCCGAAAACAGTTAAAGGACCTATATTATGCGCTTCCCTGTAGTTTTGCATACTTCGATGGTCAGCTATCTCTGGCGGATGCACAGAAACGGAAAAGACAAGTTTCCCCTTGTTCTTATGTTGGAACCAACGCACCTTTGCAACTTGCACTGCCCTGGTTGCGGGAGAATAAGGGAATATAAGGATACGTTAAATGAAAGGTTAAGCATTGAACAGTGTTTAAGGGCTGTCGATGAGTGCGGCGCACCCGTGGTTACCATCACCGGTGGAGAACCGCTTTTATACGAGGGCATTGATATTCTGGTTAGGGAAATTCTGGCTCGAAAGAAGAACATATACTTCTGCACCAACGGCACCCTTCTGTCGGAATCTCTCCACCTTTTTAAACCTGATCCCCGCTTCAGCTTCAACGTTCACATGGATGGCCCCGAAGAAGTGCACGATCAAATACTTGGTAAACAGGGAATCTTTGCAAAGGCTCTCGACGGCATTATGAGGGCAAAGGAAATGGGATTCAGGGTAACGACTAACACCACCATATACCGGGAAACGAAAATCAATGATATTGAGCGGTTGTTCAGGTTGCTCAATAACATCGGTGTAGACGGGTTGCTTGTATCTCCTGGGTTTGCCTACGACAGCGTAACCGATGAAATATTCCTTACGAAGGAAGAAATCGTCAGCAAGTTTCGGGAAATTGAGGAATTTGGAAGACATTATAAAATAATTAGTACTCCGCTTTACCTAGAGTTTTTGACGGGAAAAAGAGATTTCAAGTGTACCCCATGGGGAAATCCAACATACAATGTTCTTGGCTGGAAATCGCCCTGCTACCTTATCACTGATACTCATTACGGTACGTTCAAGGAACTCATGGAAAAAACCGACTGGGAAAAGTACGAAAACAAGAGAGATAAGCGGTGTAAAGACTGCATGGTGCATTGTGGGTTTGAGCCGACTGCAGTGCGCGAACTCAGCAAGAATTGGCGAGATTTATGGAAAATGATTGTCTGGAACCTTCATGGCTGATCTTTTTTCTAAGATAATCGGAACGATTCTGCTTCGCCCATACGTGTTCGTTTTTTTACTCATCTACCTTTTGGCCTCTTTTTCCCAGATGGGATGGAAAAAATCTCTAGCCTTCCTGGTTGCTGGGTATCTCATAGCTTTTTTTTCCGAACTGTCATCAATTCACAGCGGATTTCCCTACGGTCTGTACCACTACATCCCTGAAACGGTTGACAAGGAACTGTGGATAGCCGGAGTCCCCTTTATGGACTCTCTTTCCTACGTTTTTCTGGCCTATTGTAGCTTTTCGATGGCGCTCTTTATACTCTCCCCCATTTACAAACTGGGATGTGAAATTTTCATACTTGATTCCCACCTTGTTAGAAATTCGTGGAGAACTCTTTTCCTTGGTGCGTTCTTGATGATGTTTCTGGACATAATCATTGACCCCGTGGCTCTTCGGGGATCCAGGTGGTTTCTTGGCCAGATCTACTATTACCCCGAACCTGGAAAATACTTTGGGGTGCCACTTGCCAATTTTATCGGCTGGTTCATCGTGGGAGGAGTGATGATTTTCGTGCTTCAAAAAATAAGTTTATGGAAATTAGAGACAGATGGTTTTGACAGGAAATTTTTCAGGATGCCGTGGGGGTCTTTCCTTGGGGTAGGGCTATATCTTGGTGTAATGTTATTCAATATACTGGTGTCGTACTTTGTGGAAGATATGACACTTGCGCTGGTAAATACATTTTATGCACTTCTTTTTCTTTTGTTATGCTGGAACTTTGCATGGTATAAGCTTAAAAAGGTGATAAGGGAGGATTTGGACTATCACCTTAAGGACTGTCCACTGGGACGATTGGCGTACTTGCTTGAAAATGACGCGTAAATGGAGGCTGTAATGGCTGCAAAAATTTATACCAAGACGGGAGACAAGGGAAAAACGGGGCTTTTCAGTGGGGAAAGAGTTGAGAAGGACGATGTGCGGGTCAGGGCGTACGGTTCCGTAGATGAGTTAAATAGTATGCTCGGCTGGTGCCTCGTTGTAACAGGCGAAGGATGGATACAGGAACTAATGGAAAAGTTACAAAACCAGCTTTTCATCCTTGGATCTGATCTTGCTACCCCTCCTATAGGTAAGTGGTCGGAGAAGGTTAAGAGGATTGATGATACTCATATTGACTTCCTCGAAAAATGTATAGACAAAATAGAGCAAGAGCTTTCTCCTCTCAAGGAATTCATTTTGCCTGGGGGATGTGAGCTTGCGTCTCGTATTCACATTGCAAGAGTGGTCTGCAGAAGAGCTGAAAGAGATACCGTGAGAGCTCTTCGGGAAAGAAGGGTAAATCCCATGACTGTGCAGTACTTAAATAGGCTTTCAGACCTGCTGTTCGTTCTTGCCAGGTATGTAAATAGCAAGGAGAATGTTACTGAAAGGATCTTCAGTGGTTGAAAGGACGGGAGAAACCTCCCGCCCGAACTTCCGATTAAACTACGTTCTTTTCTTTCAACTCTTTCAACTTGGTGTTCCCATATCCGAGATATTCCTTGTAGATAAACTCGTTATCAGCTCCTATGGGCCTGCAACACCATTTTACCCTGCCGGGGGTGCGACTCATCGCCTTCAGTGAAGAATTCTGTATAAGCACCTCCCCGTAATAAGGGTCGTTTAACTTGATAAAACTCTGTCGATCAATCCAGTGCTGTCTTTGCATAACATCCTTGGGATCTTCGAGCCTTCCCGTTACCACGGTTCCTTTTTTATCAGGCCTCCTGCTATACTCTGTTAACATTTCGAGTATCTCGTCGGTGGTATACTGAGAGGTAAATTTTTCTATTTCATGCTGGATTATGGGCTGATTTTCCGGTGTAAGCCTGTGTTGGATGGTGGGAAATTTCTTTTCAAGATCGGGCCTGTTCATTATCTCGCAGAGTGCAGCCCAATTGGGATCGGTGAAGCCGGAGATGAATGTATACCCATCTTTACACTTTACGTAGGTGTATGGAAATACGGCGTAGTCATAGTTGCCGGCCCGTGGCATCATGTCTCCTGCCATGTGGTAGTACTGGAAAACGTAATTGGCTATGGTGAAAAGACCTTCCGGGGGAGCACAGTCAATGAATTGTCCCTTGCCGGTTCTTCTCTTATAGAACATTGCCATGAGAATACCGAAGCTGGCCCAGGCCCCCCCTGCATACCAGCCCATCCAGTTGCCGTGCTTAAGTGGTTTTTTAAATTCCTTTGGTACTTCAGGGTCAAGTTCAGGTTCACCCATTATTGACATGATAACCCCTCTGGCCTGGTCGACCAGATCATAATCCGGCTGGTTACCAAATTTCTCGGCATCTTTACCGAACTGGCCGTGGGTATAGATGGCGGAATAGATTAATCCGGGATTCACTTCTGAAAGCTGTTTGTAACCAATTCCTAGTGAATCCATGTACCCGGGGTTAAACGTTTCAATAATTACATCCGCTTTCTTGGCCAGTTTCTTAAAAATTTCAATACCTTCGTCTGTTTCAAGATTTAGAGTGATGTGGAATTTATTCCTTCCTTCAACAATATACGGAAGCCCGGAATCGTGTATCATTATACCGTAGGGAGACATCTTGCGGGCAATATCACCCCCAGGGGGTTCGATTCTTATTACCTCTGCTCCCATTTCTGCGAGGATCGAAGAAGCAAAAAGACCGGCGAAGCTACCATGACTGACATCTAGTACTAACATATCGTCAAGGGCTTCAGGTTTTTTGAATGTATCGTTCGGGTTGAGCTCTTTATAAGCCCAGAGAGCGTACTCCTTATTAGAAGCCAGACCGACTATTCTTTCTTCATCCATTTCTTCGTTAATTAATTTTTCTTCTGCCATTACCTTACCTCCAGGTTTATCTTTGATGAACAGCTAAATATCCCAAGTTGACTGTACGTACTCACTTGGCTCTAAGGATACTTTATCCCCCTTTTTCCATCCCAGTCCTCGGGTGGGCACTGTGACGGTACTTCGGAGTTCCACTTGAACAGCACCCCTTCTTTTTCCAGTTGCCTTACCTGGCTTAACTTCATGCCGAGGATTTTTGTAAAAACATATTCATTGTCAAAACCCAAAGGCCTGGACGACCATTTCAAGCGGCTTGGAGTCGCACTTAACCTTGGAGGATAGCAGGGTTCAACCATAGGTCCGTAGACTTCGTCATCGAATTCCTGTATGCTGCCGCGCGCTCTGCAGTGCTCACTATAGTAGACATCCTTGGTGTCAAGAACTCCCGATGCAGCAAAGCCGTACTTCGAACCCATTTCTTCTACTTCACCCACTCGTTTGGTTCTTGCCCATTCGTCTATTGCCTGAAGAATTTCTTTTGCATTTTCGTCTTTCAACCGTGCCACGGGGTCGGCATATTTTTCGAAGAGATCAAGGCGGTCCATCGCCTTGCAAAGCCCTTTAAATTCACCTTCGGTAAATGCGGCAATGGCAACCCAGCCGTCAACACAGTCAAATAAATCCGATGGACAAATGGCAAGATCCCTGTTTCCGGACCTTGGCCTGTTTTGTCCTGTCTTAAACGTGTAAAGCCACGTCCAATCGAGCCACCTTATGATATTTTCCACCTGCATGTAATCTATAAACTGTCCTTCCCCGGTTCTCTCACGGTAGTTTAACGCTGCCATCACAGCAACAGAACACATCAAGCCGGCGATCCAGTCTGCAATCCATACCCCGGACTTTATGGGGCCTCTCTCGGCGAAGCCGCTTATGGAAGAAAGAGCTCCCATGCTCTGTGCTACCGCATCGTAGGAAGTCCTACCGGTCCACGGTCCCCAGCTTCCGTAGCCGGATACGTGTAATTGAATTATCCTGGGATTAATTTCCTTGAGTTCCTTGTAGCTGAGCCCCCATGTAGCCATTCTTCCCGGAGTGAGATTATCCATAACCACGTCTGACTTTTTCACCAGTTCAAGAAAGATTTCTTTGGCTTTCGGATTTCCTAGGTGCATCCCTACCCAGTACTTGTTGTGGTTTTCTATTTCTAGGCCAGGCGACATGTTACGCCAGAAAAAACCGTACGGCGTAACAAACCTCATCTGGTCTCCCTTTTGCCCTTCAAACTTGATAACTTCGGCTCCGAACTCGGCCATGTAGTCACAGGCGGCTGGCCCCAGGAGCACGTAGCAAACTTCTAGTACCCGCACTCCTTTTAAAGGTGCAGGTTTTTCAAAAAGTTCATTAACGTTAAACATGTTTTTCATGTAATCCTGAAACGCTTGATTGTTGTCCATCCACTAGCCTCCTTTTAATGTTCATTCAGGGATTTCCACGAGCTTTGGTTAACAGGAGTTCCAGCAAAGTACCAGTCTTCTTTTGCGTATCACCTCCCTCCTTGCTTTGATCCTAAACATCGGGTATAAGCTTTGAAAAAGCAGCGAGAAGCTGTGTGTAAAACCACTGACAAAGACTGAAGTTTATTGGTTTTCAAGGAACCTCTGGTTAGTCTTTCAGATAACCAGGGGGTTTCATGTAAGTCATGCCGCCCCTCCTGATCTAGTCCGGGACGGGCTAGATGCGGTTTCCAGCCAAAGAGTGGTATATTCCGGCTCTACGCTTCGCCCCTGCCGAAATGGCAGACTTTACATTCTGGTCGCCCCACTTCTTTTATGGATTGCTAGTTTAGATTTCCGAGCTTATCAGAGTTTCCTCAACTCAACTTTTCGGGCAACCTGACACACTAACCAGCATGGCTGGACCACCTTGGGCCGGCCATAACAACCGCATGAAAGTCTTTATAAAGGCCCGTCTAAAGCCGAAGATAAGATAGACTTTCATACAGATGAGGAAAAAGGAGCACAGGTTCGGTTTAACAATACAACAGGAAGTAGAACAATGATATGGATAAATTGCCAGTCCGCTTGAAGTTCAGGCTGAACAATGAGTCCTCTGCTACAATAGCATGCTAAGTGCGGCTTCAAGTTTATCTATCCCCTTTTCAATTGTCTTCATTGACGTCGCATACGAAAATCTCAAACATCTATCGTCACCGAAAGCCGATCCTGGTACCAATGCAATCTTTGCTTCTTCCATAAGGTAACTGGTAAGATCCAGAGAATTCAATATTACCTGTCCGTTGTATTTCTTGCCATAGTATGCAGAAAAATTAGGAAAAATGTAAAAAGCCCCCTGGGGGGGATAAAATGTCACGTGTTTTAATTCTTCCAACCGCCTAAGAAAATATTCCCTACGTTTTGCAAAGGCATTTACCATTCTTTCCACGTCATCCTGCGGCCCGTTTAAAGCGGCAACGGCAGCCATCTGTGCAATGGAGTTAGGATTCGACGTAGACTGACTCTGGATTTTTGTACACGCTGAAATTATGGGATCAGGGCCGGCCATGTATCCTATTCGCCAGCCAGTCATCGAATAAGTTTTTGACACACCGTTTAATACAAAGGTGAACTCTTTCACCTCGGGATTGGCATGTAGGATTGAAACCCAACTGGTTCCCTCAAAAATAATCTTGTTATAAATATCGTCCGTGAGTACGTAAATTCTATGTTTAATAATAACATCGGCTAAATCTTCCAGTTCTTTCCTGCTGTAGACGCTTCCTGTGGGATTCGAAGGGCTATTTAAAATAAGGAGTCTGGTTCTCGGTGTTATGGCTTCTTCCAGTTTTTCAGGCCTGAGTTTAAAACCGTCTTCTTCCTTGGTGTGAACTATTACAGATCGACCCCCGGCAAGCCTTATTATGTCGGGGTAAGAAACCCAATAGGGGGCAGGTATTATCACTTCGTCATCATCGTTCAGTATCGCCTGCGCAAGGTTATAAATGCAGTGTTTGCCACCGCAGGAAACGATGATTTCTCCTGGTTCGTATGATTCACCGTAATCCCGCTTGAATTGCTCAATGATAGCATTTTTTAATTCTGGGATCCCTCCCACCGGGGTATACCTGGTAAAGTTATCCTTGATTGCTTTTATCGCTGCTTCCTTGACATGGTGAGGAGTGGGAAAATCGGGCTCGCCTACTCCAAAGTTGATTATTTCGACGCCACTCGCTTTGAGTTCTTTGGCTCTTGCGTTTATACTTAAGGTCGCTGAAGGCTTAATAGACTGAACTCGCTTTGATAGTTCCATAATCTTTAACTCCAACCAGGCATTAGCGGTTCCGTAATATAAGTAAAAAAAGTTCGTATGTGGCCCTTGTAAGTCGTTTATTTGGGGATAGGCCAAGGGAACTGTTTTTTACTACAGGGTGAATCTGGTATAACAAAGGGAACTTTTGGTGTCAACTTCCAAGAATAGGATATGGTACTGTCCTTATACTAAAATTTCAGGGAGGCAGGAATGGAAGCAGTACAAAAATTTAGCGAGAACGACAGGTATGCGAGGCACTCAGGTATCGAGCTTGTGGAATATTCGAAAGGGGCAGCAAGGGCAAGAATGAAAATTGAACAATATCATCTCAATGCTGTCGGAATTGTTCATGGAGGAGCAGTATTTACGCTGGCAGACTTTGTTTTTGCCGTTGCTTCTAATTCTCATGGAACCGTTGCCGTTAGTATAAACTCAAATATTTCAAATCTGAAAGCGGTGAAATCGGGATTTCTATATGCCGAGGCTCGGGAACTAGCATTAAGTAGGAAGCTTGGACATTATGAAGTCCTTGTGACTGATGAAAGCGGTGATCTCGTGGCAATTTTTCAAGGAATGGTTTACAGGAAACGAGATAAGATATAAGATTTCCTGCTCCATTGAGCCCCATGAAGAAATGGTGACGATTTGTTTCTGTCCAATAGCAACATAGAACATATAACGCGGTAAACTGGTAAAACGAGTAGGAATATTCTAAGGCAGCGAAGCTGCAACCAAAACTTAGGATAAGATTGATGGTTTCTTAAAAAGTCCTAAAAACTGGTCATTGTGAGGATCCCACACCCACTTTATGACAATGTTTTCGGCTTAATATCAAGATGTATGGCTTAAAGTGGGTGTGGGAGACGCGGCAATCTCATCAGCAAGAGATTGAGGATTGAGGATTGGGGATGAATCAGCTTCTGCTTTACCCCTTAATTCATTAATTCCTACTCCGGTCTTACCCACATAATCAGTGAGATTGCTTCGCTTCGCTCGCAATGACATCAGGATTAAGACACGCTAAAGTGTTACATGCTCATAAGGAAGCATTCTAATGCCGGAATAAGCTATCTTTGCACTGTTTGGGAGTTGGGAAATGAAAAGTAGAATTGCCAAATACTTACCACTTATTATTATCCTTACATTTTTTACGACACCTGTTTTTTCAGAAGGATCCGGTCCCAAGCGACAACCGCATAAGCTCACTCTAATGGAGGCTATTCAAATAGCAACTCACAATAATTATCTGGTGAAAGAAACAATAGAAAAACAAAGGGCAGCGGTTGAGGCAGAAAAGAGTGCCACCGCCGATTTATTACCGAAGCTTTCGGCATCTTATTCATACACTCGTCTGAAACATTCACCCTATGCCATTTTCAATTATTCTCAGCTTCCCATTGGGCCGCAAAAAGTTGCTATTGGTGACAAGGACAATTACGGTTGGGATGTTGGGTTTACGCAGCCTATTTTTACAGGATTTGCCCTCATCACGAAGCGTAAGATTGCTCAACTTGGGGTAAGCGTTAGCAAAATAGAGCGTGAACAAGCAATTCTAGACATAACCAAACGGGTAAAAATTGCCTATTACAGGATTTTGCTTGCCAAGCGGCTCGTCGAAGTTGCCCGGGAAGAGGTAAAACAACTCCAATCCCATGTTCACGATGCACAACTATTTTACAAACAGGAATTAATACCCCGAAATGACCTGTTGAAATCACAAGTGGCACTGGCTCAAGCTAAGCAAAAACTGGCGAGGGCCAAAAGTAGTTTCAAGGTAGCTGTTTCCGCACTCAATACCCTTTTAAGCTGGGATGTTACCAAAAATACCAGGGTAGAAGACATACCCGGCTTTGAACCGTCGGAATATAATGAAAAAGCATTGTTTAAGAAAGCCCTCAAAAACAGGCCGGAGCTCAAGATTTTAAAAACAGCTATCCATGAAGCAGAACTTGGAATAAAGATGGCTAAGAGTGCGTACTACCCTAAAATATTTGCCTTCGGAAGGTACGAACAAAAGGGCGATGATCTACTTGCAACAAGCAGTGACTACACAAACACTCATAACGCAGCGGTGGGTATACAGGCAAAATGGACTTTCTTTGAATGGGGAAAAACAAGAGCGGAGGTCAAAAGAAACTTTCACCAGAAAAATGCCCTGGTGGAGAGGTTCAGAGGAATTGAGGACAGCATAAAGCTAGAGGTTCGCGATGCTTACCAGAAACTAAATGTGGCAAAAGAGAATATAGAAACGGCAAAGAAGGCTTTGTTGCAAGCAAGGGAGAATTTTCGTATCACAAACCTGCAGTACCAGCAACAGGTTACCACATCGACAGAAGTGCTGGACGCCCGAACTTACCTGACTCAAGCCCAGGTAAACTACTATGGAGCACTTTACGGTTATATGATGGCCGAGGCCGAATTAGCTAGAGCAATCGGAAGTAAATGAAATTTCTATTGTATCAGACCAAAGTTACGTCATAATTCCGGGTAACCCGACGGAATAAGACAAACAATCACAAACGGTTCGTCCCCTGTATTTTTTAGCTGGTGTTCTTCATCGGGGGGAATAAATATTGCCGTACCGGGACTTAAATTAACCCAGCTGCCATTTTCTAATACGGCGCCTTTTCCGGAATGTACAAAAATTTCATGTTCCCATGGGTGGGAATGGCGCGGAGTGAATCCACCGGGGGCTATCTCAAAAAGCCTCATAACAAAATTCCTAGCTCCATTAGCCTTTCCAATCAAGACCCTGGCCTCTATCCCCTTCGCTTCTCCCGAATCGAATATCTTCGCAGGAATGTTTTTCTTTTCAATAACTTCCATCGTTTTCCCTCAATCTTTTCTGCAATGTCTGAACTTACAACGTCTAAGGAAACTCTAATACATTTGGATTTCATGAACTCTTATTACAACATAAAAAGGCTACTAAAAACAATCTAAAATCGGTCATTGCAGCCGGAGTGAACGTGTTTTGAGCGCTATCTTGAGTAACGGACTGTATCGAAGGGTCGGAATCTAGTTCCATATAGACTGTTCGGCGGATCGTGGCCGCCCCCTGACTAGATCAGGGGACTGCCATAACGTGCAAGTAGTCCTTGACCATTTGAATAATTAATCAGAGGTCCCCTTAATTATTCACTGCGTCTCCACGTCTCTGCGGGTAATGCGTGTTTCCTCCCGCCAAGGCGCAAAGACGAAGAGATTTGCAAAGTCTGATTGATCTCCCAACCCGAGCCTCATTTTACAAATTAAAAGAGTTATTAAATCTCCTCCTTACTATATAAGCCCCCTTGTTGCTTGAGCCACAACAAAGCATGTAAATCCAGCATGTATTGCTGTCAGAGACATGGAAAGCTTTTTGAAGCGATTGCTTGAAGACCCGCTGTTTTTCTTTGCCTCAGCAAGGCGGAAGATCGCATCGTTGTCTCCCTTTGGCAAACTCCTCGCTGTGACGGAATCTTGCAAATGTTTCTTAGGAATCGATTCATTAAAAATATTTTTTCAACGGTGGAAAGAATCCCTTAGGCACTACCACTATGCCTCTTGGAGTAACGTGGAATGTCTTTTTGTCTTTTCTGGGGTTTATTCCGATTTTAGTGTTAGGAGGTATTACATTTTGCTTGTCAATGATAGCTTTTTTTATCCTGCAATTACGACCAATTTCCACATCATTCATCACTACCGCCTCTTCAACAGTAGCCCAGCTTCTCACAACCACGTTGGGAGAGAGAACAGAATTACGAACGAGACCACCGCTAATTATGCATCCGTTAGATACAAGGGAGTCCAGTGCTTTGCCAACACGAGGTTTGTCACCTCGTTCGGTCGCAAAAACAAACTTGGCTGGCGGGCATTGCAATTGGTTTGTCCTGATAGGCCACAGTCGTCCGTAAAGGTTGAAAAACGGCTCAACCCCTGTGAGGTCCATGTTTGCGTTCCAGTAGGCATCGAGTGTTCCTACATCTCTCCAATATGAAGAATCACGAGTACGTTTTTCCAGCACAACTTCCCGTTCCCCGTCACTATTGGTAACCAGCACGTAGTCTTCGATGGCGTTCATTCGCTTGTAAGGATAAGCGTAAACTTTGTGAGTTTTTACCAAGTTAGGAATAATGTCCTTGCCGAAATCCTCTTTTTCTGTTGTTTCTAAGGCTTCCAAGAGGACTTTCGTTTTAAAAATGTATATACCCATGGAAGCGAGGCAATGTCGAGGATCACCCGGTATGGCAGTTGGGGCCGGCGGCTTCTCCTCAAAGTTCTTTATGCGAAATTCTTCGTCGACTTCGGCAATTCCAAAACTCGAGGCAATATCCTTATCAACTTCGATCAACGAGACCGTAACATCGGCATCGCGCTCTTCATGATATTCCTTGAAAGTCACGTAATTCATCTTGTATACATGGTCCCCGGAGAGAATTATGATGTGTTTTGGGTTTTCTCTTTTGATTAAGTAAAGATTTTGTCTTACGGAATCCGCGGTCCCACGATACCAGTCTCTGCTAATTCTTTGCTGGGGAGCAACGATTTTAAGATAATGGCCGAGATCGTAGCTGAAGATGTTCCACCCGTACTCGAGATGATCAACCAGGGATTGAGATTTGTACTGGGGGAAGACAAGTATCTTGTATAGTTGTGAATTAATGCAGTTACTCAAGGTTATGTCAATGAGACGGTAAGATCCGCCGAACGGAACAGCCGGCTTGGATCTGTCCATCGTTAAGGGCATGAGCCTTTCTCCTCGCCCTCCAGCCATGATAATAGTCAAGATATCTTTCATAGCCCCTCAACTCCTCCAAAAAGGTATTTCGAATGTGTGTATTATATCAGTGGCGTGGAACAATTGGAAGCATGCAGGGTATAATTAGATTGGGAAGATTAATTTTCCTGGTAGTAAAACTGCATCTTGGAAGACCCAACTTGGATCATGTCAAATTCTTGTAACCTATATACATCTTTTACTGACTCTCCGTTAACTTTTAGTTTCCCCATGCCTCCCACTGGTGTCAGGTAATAACCGGTAGGTCTTTTGCTGATTATGGCGGCCACTTTCCCGACCAATAAACCACCAACCTTTATATCCGCTTCTTTTCCCTTTCCGACTTTCATTATTTTTCTCGCAAGGGGAACATCGGGGTGATCATCGGAGATAAAGGATATCATACCAATCTTTGAAGATTTCTTTGAAGCTTCTCCTTGATAGGTATCGTTGGATGGTTTCTTTGTTAATATTTTCTTTGTTGGGGAGTCATCATCGAGGATCAATCCGTCTTTCGGCAGTACGGTCTCCCCGGTGAGGCCTGTGGTAACTTCGTCTGCAGACAGAATAAGGGTATGTCTACCGATGGTGATCTTATCACCTATTTTCAACTCGGCCTGTGTTACGAGCTTGTTGTTAACAAACGTACCGTTTAGACTTTTCAAGTCGGTAATAAAAAATTTACCGTTCTTGTAATCCAGCCTTGCATGCCGTCCGGATACGGCCATGTTCTGGATTACTAAATCGTTTTCAGCTTTTCTCCCAATAGTTATCTTTCGCTTCGTTATTGGGAATTCGCTAAGCACCTTGTCATTGAGTTTCAAGATAAGTTTAGCCATTCGTCCAAGCTCTTACCCCCTGGGACTACGAGCTGTAATCCTTACTGAACAGTAGCTTTTTCTAACCTGCGATGTACCCTTTACCCCTAATTTTTAATACTTCCGAAAAATCTTTAGGGTTCTTCTATCTCAACGAGTACTACCGTGATGTTATCTACACCACCCTTCTCATTTGCTAATGCTACCAGTTTCTGGCATAACTTATCCAATTTTTTTTCCGCCTCAACAACATTTAAGATTTCATCATCGGTAAGCATGTCCGTCAGGCCATCACTGCATAACAAAAACCTGTCACCGGCACAGATATCAATTTCGTGAACATCCACCTCGGTCTCAGGCTCACTACCCAAAGCTCTCACGAGGATATGATCAAGATGACCAGTTATGAATTCTTCTTTTTTGTTCATGAAATCCGGATCATTTTTGATGTATTCATTTAAAAGGGTGTGATCTTCATTGAGCTGTAAAATAGTGGCATCTCTTATCAGATATATTCTACTATCGCCCACGTTAGCAACAATACCCCTGCCAGAACCCGGGAGAAGCAAAGCTACAACGGTACATCCCATGCCCCTGTAGTTTATATCGTCTTCTCCAACCTGGTAAATGATCCTGTTTGCCAGACGTATACTATCTGCGAGCTCTACCGCTTCAGGGGAAAAATCCGAATCCCGTTCTCCTGGAACCTCCCATTCATCGGATCCAGTGGTAGGTACATCCCCGGATTCTTTTTTGGAGAGATATTTTTGGATGACCTCTATGGCTAACTGGCTCGCAACTTCTCCTGCCTGGTGTCCTCCCATGCCATCCGAAACTAAGAACAAACCAAGTTTGTCATCTATAAGGTAGGCGTCTTCGTTGTTAAACCTGGTTCTACCCGTATCGGATAGACCTTCGGCTCTAAATTTCACAATTTGCCTCTGATTTACCCTTTTTTAAGAAATCTATCGAGCTTTTTCGGCACCTCGTGGGAAAAATAAACAATATAGCCATCAGTATCAATCAATATAAAAAGAGGTATACCCCTAACGTTGTAACTTCTGGTGACCTTACTCCCCTTGTCATACAAGATCGTATAAGGAATCTTGTTCTTGTCACGATAGCGCTTTACTCTCTCAAGGCTGTCTCCAGAACCCACGTTGACACCAAGGATCATCAGTTTGTCAGAACCATATTCACTGAGGAGTTCTTTTAACTTCGCCGGGGCTTTACGGCAGTGGGGGCACCACGTGGCCCAAAAATAGAGCAAAACAGGTTTCTTAGTGTACTTTTCTTTGAGATTAACATTGTTACCGTCCACGTCGGGCAACGTAAAGTCCAGTGCCTTTACCTTGGGATGTTCAAATTTTTTCTCCTTTTCGCTTTCAGACGAACACGAACAAGCGAAAACAACGGTCAAAAACACGACAAACAGAAGGGTCAAAAGTTTTTTTGCTTTCATATCAATAATTCTCCTACCTTGATTAAAAAGTATTCTCCGGCTCCTATCATTATTATTCCAAAAGCCTTTTGGACTATCTTTAGCCATGGCCCGGATTTCGGTAATGAGCCCAGCAATCCGGTAAAGGTTCCAAGTATAATCACAAGAGTACCAAGGCCGTAGGCAAACAAAAACAACATGCCCATGCCAAGCATCAGATTGCCCTTGCTTGCAACGAATGCTAGAAGAATTCCGAGTACCGGCGTCGTACACGTACTTATTACAATGGCCGAGCTTCCTCCCAGGATGATACTGGATAAGATTTCCGAGCCGGGCAAATTTTTAACTGTCAGCTTATCAAAGAACTTTGGCGATGGCAAATGAAACACTTCCAGCATAGCGAGTCCAAAGAATATGCATATGTTTGCAATGATAAAGTAGACTACCGGATGCTGGGTAGCGGTTCCAAACATTTTACCAGTTAGCGCTGCAGTAACTCCCAGAGCCGCATAGACGACCGCAAGGCCAAAAACGTAAAAAAACGCAAGAACAAACCCACGCTTTCTGGATTTGGCAGTCCTGCTTCCAATGAAACCGATTGTTATTGGGATCATGGGGTAGCTACAAGGAGTGAAGCTGGTAAGCAATCCTGCCAGAAAAGAAAATAACAAGGCCATGAAATGGCTTTCACGCATAAAAAATTCTAGCTTCGATATTAAAACTTCCATGAGATTTCAATTCCTGGGTTATTGATTACAAAGAAAATAGATCCACCCTGTTTTCTTGCCTCGATCTTCATGTTAAATATAAGAGACTTATGCGGAGCCTAGGGCAGCTTAGCACCCGAGATTTTCCTGTTGATATTATACCGTACTCCTGTTACGTGTTTAAAGCTTTTCCATAAGAACATTGTATAATAAAACTTTAACAAATTAATGTAGCAAAAGGAAATAACCAATGAACCAAAAAGTCGATCACCTCAAACGTGTTACCCTGTCATGCAAAGTAGCTTTCCTTAACACCAATTCAAACGGTCATGGTTGCGAAAATATTAACAGAAATTGCTATAATTCTCCAACTAAAATAGAGTTCATATACGGTATTGGACCGGAAGGATTAGCTCCCATTGAGTTTAAGTTAGCCAAAGCATCCGTGGGTGATACTTTTCACTGGAACCTCCCTACCCATAAGTTTTTCGGTTTTTTTGGCCACTTGCCCCACCCTCACCTCGTAATACCGGCAGACGCGGAAGAAGTCTGCCTGGAAATAAGTGTGGATAATATTAAACCGGCTTCTCCCAGAGAAATTGTTGCCGCGTTGGCTGAAATTGTCAATAGCAGAGAACAATGCTCCTGTTGCTAGAGATAGAATTCTATATGACGTGATCAATTTGAGAAAGAACATTCATCGATTTCAGGGGCTTTTCTATGTGAAATTCCACGTACCTTGCCAACATTTTAAGTACCACGTCCCTATCTTCCGGACGAAATTTAAACCTCCAGAGTTTCTCAATTTCAACATGCCTGGCTTTCTCCAGAAGCGATATAATGCCAAAAGAAATTAGCGATGAAGCGGCTTTCTTATTGTCGATGTGATCTTTGCACACGGTACCTCCTGTAACAGGGTCAAAATACCATATTCCGTTTTTGCTTATTTTTTTCTTACATACAAGGCACAGATCGAGGCGGGGAGTCAGACCTGCCATTACGATTAATCGCCACAGAGAAAGGCAGGAAGTGCTCACCGGGTCCTTTGAAATGCTAATCTCCGTCAGAGTTCCGAAAAGCAAATCAAAAACCTCAGGTTGCACCATCCTTTCAGGTACCATTTCTTTGATAGCCTCGGCAACCAAGCCAGCACATGATAGCTTAACTATGTCGCGCCTTAGCATTGAAAATGATTCGGCTAATACCGCTTTTTTCACAAATACCAGGCTCGGAAAAGCCTTTTCCCCGTATTCTATTTCGACCAGATTAAAGGTGCCAAGCGAATTAACAAACCTCCTCTTGCTTTTTCTGGCATGTTTGGCCACTCCCGCTACTTTCCCGTGATGCCTTGTAAGGAAAGCGACCAGGAGATCAGCTTCACCGTAATCTCTGGTGCTTAAAATTATTGCCTTGTCTTTTATGTATTTCATCAAAACCAGAAGTTCTCTTGTGAATCGTAAAAGTCGTAACCAGAGCAAATTAATTCCAAAAAAATGAAGCCTGTACAATAAAATGATTGCATTTTCTCTCCCAATGCCTTAGTATTTTGGCCAGTTATGAATGTTAGGAATATTATCTAAATGATTTAATATTAACTGACCGCAATTCAAAGCTTCCTTTTCAACCTTACCAAACAGGAAATAATGCTGATGGACTTTTAACATAAGTACTAACCAATGTTAATAGGTGTTATTTGGGGATTTAGTGTGAGACCCAGAAGAGTTTACATTGTAAGCGCCAGTCAGAAGATCCACCAGATAATGCGAGCAGCTTTTCAACCACCCGGCTACGTTTGCGAGTTGTTGACAGATTTTAAAACCTTGGCGGAAGAAGGCCTTCAGTCTCCTGATGTTATTGTAATTGATCTTACAGATTTCCGAAGAGAACAAATAATAGACTCCTCTCGCAACTACCTGAAAAAGCAAGCAGGCACTCTTGCCGTTTTTATTAACAATGGACCTGACCACGATCTATTGAAAACGATTCCAGAGAAAAATATGTTTGACCTCTTGATTAGCCCCGTTTCTTTAGATCAAGCTATCGCACTGGTAAATCGAGTCAACATGATTTTTTCGCTACGAGAGAGAATAAAAACCGAGTTACAGGAAAAAAACAGTATAATAAAAAATTTACCTCTTCCCATCCTGATTATCTCTGAGGACCTTACAGTCACGTTTGCAAACCGGGCTTCGAAAAAAGTTTTCGGTATCCCTGAAACCACAAACACGAGTGAAATTCCGATTGAAAGAATTGTCGAATCTATAAGCCGGGATGACAGAAAGGAGTTTGCCGAAGCCCTTAGAAGAGCATTCTGTGCAGGGCTTAAATCTGCTTTGAAAGTCGAGTTGGAACTCAATGGTGCAAGCTCAGGGATCCTTCCCCTGAAAATTTTTCCTGTCACAGATGATGTCGATCTCCAAGAAAAGACGAAGGTTTTCATTGTTGCCGATTACGGTGAAATTTTTACAGCGGATGAGGCTGAAATTCTTCAAAAAGAAAAACTGGTGGTGCTTGGGCAATTGTCAGCGGAGATTGCCCACGAAATAAGAAACTCACTTATGAGCATTGGTGGTTTTGTCCAAATAATGGGTGCCAGAAACCAGGAGGAAGGGAAGAAAATGATCCTGGTGGAAGTGAAAAGGTTAGAAAGATTCCTGAGTTCAATTAGAGAATATGCGAGACCCGCGCTGGATGTTTGTGATGTTGATGTACTGGAATTGCTGGAATCCGTCCTGGAACTTATGGGGCCGGAACTTAAAAAGCATGGAATATCACACTTTGTGTCGGCAAATAGTAAGGTTTCGAGGATTCAAACCATTCCGGATATGCTGAGGCAGGTAATAATAAACCTGATCAAGAACTCTATAGAAGCCATGCCAGAAGGTGGTGTTTTAGATATTGCCGTATCTGAAACCGGTGACAAAATCATCATATCGATAAGTGACCAAGGATCAGGTATCGAGGAACCACAGGAAAATCTCTTCACGCCGCTTTCGGAAGGGGGAAAAAGTATAGGGCTTCCAGTCTCTAGCAAGCTGATAAAGGATCTCGGCGGTAGCATTGGTTTCAAGAGTTCCCTTTCTGGAACCACCTTTACACTGGAACTACCCAGGCGCTGTCCTAGTCATGGCTATCGTCCCATAAGCCGCAGCGCTCGCTGCAGAACCGCACCAACTGATCCACAATCAGATCGGAGGTGTGACAGGAGGTTTTTCGTATCCATCCCTGCAAGTTGTATAGCAAGGGACACGAAGATAAACGCACGAATAGTTAATTTGAGTAAGAACGGAATCTTGCTTAGTATATCAAGGATGGTACAGAAAATTGAGAATTTGTCAGCTGTCGAATTTGATGTTCCCTCGGTTCATTCAAGTGAGGTCAATCGTATCAAGGCTCGAATAACACCCGTTAGAAAACAAAAGAAAAACGGGACATTGTTCCTTGGGTGTCGGATTGAACCTGAAGAGTCAACCCATTCGCACTGGAATAAGTTCATAAGGGAGCTTCACCTCTATAACACAAACTCTTGAAACCGTGACGAAACTTTATGGCTAATTTGTATAACATGTCTATATTGCTGTTTGTTAGTCACATAGTAGGGATGGATTATTCTTCACCTTGTCAAGCAATCTTTATACGCCCTTCGGGTCGTCCACCTGCACCGCATCTTCGGCGTCATCGCCTGCCGGACATAGCGTACTATAGTCCGCCGGGCTCATCCCTGCATCTACGGCCCAGGTGAACAATCACGGATTCAGGAAACTAGCATGTTACTCCCCTGGAATTTATCAAAAACTTGCCAAACTTCCGCGATTTCTCTAAAGTATACGTTGAAGATATAAATGACAGGGAGCGATCATGAGCGGTGATTTTCCAAGTTCGGACGATTTCCATGCAATTCTGGGCAGTTTTTCCAATTTTAAAGATTGTAGGGTGATGATTATAGGCGACATCATTTTAGATGAGTTCGTGTACGGTAATGTCGAACGAATCTCACCGGAGGCACCGGTTCCGGTAGTTGAAGTTGAAAGAGAAACATCTCTCCTGGGAGGAGCAGCAAATGTCCTGAATAACATTGTATCGCTGGAAGGAGAGACTTACTTGTGCGGAGTGGTGGGGAAAGATAGTGCAGGGGACAGGGTTTTTCAGTTGCTGGAAGAAAGAAATTGTTCCACGGCTGGTCTTATTAGAGAAGAAGGGCGAAAAACAACGATAAAAACTAGAGTAATAGCCAACAAGCAACAAGTTGTCAGGTTTGACAGGGAAAACAGGACTCCGATATCTAACGATACCCTGGGCAAACTGAAAGAGAAAATCGAGGAACAGCTTGAAAAGGTGGATCTTGTAATAATATCCGACTATGGCAAGGGCGTAATAACCGGTGAGTTGATGAGATTTTTGAGCGGTAGGTCAAAACGGAAGAAAAAAATGATTCTTGTCGATCCGAAAATTAAGAATGCAACGATGTACAGGGGGGCTACCTATATTACCCCGAACCAGAAAGAAGCCGAAAACATGACGGATGTAAAAATCACTGACCATAAATCCCTCTGCCAGGCTGGTAATCTTCTGATGGAAAGGCTCAATTGCGAGGCTGCAATTATAACACTTGGTGAAAAAGGGATGAGCATTTTTGAAAGAAGCGGAAGAGTTACCGATATTCCGGCGATTGCAAGAGAAGTCTATGACGTCACGGGAGCCGGCGATACAGTGATTGGAGTCGTGGGGTTGGGTTTGGCGGCAAAACTCTCACTCTTGCAGGCGGCATTCTTGGCCAATGTTGCGGCAGGGATCGTGGTGGGAGAACTCGGGACGGCTGCCGTTTCTTCTGCAAAGTTGAAAAAAGCCGTACGGGAGTTCTCAAAAGATCAAACCAAAATAAACGGAACCATAAATCAATATAAAAACAACCTGGCATAATATGAGTGTACTCAAGGAACCCAAGCCTGCCAAGGTCCTAACGGCGCTTCTATTCAACCCTTCACTGGATCAGAAAAATGTTTTTGAAATCCTCACAGCACATTTTGGTGACATGGATTTTATCAGTGAGAGTATCAGGTTCGATTACAGCGCCTATTATGAACCTGAAATGGGAAGCGACCTCATAAGGCGCTTTGTAACGTACAGGGATCTGAAAGAACAGGACGGACTCGTTTCGTTAAAACTCCTTTCCGTCGAAATAGAAAACATGTTTAAGAATAACGGTAATAGACGTTTAAATATCGATCCAGGCCTTATAACTCTGGAAAGACTGGTACTCGCCACGGGGAAAAACTACACTCACCGCATTTACCTGGGAAAGGGTGTCTTTGGTGATCTCACCCTAATATATAAAAAGGGATCTTACACCCCTCTCCCATGGACATACCCTGACTACAGGGAACCAGTGGTTATTGGGTGGCTGAACAAGATAAGGCAAAAATACAACCAGCAGCTAAGAGGTATTGGATAGAAACGGTGCACTTTCAGGAGATTCTCAGGCTCTGCCCCCTTTTCGGCACAAATACCTTGTAGCCGTCTTTCTCCAAGTATCCTGCAAAAGAAAGCGCCTGGTCTTCCTCTCCGTGAACTACCGCCACGTTTTTGATCTTCAAGTTCGACTTTTTAATGAAGGTATGCAGCTCTTCCCTATCAGCATGAGCACTAAACCCGTCGATTTTTACCACTCTCGCTTTTAAGGGGTACTCCTTGTTGTAGAACTTTAAAAGAGGCGGGTTCCCCTTTCGTCCCGAGGCCTCGTACTTTTGGCCAAGTTCCTGGATTCGTCTGCCAAGAGTATTCTGGGCCATGTAACCGACTATCAGGATGGTGTTAAGCTCGTTGTGAATCTTGTGTCTTAGATGATGCAATATCCTGCCGCCTTCACACATACCCGATCCAGCGAGAACAATGTGGGGTGTTTTGTCTCTGTTTAATGCCATCGATTCTTCAACTGTTTCAACGAAGCGAAGCATGGGGAAAGTGAAGGGATTTACACCTTGCTTGAGGAAAACCTCGCGGGTTTCCCTATCGTAGACCTCCGGGTGTTCGCCGAAAACCCTTGTAATTTCTGTTGCCAAGGGACTATCCACGTACACGGGAACCTTGGGAACCTCGTTATTCATGTAAAGTTCATGCAAGAAGTAGATGAGCTCCTGTGTTCTGCCATAGGCAAACGAAGGGATAATGACCGATCCACCACGATGTACTGTTTCGGTTATTACCTGCTTTAACGAATCTTTTAGGTCCTGCACTGGTTGGTGAGTCCTATCGCCATACGTGCTTTCGATAATGAGTAGGTCCACGTTTCTGTCTTTGCCATCGAAGTTAAGAGTCGGATCTTCGATGATCGGTTTATCGAACCTTCCTACGTCACCAGTGAAAAGAATGGTGTATTTTCTGCCGTTTTCTTCTAGGTTGAGAGCTACCATCGATGATCCCAGGATATGACCCGCATCATAAAAGGTGCACGTTACCCTGTGGCCTACGGTCACGGGGTGCTGATATGGAACACCCCGGAAAAATTGAAGAGAATCCTCGGCGTCTTCCATGGTGTAGAGAGGTTCCACAATGTTGAGGTTATGTTCAAGGAGAAGATCTTTTATAACCTTATCATTTAGCTTATGTCCTTTTACTTTTAACCTTGACCTTATTTCCTTTATCTCCGGTTCGCACATTTGATGTGGACCTGCATGCCTGGCGCACCTTTCTAAAAACCTCTTGGCAGTCTTGTAGTTTAAGTAGCTTGCGTCCGATTCCTGGATGTGTGCTGAATCTTTCAATAGAAGCCTGCTCGTGTCCATGGTGGAACGAGTGCAGACGATGTCTCCCTTGAAACCGTTTTTGGTAAGAAGTGGAATTCTGCCGGAGTGATCGATATGTGCGTGGGAGAGAAGAACGTTGGTAATAAGGGAGGGATCTAGTGGCATCACCGTGTTTTTGGCTTGAGCCTCTTTCCTCCTTCCCTGGAACATTCCGCAATCGAGTAATATGTTGTCTTTGCTTGTTGCAATAAGATGCATGGAACCTGTAACTTCCCGGGCGGCACCGTAAAATGTAACGATCATATTATTTCACCTTTCCAAATATGTATTTCCCAATCAGCTCCTCAAGGTCTAGCGGGGGCTCCGTTTCCCTGATTCGCCCCCCTGGAGGGATGATTTCATCTGATGCCCCGGGGGAGATCATTACATATTTATCTCCGATAATTCCCATGGTTTTAATAGATGCTATTGAATCTTCCTCCAGCTTAACGTCCCGCACTATTCGCATCTTGACCAGGGCTTCCTTGTCTTTTGTGAGAGATATCCCCACCACTCTCCCGATTTCGACACCGGCCATGGAAACTATGGCATCCTTTTTTAGGCCGGCAACCGATGAGAATACGGCACTCACCTGGTAATACTTGCTTTTCCCGAGAAGGGTCACTTCTCCAAGAGACAGCGACAGGTAAGCAAGAGATATCATTCCAATCAATAAGAATATCCCGACCAAAAACTCCGTAACACCTTTCCGCTCCATTATTCCTCCAACACCCCTAAAGCATAAGTGATGTTATGATATAATCGCAAACCAGTACCATGACAGACGAGAGCACAACGGCTTCGGTGGTTGCCTTGCTAACTCCTTCCGCACCAAAGCTTCCCCGTCTGGTTCCTGCCCAAAATCCCTTGTAACAACATATCCAGATAATTAAAACAGCAAAAAAGAAGGATTTTACAACCCCCATCCATACGTCCTGGTTGAGGACACTGTTTTTCATCCCCCAGATAAAGGCTCCCGGATTAACACCCATGAGACCCACGCCGACCCCATAGCCTCCAAGCATGCCTACGATATCAAAGATTGCCGTGAGTAACGGAACAGCAATGATACACCCTAGTACCTTAGGCGCAATAATGTAGCTATATGGGTCTATCGCCATGCATTCGAGGGCTTCTATCTGTTCCTCGATGCGCATTATACCAATTTCTGCGCAAATGGCAGACCCAGCTCTCCCAGTTACCATCAGTGCCGTGAGAACCGGCCCCAGCTCCCTGATGAGGCTTAACGCAACGGCAGAGCCCAGCAATCCTTCTGAGCCGAATTTTGATAAGGTATAATAGCCTTGGAGACCCAATACCATTCCGGAGAAAGCTGCAGTGAATGAAACTACCGCCATGGACTTGTTGCCGATAAAATGTACCTGTTTTATCGTGGAAAAAAACTTCCCCGGGGGCTTAAAAATGCCGAGAAACGAGTAGTAAAAAAAGAGTCCCATCCTCCCGAGTTCCTGTACCAAGTTTATTCCGTATCTTCCAATCGCAGAAATTACTCTGACCATTTCTTTCTCTACTCTTCCTCGACTACAGATCCCTAGGCTTTGCTCAACAATGATTCGAGAAACTGCGAGTCCTTGGAATATTTCTCTTCGGGTTGCCTTTCCAGGAATTGTCGCACCCTTTGGTTAGTGCTTTTCTTAACTTCCTCAGGAGTACCATAAGCCAGTATCTCACCCTTATCCATGACAATTAATTGGTCCGCAATCGTAAAGGCACTTTCAAGTTCGTGAGTAACAACCACTATCGTCATCCCGAAGGCTGACTTGAGCTTCAAAATCAGGTTATCCAATCCCGCGGAAGTTATGGGATCAAGGCCTGATGAAGGTTCATCAAAAAAAAGTATCTCCGGATCCATGGCCAGTGCTCTTGCCAGCCCAGCCCTTTTTCTCATACCTCCACTTAACTGTGAAGGCATGAAATCTTCAAAGCCAGCCAGGCCGACCATCTCAAGTTTCAGTTGACACATTATGCGGATGGTTTCCTCGCTCAGCTTGGTATGAACACGGAGAGGCACAGCGATGTTTTCACCAACCGTCATCGAATTAAAAAGGGCTCCTCCCTGGAAGAGAACTCCGATTCTCTTCCTGAAGGTGTCTAACTCCTTCCGACTCATTTTGACAAGGTTTTTCCCATCTACGTAAATATTGCCGCTGGTGGGTTTCTTTAAACCGATGAGAAGTTTCAGGAGAGTACTTTTTCCGCATCCACTGACTCCCATAATCACGGTGATAGCACGTGGAGTCACATCGAAGGTAAGGTTATGAAGAACTTCGAGGCTGTCATAGTGAGCCACAATATTTTCTACTCGTATCAGGGGGCTGCTTTCGACATTTGGCATGTTACCCGGATCTTTCAATTCTTATCAAACTCTACGCTATTAGGATTTAAGGGAAGCAATTGCCTGTTCTTCGTTGTCTCGAATTTCGAATACCTTTTCTAACCGTGCAAGTTTAATAACTTCCATTGTTTTTGCGTTCAACCCTGCCAGGATCAGCCTGCCACCGTGCTTGTCAAGCGCCCTGAGCGCTTCAATCAAGGTAGCAATGCCGGAGCTATCCATGTAACCCACCTTGTCCAGGTTGACTATTACCGCCGGCACTTTGTCTTTCGCCAATTGCAGTAAAACCTCCCTTGCTTTCGGTGATGAATAGAGATCGAAGTCACCCTCCAAGTCGATCACGCTAATACCATCATTTACCTGTCGCAACGATACCTTCACGATTGTTAACCTCTTTACCTGCAAGATACTTGACCAGCTTCAATTGATTGCACCCGGACCTCGTAACACAATAGTCAACTTCGTCAACCGCCCGGTGAATTAGTGTCACCCCAAGGCCTCCACCGGCGGAATTAGCAGAGTCGAAAGACTCAATGGATTCAGGTTGAAAAGGGGAAGCGTTGTCCTCCAAAACAACCTCGATTCTGTCCTCCAAAAGGTTGAAAATAAGCTTGAATTCTTTAGAGGTATCAAACTTGTAAGCATGCCTGATTATGTTAGTTGAAGCTTCATCGATGGCGATCTGGAGATGAATTATTTGCTCCTCCGACAATCCCGCCAGGCTCCCTATTTCCTCGGAAATAGCCCGCAAAACACGCATCATCTTGGGATGGCTGCTCACCCTTACCTCAACGACTTCTCTAGGCCTTTCACGTTCTTCTATATCTTTTTTATTGTCCACTTTCTCCATGTCATTAACCCCTATACGAAAATAAGCTAACAGAGGGCGTTTTTTTTGTCAATAAAAGTCCGTTATTGTGCTAAGAATCAGATATGAGAATTTTGTGATCACTATTTTAGCGGACGACAAAGTCGGTTTTCGGAAGATAAGATGAACCTCGGTAGAGGAAAATACCCCGAAACAGAAAAAACGAGCGAGTCCGTTTCATACAGATCATTTCTATGTAAATTGGTTAAGTTTCTCTACGTTATCATAGGGATTTTGGTATTCTGGCCTGTGTGGCGATTTTTGACCTACAGGCCTCGGGAAAAGAAAAAGCTAATATTGTCTGTTACGGGTAAACTCGGGACAGTTATCCACAAGGAAGGGATATACGTGAACGTTCTCAGCAGCAAGATTATGGTTTTTTCAGATCGTTGCACCCACCTGGGGTGTGTTGTTCATTACGATCCCGAAACAAAAGAATTTAAGTGCCCTTGCCACGGTAGTAGGTTTGACAAAATGGGCCGAAGAATCGCCGGTCCGGCAAGGCTTCCTCTAGAAAAGATCCCATATAAGAAAGATAAAAAAGGAAATCTTGTAGTGTGGTTCCCTGTTTCACTTGAAAAATAACGTGTTTTGTTTTTATATAGAAGCTCTATTTTATTTTCGGCTCTAAATAGGCCTTTATAGAAACTTTCATCCGTTTGTTGTGGCCGGTCCAATGTGGTCCAGCCATGCTGGTTAGTTTTTCTCCTTGTTAAAGATAATGTTTCTAACCGTTAAGGAAGGGGCGATGAAAAAGCGTAAAAAATGTGCGGAGATTTTGGGGCTAATATTTTTGGTAATGCTGGTTGTTGTGGTATTTAACGGACGTGCTTGGGCAAAAAGAGCTTACGTGTCCGATGAAAGTGTTGAGATAAATATTCGTACCGGTCCAAGTCTACAAAATAAAATCATAGCCTTGTTGAAAGTCGGGGATCCGGTTGACCTTGTGGGGGAAGAATCGGGATGGGCAAAAGTGAGACTCCCTGATGGTAGAGAAGGCTGGACGCTGAAGAAATATCTCATGGAACGGCTGCCTTGGAAAATATACGCTCTAAAACTGGAAGAATCGAACAAGGAAATGAAACAGACCCTTGCCAAATTGAAGGAAGAAAACAGTGATTTGTTGAAACAGAACAAAGAATTGACAGAAACGTTAAACCGAACGAAAGAAGAACTTGAAAAACTTAAACAGATGTACGCGGAGCTGAAGGAAGGAGCTAAGACATACCTTTCCCTGAAAAAATCGTACGATGAATTGGCGGAAAAATCGAAGGTCATGGAGAGTGAATTGAACAAGCTCAAGCAAGAAAACAACCGAATAAGATACTCCCAGAATATTAGGTGGTTTTTATCCGGCGCTGCAGTTTTAGTATTCGGATGGCTTGTGGGCCTACAGATGGGTAAGGCTAAGTCTCGCCGTAGATCGAGACTCTACTACGATTAGATTCATCTGCTCCCCCAGAATATTGGTGGAAGTTTTTTATACTAAAGGGATAAAAAATTTCTCTTTTTGTGAAAAAATATTCTCACAAATTCCTGAATATGTATTCACTCTTTCTGTCTAAGACATCGCAATCACAGCGCAAATAACAAAAAGGACTAATGGCACAAATATAGCTTATTTAATGGGGTAGAGCCCCAAACCCCAAATTGCCGAGTTTGCCCCAACTCGGAGACCCCTGCTTTGTCCTGAAGCAGGGGATTTTTTTGCCCTGCAACTGATACTCAGATCATATGTTTCAGCCCCTGAACATGATGAATACCATTGAAGGACCTCTGAATAATTGCTCAGTTACCTTTAGATTATTCTAGTTATATCTCATCAACCGAATGCTATTTTTAAAAAACCTGGTTTCCTTAAGTTCCTAATAAAAGGCGGCGTCCTAAGTAGATATTTACCCTCTTTTTTGTCGCCGAAAATTTCGGAATTTTTGACATAATAGAACTCAATATGCTAACAATGTCACCAGGCTCTGATACTTGACGGTTATGAGAATCACCTGTTTCTTTCATTTTTGAGCAATATGAAAAAGAAGCAATCAACTTTTGACATCCAGGATTTATGTGTAGCATCAGGGTACATTGAAGATAGCGCTGTTAGTTTTAACATTGATCGCCCTGACGTAACCGTCTCTGAATTCCCTCGACAAATTGTAACAACGTATTTTTTGGCGCTTAGGCAGGCTATCATTCCGGGGATTGTTACTAGTAGAGAAAGACAACTCTCGAGAGTGCTAAAAGAAAAACAAAACTGGAGAGAGGTCAAAAAACATTCCTTTGGGTATGGCAAGGGGCTTTTTTCCTTTCTCTGGAGGTTTTATAGGGATTCGGGCATAAACGATTTGTTAGTGGATAATCTGGTTCCCCTTGATCCTGAAGATAGCAAAAAGGTAAGAAGGGCGCTGAAAAAGTATATCTCGTACCTTGAATCAAAACTACAGAAGGGCATGGTGTTTCTCGTCCCGGATACTGAAATCACATTTCGCACTCCCTCCAGGTTGTCTAAAACTTACAGTAGACCGGTGCTACTGTACGATGTTCGAGGAACTCAGCTAATAATCATACCTTTTACTACTAAAGTTGAAAGGATAAATCCCCGCACTGACATATTGTTTGATCAGAGCTACAAAGGGATGGAACTTGACAGTAAGGGCACTCCCTCGGTGGAAAACTTCCCGTACAAGATTTTTTCAAGAAAAACAGCTCTTGTTGTGTCGGCCTTCGACTCTGTTACGAGGGAGCAGTTTCTTTCGTCAGTGCTTGTTCACGTGGGCCCGGTAAGAAGTGAGCTTATAGAATTAGTGAAAGACAAAATGAAAATTTTGGCCAGGTAATCCGTATTATGAATAAGCAGAGTTATGATAGCAAGAGACAGAAAATTGTCATGATCCTGAGAGACAGGTGTGCTGGAAAACCCTATGACACCAAGTACTATGTCACGTTCATGGATAAAATAATGCAGTCAGTTTTTAGTTTATGTAAAAAATCGCTTCTTGCCGATACTGCCAACCAAGTCGATGAAAACTTTTTTATAAATGCCTGCTGGGAGAAACTTGAAGATGGAGGCCTTCTAAAGCGGTTATGTGCCGTGAACTTCAAGGATGATGTTCACGTTGAAAACTACCTACGAAAGGTTTTCGAGAATCTTTTAATAGATACGATGGAAACCTTGGCACCAGGCTTTAGGGCCCGGAGAAAGCAGGTGGAAAGAGTCCTAAAAAATAGGTGCCTTGACACTTGCAGGCGTTTCTGCAAATGTTGGAAATTAAAAGAACTACGTGGCAAGGTCAGTAAACCTGCCTACCTGGAGAGGTTAATGGAAATTGCATCTTCAATACCGGCACCCGAGGTGAAATACGCGAAAAAATCGGGATCTAGAGCCCCCTCCGTAAGTGACAGAGACATGGAGGAGTTCCTAGTACGACTTCTGGAAACGGTCGGAGGGATGGCCAAGCGCGATGATATAGTTCGGGTGATTACAAAGAAGTTTAACCTCTACTCGGTAAAAGTTGATGGCATGCCAACCGATGAAGAAGGAGAAGAAATCTCCCTTGAAGATGATACTATATTAAGCCCAGAACATGAGGTCATGGCTCGTGAAATTCTAGGAAAGATGGATGAGGATATGTTAACCGTTCACTATTGCTGGATGGTTCAAGGGATGTCGACGGAGCAAATAGCCGCTAAAACCGGGTGGAGCATCGGTACTGTTCATAACCGTAAAAAAAGATATAAAAAATACATAGCAAAGTACTTTGTAAGCGATAAAGAAGTGTTTCCGTACGACGAATCTAAGGCGATAATGAGAGCAGTTTCCAGGGAAATGCTTGCGAAAAAAGGGCAAGAATGAAGAGGAAAAAAAACTACGCATCATTACAGTTGACGAAGTGTTACAGTGCTGACGAATTGCAATCATATCATACCGGTGGTTTAACGAAAAACAAGCGATCCAGGATTTTTTACCATTTAAACATTGAAAACTGCAGCAGATGCAGGGATCTTTTGGAAATAGTGGGGCCTGGCTCACCTCCGAGGGAGATCCATCAGGTTAGCCAGCGCATTCTTGAACGTTTAAAAAAGAATGAAACGGCCCTCATGGAGTTGCCTGCTCCGATTAGGATTAAAAAGGGACAGGTGTGGACAACTTTCCCGGAATTAAAATACCTGCCTGCTGAAGATCCGGATGACCCTGGGATATATCCTGCGGTACTTGTAATATGGGCAGGAACAGAACGAAGGGATCTGGACAACATCATAAGAGTAATTCCAATATCCTTCGACACGGAGTATGAAATGGAAGGTGAAACCGTGGTTCTAGACGAGGGCTCACCCCTAGGTTTCCCTGTTCTTTTGGAAATTTTTAATGAAACGCCGATGCTTGCCGGCCACCTAGATAGATTCCTCGGGAATGTTCAGCCCGATGATATGGCAAGAGTTATGACATGCCGTAATCGTTTCCTTGAAGGTGAAATCGAGCAACCTGACGAAGAATACCGGAGGTGGAAGGAAATTGAAATAGAACTCGTTCGTTACCTTTCCCTTCCTGTTAAGGAGTATTTGTTGGAGGAATCGGAAGAGGAAAAGCAGGTGGAGATATATCTTGAGCCTTACTCCAAGGCCGCTGGAACGTCGGATATCGATCTATCTGATGTTAGCGAACACGTGCTTCTGAAAACAGAAAAGGTTACCGCGGGTGTTGTCCAGGTAAAGGAAAGAGTTCTCTTGAGAATCGCTGGAAAGGATCTTGATAGGGAATCGATTAGGGTAGTTATCGACGGAAACGAAGTAGCCCTACAGGAAAAGTTTCCAGGTGTCTACGAAATTGAGCTTGGGATCAAAGGGAGCATGCCGGCTAAAGTTGGTGTCGCAATAGAGATTAGCAATGAAAAAAATGAGTTCCAGTTGATATTCAGAGTTATGGGAACGTAGGATAGGGGTAAAAATAACCGATACTGAGTCAAATTCTTCCGTAATGAGTAATCTTCTTTCTAGAATTCAACTTCACGATAAAGAAGGGAATATTAATACGGTTATACAACTTTTTGCGCAAAACTACGATTCTCTTCTCCTGTTAAGTCCCGAGCTTTTGAAACGAATTAAATACTACCTGGAAAACCTTCGTGAAGCAATAACCCCTGCTTCGATCAATGCCATAAAAACTCTCCCTCTTAGTTTACTTCAGGGAGCAGGTGTTCCGGTATTCATTGAGCAGCCAAGCCGTGAAGTCCAGGAAACACCGGGGCGTTTCCTGTTTCCCGTGGCCGCATCAACTATAGGCATGCTCAGGGAAATCCGCATTTGTGAAGTACTTGAAAAAAGTCATGATCCCAAAAAGTTGTGGATCCTCGATTCTGTCGGTTTTGCAACCTTCAGGGTGCTTGGAAGTAACTTGAAAAGGCACTGTTTCTGGAGACCAGATAATTTCACGTATCATATTCTTGATGTTTACGGCAGGGAAGATCACAATGTAAGAGGAGGGTCTATATCACTTCCCCTTGCCCTAGCCTTGTACTCTTTGGTGACAGGTGTCCCCGTTCCAGGAGATGTAAGTGCCACTGGTACGGTGGGTAGGGACGGGACTGTTGGTCAGGTTGGATGTATGGATCTGAAGCTAGAAGTACTTTCCGTGGAACAGCCCGGTGTGAGGCGCATCTTAGTGCCGAAAGGCCAAAGCCTTCCCGAAGACACACGAGGACTGGAGATTATCAAGGTTGAGTCGCTCCATGAGGCAATCTCCCTCATCTTTGGCGATCTCGCAAACACCTGCCTGGTAAGAGGAAAGCTGGCAATAGAAAAGGAAGTTTGCTTACTTAAAGAGCAATACTGCCTTAACCTTTTTGACACGTGCATAAAGAACGCTGAAGAACTTATAGAACACTTAAAATTACACAAGGATGCCTACCCGCGGGACCGGGTAATGGAAGCACTATTTGATTGTTATTGGATAAAAGGGAGTTGTCACTGCCATAAGGGTGAAGTTAAACGCACTCAAAGTTATCTGGGTAAAGCAATCAAGCTTTACAAAAGAAATCCGGGGTTAATATGTTCGAATGATTACTTTGCCGCCATGATTCAATATGGAGTTCTTCTCAAGGATATTTTCCGCTATGAAGATGCCGAGAAAATTCATCTGGAACTCGCAAGGGAGATAGATACGTGTAGGGCACTCAATCATGTAAAGGGAATGAACTTGAGTAGCTTGAGCCAGCTTTACCTGGCCAGGAGAATGTTTGATAGATCTGAGGCGCTACAGAAGAAGGCAATGCGTCTCATAAACGAGGATGAGCTTTGCAGGAACTATGGTTACCTTGCCCAGATACACATGCGAAAGGGAAATTTCCGCAAAGCAGCCTCCGCTTTAAGGCATTACAAGAGGCTTCTTAATAACGCCGATACTAGGACCAGCGACAAAAATACGCCCTATTATCATTGGATTCGATCGGAATATCTCTACAGGAGGATTGTTAAGACCAGGAAAAATACCAAAGTGCTTCTAAGCGAATTACATGAAATAGCGTTATTCTACAAAAAGGTTGACAGCTATGTCCATGGACTCATTCATAAGTTCTTGGGGCTTGCACTGTTGGAACTTGGATGCTTCAATGAGGGAATGGAGGAATTGAGTTTTGCAAGTGGATATTTCGATAGCCAGTTCGCCCATGTCTTGAGGGTGTTGGGAGCATCGGTGCGTGCTAGTAGGGCTCTCTATCTTATCCATTCTCGGCGAGATGAACAGCTTGATGCAGATATCAAGGGAATAATAGATGATCTTTCACTACAAAAGGACATAAGGAGACATTTTAGGGCCGAGCTCCAAAAGCTGTCTAAGTTCGCTCGTTCCCCTATTAGAGGAAATGTTAAAAAGGATACTTTGATAGCTCTCGAGACCATAACACAAAAAATTCCTTACTAGATGCGGGAACCCGACTCATAATCAAAATATACGGATGTAGCCCACGGTTTTAACCGTGGGTAAAGATGCTGGGTTTAATAATGGTCTTGGAGGCTTAGAAGTGAAAGATTTTAAGGGGAACAATAGGTCACGGCAGGTAGCCAAAAAGCGTTTGCTTAAGAGACTGGAGTCTCAGAAAGTATTAGGAGAGCGCCATTGGTCACGCGAGGAACTCTACGAGTGATCTATTGCTAAAACGAATTCTCTAGTTTCCACAATCAATTCAATATCGCTTTTCAACTCAGCAAGTCCAAATATCCGGTTCGTTCGCAAGGTATACTCAAAACACCAAAAATGTTCCCACTTCCCCTCCCAATGATTTTTTTGAAATTTATGACGCCAAATCCATAAAATAATAGATAACACTCAAATACTTAAAGAGATTTTTCGGAGGATAAACAATGTGTCCCAGCGAATGGAAAGAGGCCTTGCGTAACATACGAGACTCCCTGCCAGAAACTAGTGGTATGAAGGAAGACGAGTTCTTGAACTTTAACGACGTAGTCGAAACAAGCACAAACACCCTCAATAGAAGCCTCCAGAGGATTCTTGCCGAGGTTCAGGAGCTTTTTCAACAAAACAGGTGGGAAGATATTCTTGCACTTATATATCCCGTGGAAGAGAAGTTTCCCGAGCTCTTAGATGCCGGGCTGGACACTGAAATAAGGTCTAAGGCAGGTTTTGCGCTTGGTCAACTAATGCGGTTCGATGAAGCGATAAGCGAGTTGTTGATTTGCGTAGAGAAAGAACCCGGTAATTTCTACCATCATAGCTCCCTGGCATATACTGCTTATAATTCGCTTTACGCAGCCCACAACAAGGAGATCTTCCTTCGTGGAGAACACCGGAAAAAAAGAATAGAACTTGCCCACAAACACTTCAAAAAAGCACAAGAACTCCGTCCTGATGGGGTAACAAACTTTTATCGCGAAGCAATGCTATACAAACAGATAGAAAACAAGCCGGAAAAATCGATTTATTTCTTTGAAAAGGCAGTAGAGAACTGGGAAAGGCTCGATGAAGAGGAGAAGAAATCCCGCGCTCAAGAACGTAAAAACTACATAAAGGCCCTGTATCAGCTTTCAAGTGCACTCTTGGCTAAAAAACTTCCTAGAAGCGCTCTAAAATTCCTCGAAAAATGCATCGACAAGGATAAAGAAAGTAATTTTGTTGAACCCCTTTTCAAGTACTTCGCCCTGGGAAAAATCAATTTCTATCTTAACAATTTCCAGGAAGCTAAAAACGCCTTGGAGTTCTCTCTTGCTTGTGCAGACGGCAAGCCTGTTGATTTTGTTTACGAACTGCTTTCGAGAACTTTACTTGCCATGGGAAACGTTGAAGGGGCGGCAGAAACAATCCGCCGGGTGCCAGAGAAGAAAAGGCGCCCCTATTACCGCTGGACCGAGGCAGATATACTTTGTGCTATGAAAGATTTTGACGGTGCACGCCAGGCACTTAAAAAGTCCATGGAAAGGGATAGAAGGTCGAGGCACAAAGCACTGATTCGCCTTGCTAAAATAGAATACCTTCTCGCGAATTATGAGAAGAGCCTTAAGTACGCCACGTCTGCCAGGGAATTCTTCTACGAAACCTGGAACGGTTTGCTGGACGATGCCATCTTCTACGAAGCTTTGAACCAGTACAGGTTGGGCGACCGGGAAAAAGCATTGGAGCTGGCAAGTAAACTAGAAAAAATCAACCCCCACTATCCCAAGCTTGGCCTCCTTCTAACGAGATTAAGAAAAAATCACGAGGGACATGAAGATGAAACGAGGCAATTTTGAACAAGAAGTGAAAAAACAAACCGACACACCACTTGATTTTAGACTCCTCTTTGCAGGTCTCGAAAAGAGTATTCTAAACGGCGAAGACATAGAAAAATGTAATAAACTCCTCGAACGAGCGGATATTTGGAAAAAGCTCAACCCGGAAATGCGCCTACAGTGGGCCCGGCTTGCACAAATGGCCGGCAACGTGGAACTAGCCCTCGAAGTTATCGAAGATGTAAATAGAACAGCTCCCAATCTAGCCCAAGCGTGGAATGAGCATCTGGAACTTCTGTCCATACTTGAGAGAAAAGAAAAATTCATTCAGGTGCTAGCCATGGCCCGAAGGTACATCGGCGAACAGCAATATGAAAACTGGAGCGGAAAGTACAAAAATGCCCCTGAAACAGAGAGCCCTCCGGAAGATCCTGTACTTTCACCCTTTGAGAAATTAAGGACAAGGCAGGAAGCAATTGGTAGGTTCCTGGAACTTTTTTCGGGGAGAGAAGATTGCTTCGCTAGACAATGGGCAGATAAGTCCGAAGGGAAACAGGGGTATGTCCCGGTTAGAAGGCCCATGATGGAAACAGACGTAGAAGAACACGTCTCCGGTAAAAAAACTTACGGTATCTATTTGCTCAGGTCTGATTCAACGGTCAAGGTGGCTGTTATCGATGTTGACATCGTTCAGAAGTTCAGAACTTCAAAGCTTCGAGGAGAAGATGTGGCGCTTATTAAAAGAGAACGCTCATACCTCTTTTCCAGGATAGTGGAATTGAGCCAGGAGGCGGGACTTGAACCGGTAGCCGAGTTCAGCGGCTCAAAAGGTTACCATTTCTGGTATTTCTTTAAAAAACCGGTTGATGCCGGAGTTGTCCGAGCCAGGCTAAAACAAATTACGTCTTTACTTCAAAAGGATCTAACGGCATTTCATCTGGAACTCTTTCCTAAGCAGGATAAAGTATCCGGAAAAGGCCTTGGAAACCTGGTAAAACTTCCTCTTGGCATCCATCGCCTCACAGGAAAGCGCTCATACTTTATCGATTGTCCCGATAGGAACCTTGAAGCCCAGCTAAAATTTCTTCACAAAATAAAGCAGGTAGATCCCGCAGGCGTTAGTCCTCTGCACAGCGATGTAAAAACCGGGGAAATCATGATCCACCCCAGGATGAAAGAGTGGGCGGAACAATACCCGGAATTGATGACTCTTGAGATGAAATGCGCTCCTTTAGGGCATATTATAGCTTCTTGCCGGAGCGGAAACCAACTTTCGATGAGGGAAGAAAAGGTATTGTTCCAGACCATTGGTTTTCTCCCCAAAGCACGATCTTTACTGCACCACCTTCTGTCCATGGTCCCGGAGTATAATCCTCATATGGTTGACTACAAAATAAGCAGGTTGCGGGGAAAACCCCTGGGCTGCAGGAGAATACACTCTCTTCTTGATTATACTGGAGATATCTGTACTTTTAGTAAAACCTATGAGTATCCGCATCCGCTTTTACACCTCGAACAATGGAAGGACGAAGCGCCATCTGAGAAGATATCTGATTTGAACTCGGCACTGGAAAACCTTAAAGCAGCGATAAGCAGGGTGGAGGCCTTCTTGAAGTAATGGAATCAATTTACGTGATAGAGCCCGGGGTTTATCTGCGGAGAGATGGTGAGTGCTTGAGGATTTTCAAGGGCACCGAGTCCATTGGTGAAATCCCTCTCAAGAATCTCAAAAAACTCACGCTCATTGGGTATGTGTCTCTCAGTGGTGGTGTGCTGGACTTTCTCATACAAAACAGGATTGAAACCGTTTTTATGACACCCACGGGACGTTTCCGGGCGAGACTTGCCCTGGACGAACATCGTCATGTGGAACTCAGGAAAGCCCAGTACGTAAAGTTAAGTGAACCAGGGTTTGAATTGAGAACGGCCCGTACTATCGTGGCCGGAAAAACAAGGAATATGGCCAACTTTCTCTTATTGCGAGCAAGGCAGTATGGTGTGGACGAACTTCGACGGTATGCCGTAGCTCTGAAATCAATGTCAAGATATTGCAGTTCTGTCAATGATCTTGAAAAGTTGCGTGGAATCGAAGGCAATGCTAGCCGCATATACTTCGAAGCGTTTCCGATGCTTATTATAAATCCGCTTTTTGAGTTTCGGGGAAGAAACAGGAGACCACCGCTAGATCCCGTTAATGCAATGCTTTCTTTTGTTTACACGATGCTTACAAATGAAGTTCTCTCGGCCATAAATGCCTGCGGTCTT
>JALSTM010000191.1 GCA_026983715.1 Desulfobacterales bacterium
TTGTTCAAAAGAAAAGTGGGTGCAGCCGTAGTCATTGCCCGTCGATGCGGGGCCAGCCATGTCTTTTCGTCCATAAATTATTTTTTTCTTATAAGCGAAATGATTGTTCCCGGATCCACGTACTGGAATATGGGCCTGGCACTAAGGCCCGGTGAGATAAAAAAAGACGAGGAAGCAGTGAAAACGTTCCGGGACCTTGGGAAGAATATGGCGTGGCTACTAAAAAAGATAAAGGGGTAAGCGATGAGGATAAAAATCACCATAGGAAAGCTGGTCATGGAAGCCGACTTATTTGATTCTCCAACAGCTAAAAAAATATTTGAAGCTTTACCTATCGAAACTAGCTTTAACACCTGGGGTGACGAGATATATTTTGAAATACCCGTTGAAGCTGATCTGGATGAAACAGCAAAAGATATTGTGGAAGTAGGCGACCTGGGATACTGGCCAACGGGAAAAGCATTTTGTATCTTTTTTGGACAAACACCCATTAGCGAACCGGACAAGATTAAACCCGCAAGTGCTGTAAACATAGTGGGTAGAGTTGCCGGCGATGCCACAAGATTCAAAGAGGTTATGGAGGGAAAAACGGTTAAACTGGAACCTGCGCGAAATTACCCGCGGAGGCTCACTGCTTCTCTTTCAAAGTGACTGTGATGTCCTAAACCCGGAAGCTAACTATGCGTCTTTAAGGGAGTTCTCGAACTCACATACCTTAAACAGTGATTCATAGCAGTTTCTATCATGGAAACCTGTCCTGGATTTATTTTAAGTTTCACGTATAGGACACGGTTTTCTGGTGTAAGGGCTATATGCATAATGCCAAGGCCTTCGAGCTTATTGCCCAGTCCTATAATCTCTTTTATTTCGTTCGATTTATTCCTGAACATCACCAGGAAAGATTTTTGATTAATTGTTATTCTTTCACTATTTAGCGATTTCGCATTAAAAATCGTTGGCATCCTGTACGACGGTTTTACCTCTCGTATCAGGTGTATTTCATTCCATACCTTTTCTTTCAGGAAAAAGAGCACTTCCAGCCTGTCATAACCGGTGGTAATATAAGAAAAAGGAAAGTAAAGGACGCTTTGCCTGGGAAGCATAAACACTGAGGCTGTCACCTTTTCGAAGTCTTCGACAGTATAATTACCAGTAAAACCGAGCACACCACCGAGCCAGGTATATTCTTTGTCCTGTGGTTTCAGGCCACTTTCCAGGGATTTTGAAACAGCTTCAATGGTTTTCAAGTTTTTCTTATGCCCCACGTAGTAGAGGATCGCGATTACGATAGAGAGGCCAAGGAACAGGGCAAACTCGGTGCTAGTTATCGATATATTCAACTGACTTAACCCCCGGGTACTTCAAGAATTTTGCAGATAGTTCTTCGGTTATCTTTTTCTGCAGCAACCACGCAATGGGCACACAACCAACACAAGAAGGATTTCTTCGTTTAAAATCCACGTTTATAACAAGGGTCCCTGTGGTTTCCCGGTAATCAATATGCTTCACTATTCCCAAATCGAAAACGCTCATTTCGCTTTCTGGATCCTTCACAGACTCAAGAATCTCGAGAATTTCTTCTTTGGTTGGTATCATAATACTTCACCTGAAAACGTTCTGGCTATTTCCATCATTTTGTCACGCGGAGTAACATGATTCCTGTAGAAAGGAATATCAACTTTTTTAAATATTTTGACATCCTTTAAGAAGTTTTCCAGAGCGTATTCAATATTGGATATGTCAGTCATACCCTTTTTATTAAATACCGCCAAGTCCACCGAGATATTTATGGAACCGAGGTCTTGGACTATTTTTACTCCTTCTCTTATGGAAAGCTCATCGTAATTAAGGACAAGGATTTTTTTGCATAGCTCCCTGCTTGAAAATATATCTAGGAGTTCCTTCGACATCCTTTCCTGATCCTGCAACTCTTTGAACACAACATCTTCCTCAACATCACACGCTACCTTTTCGTCGAATGCATCCTTCCCTTTAATATGTCCGATCTGGGACCTTCTTTCGAGGATCTTTTTCCGGAGTTGTTTCAGTTTATCTATCCATATCAACGTAGTCTTTGGGATGAAAAATATTTTTAGCATCAGCCCCGTCGGCGGGGTATCAATGACAATGTAGTCTACCCTCGATTTCCACGTATCTAAGAGTTCTTTTAGTGCAGACAACATTGCATACTCCTCCATTCCGGGGGAGTGTTTCAGTACATCGAACATGTTTTCGAGATTTATCATCTGTAGATAATGATAGGTTTTCTTCATCTTCTTGGAAGATTCGCTTAAAAACTTCTTCAGGTACGCATCTATGTCAAATTCCTCAACCATCAGGCCTTTTGATATTTCAACCGCCCCTTTTTGACGGTCCAGACCAAAAAAATCAAAAAGGTTATGGGCAGGATCAATGGAAGCAAGAAAAACCTTATCGCCAGCGTCTGCGAGATATGATGCAAAACTCCCCGCCAGGGTAGTTTTACCCACACCCCCTTTACCAAGAAAAAAGAAAAGCCTCTTCATCACCCGAAGTCCAGAATATCAAACCAGTCAGCAAATATGTCCCCCAGGGTCTCTGACCTGCAGATCATCACCCTGATTTCTCTTTCCATAAAAGGAAGGAGCTTTATACCAAGGTAAGAAGGGGGCGCAGGGATACCTGTAAGCGCCCCCAGCAAGATAAGAGCAAAGGCATTCTCAAGTTCTTTTAACTCAGCTTCAAGCGCACCGGTACTCCTTTCACGGAGCCCTTTGGTAAAAAACAGGAAGCCTTCTTTAATTTTTGATAGCTTATCTCTCAAAC
>JALSTM010000192.1 GCA_026983715.1 Desulfobacterales bacterium
TCTCTGCTTCCAGTTGCGCTTCTAATTCCTTTTCCGGTTTGAAGTAATCATAAATCAAGAGCACGTTCAGAGCCAGCATAATCACTACCATAACAGCCAAGACAATAGCTTTTACCGGATCCTTGGCATAGAATGTTGGTACTGCGATGAACAGGTACCATACCATCGCAAGAGACACGGTAATCCAGAGGAAAAGAGCTGGAATAAGAACGTTTATACCCTTGGATTTCTGTACTCTAATGACCCACGCCGCACCGGTCATCAGGGCAATGGACGCTAGCATCTGGTTGGCACCACCAAAGGCAGGCCAAAGCATAGTCCATGCTCCACTCCAGGCTAGCCCAATCCCGATAGCGGCCGGAACCGTGGAAGCAACCCACCTGTTGGTTATAAATCCGTAGGCTCCAGGAGATTTTCCCTTCAATGGTTCGAAAATTTCCGCAAAAGTATACCTGGCCAACCTGTTTGTGGTATCCAGAGTTGTCATTGCAAAGGATGCAACCCACATGGATGCAAGGATAACAAGAAATCCTTTGGGAAGGTGCAGTACCGCGTTTGCCACCTCTGCATATGATTTTGAAAAAATACCAATTGGCCCCCCAACACTTTTAGCAGCACCTATATAGTTTTTTGCAAACGCCGCTGCCCCACTAGTTAGAAGAGCGCTCTTTTCGGGGGAAAGAACAGACAGCCCATAGGTACTAATCGCAACCACAACAATGGTGGACAGGAAACCTTCAGTAAGCATCCCGCCGTAACCTATAAAGAGCCCGTCTCTTTCAGATGAGATCTGCTTGGACGTCGTTCCGGAAGCGACAATCGCGTGGAACCCCGACAGGGAACCGCAGGCAACAATCAAGGGGATAACCGGCCAGAATGGAGTGGCCTTCCCGGCTATTATTGGAGCACTATAAACTGTTACTGCAGGAATTTTGACGGAAGAAAATGCCAGAAGCATGGATACGCCGCCGATTACCAGACCACCAACCAGGAGCCAGGCATTGAGATAATCCCGTGGTTGAAGTAGCACATGCACCGGTATTGAAGCAGCCACTATAATGTAAACAAAAAACACTATCATCCATGTCTTGTAGGTCGCCGGAAGCGGGAGCTTTTCTCCGAGTATTATGGAAAGGATCAACAAAATTATCCCGATTATAGTCGCAATGCGAAAATCCATTTTTACCTTGTAAAGCAAGTACCCGAGGATGAAAGCGGAGAAAATCTTAAAAATGTAGGCGGTTGGAACAGCCGGTTGTTTTACGTATAGCTTTCCGAGAACTGCTCCAAAGGCTGCCACTACCAGAATTAAAACAAAGAAAATAAACCATGCGAAAACGTACCCAGTTCTTTTCTTTATTACCTTACCGGCAATCCACTGTACAGAGTGTCCATCGTAGCGAACAGAGGACATCAAGGACAGGTAATCATGTACAGCACCTATAAAAATATTCCCTAGCCATACCCATAACAATGCAGGAAGCCAGCCCCAGGCCAAAGCAATGGCCGGCCCAACGATTGGCGCGGCACCTGCCACGGAGGCAAAGTGGTGCCCGAACAACACGTATCTGTTGGCAGGTACAAAATCGACTCCGTCGTAGAGTCTTTTCGCCGGAGTTTCTGTATCTGATTCCCGCACTACATCCTTTCTCAAATAACGCCCGTAGGTGTGGTATAGAACAATATAAAGCAAAACCCCCACTGCAATAAGAACCGTAGAATTCATAACACACCTCCCATGCAAAAAGGCTACTAAAGGTTAAAATGACAATTAAAATTATGTTTACTCTTCGTGTCCATAACTCATAAAAGGAAAGAAATCAATGAACTTTAGTTGAAAATTCTTTTTCGCGGATAATCGCAAAACAGAACTTTCTTGTAATGCATTCATGTAAGAATTGCCCTTGCATAAAATAAACTCGCTTGGTATTTTACAGCCGCTCGATCTCAACGTTGGTTATTTTTCTTACAGGGATACCGGAATGAACATAGATACAATTATCCTTGGTATTGCTACACTCGTTGGTTTATACATGGCAGCAAACATCGGTGCCAATGATTTGGCAAATGCCATGGGAACGTCCGTTGGTTCCAGGGCTATAACGCTTAAACAGGCCGTACTAATATCGGTAATAGCCAATCTTTTAGGTGCAGTTCTTGCGGGAACTCACGTTACTGAAACTCTCCGGAAGGGCATAATCGACCCTAATCTCCTCGCAGGAACCCCGGAAAAATTCATGCTCGGCATGTTTGCGGCACTACTTGCGGCAGGCATCTGGGTCCACCTTGCCACGGTATTAGGCCAACCGGTTTCTACAACTCACTCGATCGTTGGGGCAGTTGTTGGTTTTGGTTTGGTGAGCGTCGGTTTCGGTGCAATAGAATGGGGAAAGGTTGTATCAATCGTAATAAGCTGGATAATTTCACCCATTTTCGGCGGCATAGTTGCCGGTGGTATTTACCTTATGGTCAAGCGCAAGATTCTAGAGTCAGAATGCCCTGGTGAATCAGCTAAGAGATACGCGCCATTCTTGGTCTTCCTTGTGTTTATAGTTCTCACACTGTCTCTAATTTACAAGGGACTCAAGAATCTTCATCTCAATTTCAGTTTTCAAAACGCTCTTCTTATTGCAATAGCGGTAGGAATCTTTGCTGCACTAATAAGTAGATGGTTGTTCGGGATCATAGATTTCGATTCGAAGGAATGCAGGTTTACTATTGGTGCGGGTGGACATCTTGTAACAGAAAGCCTGTTCGCCTACCTTCAGATATTGACCGCTTGTTATGTAGCTTTTGCCCACGGAGCAAATGATGTTGCCAATGCAGTGGGGCCGCTTGCTGCCATATTTGCCGTGGTAAAGACAAAAACCGTTGCGGCACAGGTACCCGTACCGTTATGGATGCTTGCCATTGGAGGTATTGCTGTGGGTGGTGGTCTTTTTGCCTTCGGAACCCGTGTAATGGAAACGATTGGCAAGAATATTACAGAAATTACTCCTGTGAGAGGTTTCTGTGCAGAGTTTGGCGCTGCCACCACCATCTTGGTTTGTTCCCGGATGGGATTGCCCATATCCACGACTCATGTGCTGGTGGGATCAGTGGTTGGCATAGGGTTTGTCCGCGGCATGGAAGCTCTTGACCTGAGACTGGTCAAAAACATACTGATTTCATGGTTCATAACCTTGCCTTTTACTATGATTTTAGCAATAATTATTTACGAAGTTATGTTGCATACATTTTATTAAACCACGTTTGTGACGGAGGACGAAGTGCGAGGATCCTTAGTTCAACTCTTTTACAAGACACCCTTTGAAAATTTACTCAAGCACGCAGAAAAGGTAAAGCTATGTGCTCAGATGCTCCTTAAGGCCGCAGAATACTATATAAATGGTGATGTCGAAAAATTCGACGAAATGACGGAAAAGGTTGCGTTACTTGAAAGCAGTGCAGATCAGTTGAAGAGGAACATAAGAAACCATCTTCCCCGGGGTCTATTGATGCCTGTTGAGAAGTTCCAGTTCCTGGAGTATCTCCGGGAACAAGATAAGGTGCTTGATAAAGTAGAGGAAGCCCTTTACTGGCTTTCTTATCGACCACCCGATCTACCAGGAGGGATAGCTGAAGATTTGCTTGATCTCGTCAAGGGTGTTGTCGCACCCATTGAAAAGCTTGCCGAGTTGACCGAAGAGGCTTGGAATTATTTCAGAAATGGTCGAGAACAGGACAGGATTCTAGTTAAGAAAAGCGTCCGGGACATCAGCCAGTGGGAAAACGAGGCGGATTTGTTGGAACGGGAATTGATTAAAAGGATTTTCGAGGAAGTTCCCGAACCTTTAAAGGCTTTCCACTTGATCAAATTAATAGGTATTATAGGGCAGATAGCCGATCACGCTCAAAACGCCGGGGACAGGATGAGAGCCATGGTGGCAAAGTAATAATTCTTGGTGGAAAACACTTTAAGCGGAAGCTTTTTTGGCGAGGGGGATAGTTACTTTAAAGGTTGTCCCCCTCCTTTTGTTGGTGTCAAGGGAAATGGAATATCCCTTATGCTGATCAATGATCCTTTTTGATATCGATAGTCCCAGCCCGGTTCCATATTTCTTGGTGGTAAAAAAAGGCGAGAATACTTTCCCTAGATGCTCTTCGGGTATCCCGGGCCCATCATCTGATACCAAAACCTCCACAAAAGCACCGTTTCTCTTAGATTCTATACGCAACATTCCCCCATTCTCCAGGGCTTCCACCGCATTTTTAATTAAGTTCAAGAACACCTGCTTTATTTTTTCTCTGTCTCCCTCAATAAATGCTTCGTCGGAATCCGATTCGAATTGTATTTTTATGTTTCTGTTCTTGCAGTCGGCCTTTGCAAGTACGTACAATTCTCTAAGCAGTTCATTGACGTCAAATACACTAATGTTAAGATCCTTGGGCAGGTAAAGTTCTTTCAATTCTGCAAGCAGGTTCTCAAGGCGTTGTACTTCTTTCAGTATTATATCTATCTTCTTAGAGCTCTTATCATCACTGATAGTTCTTTTTAGTTGCCTGGTGAACCCTCCAATCAAAACCAGGGGATTCCTGATCTCGTGTACAATTTCTGCCACCAACTGGCCGAGCGCAGCTAACCTTTCAGACTTAAGTAGCCTGTCGTGGCAAATTTTAATATCGCTCATGTCTCTAATTATTGCGGTGAAATAATGCCTGCCGTTGAATTTAGCCACTGAAAAAGAAAAAGTAACGGGAATAGCTTCTCCTCCCCTGTTGGTTATCATAAATTCCTTTTCGTGGTGAGGAAGCTGTTTTTTTTCGCCATTGAGGTACCTTTCAATGGCTTGTCTGTGTCCTTCGCGGCATGTTTTCCCTAGCAAAATATCCAGGTCGCGGCCAATAACTTCTTTCTTCTTAAAACCGAAAAGGTCCTCGGCAGCCTTGTTGAAAAACAAGATCCTGTGGGTTTCATCAATGGTCACGAAGGCTTCTGTAGTGTTTTCAACAGCCAGCCTGAGAATATCAAGTTCATTAGCCTTGTAACCAGGATGATTTGTTTCCATCGTCCATGTCCTACTCTTGAGAAATCAAGTACTCATAAGCAGCTAATGCAGCCTTCGCTCCTTCTCCTGCCGCAACAATTACCTGTTTGAAGGGAACATTGGTGACATCACCACAGGCGAAAACACCCGGAATTTCGGTGTGGCACTTGTAGTCAACCACTATTTCACCAAGTTTGTTCAAATTAAGTTTATCTTTTACTATGTCGGAATTTGGAATCAGGCCAATTTCTACAAACAACCCTTCGACCGCAAGACGCTCAACCTTTCCTGTTTTAAGGGAGCGTATCTCGACACCTTCCAGGACTTTTTCTCCCAGTAACTTTGTAATTTCATACTCGGTGTAGATTGTTACTTTATCCGAATTTTGCAACTTGTCCTGATAAATAGGATCTCCGGTGAGAGGCGTTAGAGATACAATCGATACACTATTTGCTATTTTAATCAGGTCCAGAGCGGCCTCTAGAGCAGAATTGCCACCACCTGCCACCGCTACATCCGCATCCGCGAACAGGGGTGCATCGCAGGTAGCACAGTAGGCAATTCCTTTCCCACCTAACTTTTTTTCTTCCGGCAAACCGAGCTTTCGTGGCCTTTTACCCGTGGCAATTATAACGGTTCTTGAAAGAAAAGTACTTCCATCACTGGTGGTCACACTCTTAACCTCACCTGCAAGGTCCAGCGAGGTAACTTCCTTCCCTATTATTCTCTCAAGGCCAAATTTCTCCACGTGTTCATTAAACTTTTTTATTAGACCTGCTGGATCAACCTGGCTAAAACCCAGGTAGTTATCGATTTCCCAGGCATCAGTAACCTGCCCCCCGACATTCTTGCTAATAAGCAAGGTTTTAAGTAATTTCCGTGCGGCGTAAATTGCTCCGCTCATGCCAGCGGGGCCAGCACCGATAATTATCACGTCATAGATGTCTCTTTCGTTACCTGAGCGAGTCATCATGATTCCTCTTTACCTTCAGTTTTCAAGGCATCTAAGTACTTGCTCCAGTTCTTCCTGGTCGAAGCCGATAACGACCTTGTTACAAACGACTATCACGGGGATACTCCGGGCACCCCCGGAAATCTCTCGCATCTCTTTTAATGCCTCCCTGTCCTTTGTAACATCAACAAAGTCATATCCAATACCCCGTGAATTTAAATAATCCTTGGCCATGTTGCAATTTGTACAGGTAGCCGAACCGTATATCTTAACTTTCTCCCCCATAGCTCCTCTCTCTTCTTTACTTCTTTAATTCTCTAAGTTTAACAGTGAGTCTTCTTAGATGGTTTTGTTCTTCCTTTACAAGCTGATTTATCAGCTTCTTGCCCCTTTCTTCTTCAGTGGCATCCTGCATGGAAAGGAAAAAGATTACTGAATCCTTTTCAAATTCAATGGCAAGTCTAAGCGCATCTACTGCATCTTTCACATCTTTGAGCCTATTTTCCACCCCTTCGGCTGTTCTGAATACGTGCATGTCAGCCATCATTTTAAGATATTCGCTCATCTCCCCGTAAGGATCGTGGACTGAACCCTGCCTAGCCTCTTCCGGCAAACTAGCCTTCAATTCTTCGAATTTCTTCTTGTGTTTTATCTCTTCTTCACCAAGATACCTAAAAAGCTCTTTCACACTTTCATCATCGATTAACTCTTGAGCCTTATCGTAAAAAGCCTTTCCGTGATCTTCCAGCTCAATTGCCATTTGAAAAACTTCCTCAGCGTTAAACCCGAACATGACCGCATGCTCCTTTCTTTGTAAACGACCAACAAAATGGAAAATATTTTAGGAACCTCTTAACCGGTTACCAGTTCTAAAAACTGAATTTGTTAGAGCTTCCTTTAGTTAATCCTAATTGATTACTATTTGCGATTTATTTTTTCTCGCTTTACTGAGCCCCCAGTTTCAGATCCTTATTGTGGCATTTTTTGCAACTTGTCGGACCGGCTTTCATTCCCTTGTTTGCCCTTTCTCGATGACACCCTCGGCACCTGTTCATGACTTGCTTTTCTTCGAGCTTCCCTTCTTTTTTCATCTTAGCTATGATACCGACTTTCTTGGGAAAAAGGCTGTGGCACGCTTTACAGTCTTTAAGGGCATCCTGATGCCTGCGGTGCGGGAAATCAATATTACCCATCCGTCCACCGTTTACAATAATTTTTTCCGGGCCCCTGTTATTGATAGAAAAAGACACCATACTATTTAAAACTATCATCCCTAGAACAAGAATCAACACTAAAATTAACTTATCCGCCTTCATTGAGTTCACACCTCCCTTGTTAATTTCCTAATGGTTCAAGATAGTAATCAGTTCATCTTTTTCAGTTACGGGGGCTTTACACGTATATCCTTCACAAATGTACACGGTAGATTTACCGTTAACCCTTTTCATATCCCTTACAAAAGGGATTAACCTGGAAATATCTTCAGCAGATGCGCTCGCGTGTTTGAATATTATCACCCTGTTAGGATCATAACTTTGGTAGATTAGGTTAAGCAATTCCCTCGTGTCTTTTTTTCCGGGATCGCCCACAACCACTATCTCCTTGGAAGGTCCTATCATGAAATCTACAACTCCCATGAGAAAGGTATAAGCCATGGGGTATGTGGAAACTTCCTTGTAAAAAACTTGAACCACCTTCTGGGCCTTCTCCTCAAGCGTTGTGTCTCCTGTCATTCGAGACAACCTGAGTAAATCGTAGGCTGCCACGGAATTACC
>JALSTM010000193.1 GCA_026983715.1 Desulfobacterales bacterium
CCCCTGCCTTCCTCGCTTCAACCTGCTTCAAGAACCTCTCCCTCTGGTCTATTGGATCATTCAACTCGGAAAACGCGTTTGCCATTTCTCTCCCCGCGATAAATAGCTCGAACCTGTCGGTAACCGAAGGATCTTCTTCGTTTCTCCTCGAAAGCGGCGAAACTTCTATCGGGTAATGGGTTATAAAGGTTGGCTGTACCAGTTTCGGTTCAACAGTCAGATCGAATATCTTGGTTAGCAGTTTTCCGTGGCCTTCGTACCTGTCTACCTGGATATCAAGATCTTGTGCGGCTCTTCTGGCCGCATCTTCGTTTTTTAAGATTTCTGGATCCTGCTTTCCTATTTCAACCAGGGCATCCGCAAGCGTAAGTCTTTCCCAGGGAGACTTTAGATTTATCATGTTGCCCTGGTATTCTATCTCGGTCTTCCCCAGCACTTCTTCTGCCACTGCCTGGAACAACTGTTCAGTCAGATCCATGAGATCTTCGTAAGTTGCGTAAGCCTGGTAAAATTCAAGCATGGTAAATTCCGGGTTGTGCTGGATGGAAATCCCCTCGTTTCTAAAATTCCTGTTAATCTCGAAAACTCTCTCAAAGCCACCCACAAGCAATCGCTTCAAATATAATTCGGGTGCAATTCTCAAAAAAAGTTCCATCCCAAGGGCATTGTGGTAAGTTTTAAAAGGTTTTGCGGTGGCCCCCCCGGGAATAACCTGCATCATCGGTGTTTCCACTTCGAGGAAATCCCTTGAACAGAGAAAATTTCTTATGCTCTGGATTATTTTGCTCCTTGTGATAAATAGATTTCTCACTTCCTGGTTTACTATCAAGTCCACGTAACGCTGGCGGTAGCGAATCTCCACGTTTTTGAGCCCGTGGTATTTCTCAGGAAGCGGCCTTAAGCTCTTCGTAAGTAGCTGGAAGTTCTTGACGAGGATCGTGAATTCACCGGTTTTTGTTCTGAATCCTTCTCCTTCAACGCCAATAATATCGCCAATGTCGAGTTTCTTGACTAGTTTAAAAAGATCGTTTCCCAGAATGTCCTTTCTGAAGTATATCTGGATTCTTCCCTTTTCATCCTGTATGTGGGCAAAAACAGACTTGCCGAAGGATCGAAGCGCCATTATGCGGCCGGCAACGGAAAAAAAGGGTTTCTCCTCGTTTAGCTCCTCGTCACTTTTCCGGGAATATTGCTCCAGGATCTCGGCTATCCGGTGTTTTGGCTTAAAGGTGTTGGAATAAGGATTTATGCCCTGTTTTCTTAGTTCTTCAAGTTTCTTGAGCCTCTGTTCGATAACCTTGTTAATGTCCTGTAGTTGTGCGCTCTCTTCCATCTTCACTCTCACCTGCGATCTTACTATCTTATATTCCAATGTTGAAAATCTTGTTACCGCCAGAACTTACTTCGTTCTGTGGCGAGCTAAACCTTGCTCCCTGCAGGCTTAGCAACGGTGAGTGAAAGCTAGAACAAAAGGTTTAAGTAGTCAAGGTTAAACTACTATTGCGAAGTGTCTTTGACAGGGCAATCGTTGTTAATCTCCCGCAGAGACTCAAAGACGCAGAGTCTTAACGATTATGGTTTATGAGGGAGTGATGATTAGTTCAAATCAAGGCGCATGTAAAGGCGCAGGAGGTACCCCGCTGGTCTTTCTACCCACGGTTTTAACCGTGGGGGATGGATTGCCGCAAAACAACTTGTCATTCCCGCGAAAGCGGGAATCCATTAATTGCTGCTCTCGAAATTCCTGGATGCCGGATGAAGGCCTGCCCTTGACTAGATCAGGGGATCGGATGAAGATGGGAGCAGTCCGGCCCCAAGAGCTGATTTTAATTAACCGTGATGAAACCCCTCGTTTTATAGACAAGGCATGTTTAGTATGCCATGCACCAGGGCGGTGGCCGAAGGATACGAGACGGTCAAGTTTCCAGCGTTTCCACCAGTTATCTCCATGGGTAGAAAGCCTTTGACCCTTCCCACGTATCCCTTGCACCTTATCCTTGCGCTTTGAGGCGTTCAAAGCTAATATAAAATTATGGACACCAAAATCGTCAATCCACACGACAGGTTTTTCAAGGCCGTTCTTTCAAAGGAGGAACATGCAAGGGAGTTTCTTCAACTCTATTTACCAAGAAATATCTCACAATTGATTGATTTCGATACCCTCTTTGTTGTGAAAGACACCTTTATTGAAAAGGAGTTAACCCAAGTTTGTCAAAATTTGATGTAACATATTGATATTATTACTAGTGGATTA
>JALSTM010000194.1 GCA_026983715.1 Desulfobacterales bacterium
TTCTGCACGGAAGCTGGACTGGCTAAGTACCTTTAGAGCTTCTTCCCTGTTTGAACCCGGAAAGTCCCTGTACCATGTACTTCCACCCTTCTCCGGGCCAATTATTTTTCCATCCGAAACTACCACTTCACCATCCCGTATCAAACACCAGCACGAAGAAAATGCCTTTTTCATGGATTCCATATCCGCCTCATCCCTGATATCATAGATCACTACGTCTCCCCTTGATCCTGGTTTCAAATTACCACGGTCAGAAATACCCAGCGCTTCTGCCGGGGAACTTCTCGTCAACCTGGCCAGAAGATAAAATCCCCACCGGTTCACTATTTCTGCCCACGATGTTGCATAAGCTAGAGCAAGTTCACTGGTGGGTGGCATCATGGAAAAGGAAATCCGGTTTTTCTCGTTTCCAGCTAGAAATTCGATTATACCGTCATGATCTTGTGGGCCCCCTTCCACGCAATAGTAGACGGAATGAGTCAGTCCCACATCAAGTTTGAAAAAAATTCCCGGATTATCGGGTTTGTGTAAGGTTACCTTAAGGTACTTTCCAACCGGCAGACAACCCAAATCTATGCTTCCGTCTCTTACCAAAATATCTTCTACAGCAACTAATTCACCACTGTCTAAAAAATCCGACACATGGCATATATGGTAATTTTCTGGGAATGTTGAAATGAGACCAAGGGTCGAAGCGTAGGGATAGACGAAAAATCTAAGTTTTAGAACATCGGATACCCGGGCAAAAAATTCAATTAACTTGCTTGCTTCAATATTTCTATGAGAATAAATTTCTTGCTCGTAGTAGAGTTCCGGTTCAAAAATTCTAAACCCGATACACTTGGTTAATTCTCCAAGTGCACCTAACATCCTGGCACACTTTTCTACATTTTCGTTCCTGATATAATTTTCAAGGTCAAAAAGCGGCACAGAGAGAACAGCGGACTTGTTAAGCCAAGATAAGGCAGATAATTCGTAATGAGTATACCCGGCAGTTTGAGGAGTTACAAAAGTTTCGGCCACAAAAGTATATCCAAGACGGACGTAATCTTCGGCCACCGTCCTCAAAGCAGGAGCAAGACCTCTGCTGCGGAGAAAACTGAGCCCATAAGAAGCTATTTGAGCATTCAGATCTATTGCTCCTGCCATAAGGATGCGTCCCCCTGCATCGACATTAAGATCGGGGGCTTCCAGCGCTTCCACTATCCGACTTCCGTCAATAAACACTTCTCCCACTTCACCGTTTTTACCGGTCACCGGATCGTAAATTCTGGCATTTTTTATAGCAATTTTCATAACTACAAAAGCGCGTCGAGTTTCTCAAGAATCTCCCAGTCTGCAGGAAATACAGGCTCCATGATGGCACTAAGTTTCACCGGAATCGAATCCAACCTGAAGCATAAATCTTCGACCTCAATTCCGGCCATTGCACATGAAAGAGCAACGGAAGAATTGACGTGGGTTAAGGTTTCGTATGATGAAATGCTTACAATTCTCACTTCCTTCTCTTTCATTGCTCTTTTCTGCTCGTCAGAAAGGAACCAAACAAAATCGCTCCCCAAGCCTATAATTACGTCTCCGGTCCTTGGTTCCCACGACCTGACATCATGCATCACAGAGTTTTTCAAAAAATCCACGTCGGCATTTCTTAGTATCACGTGGTAAAAACCAACGGTATTGAAATCCGTTGCAAGTGGAAGCAAAACACAGTTCTTCTCACGATTCAAGAATTTCACAAGCTCTATCAGTTCTCGCAAAAAAGTTTCTCCTTCTTCGCCGTAAAAGGGGCCACGCCCACAGAAAAAGGCAATGTAGAGCCCTTCGTTCAGTGCCTCTGCAAGTTTTCGGGCGTGCCGGGGTTTCACGGTTCCGTAGTTGTCCGGCTTCTCTCCTTTTAGCAGTTTTCGTATTGCTTTCAAAAGCGCAAGGTCATTGCCATCTTTCAATATTACCTCGTTACATAGTTTTGTCAGTTCAGTCGGTTGCAAATCCACAATAAATGCCTTTCGATCTTCTTCACCACGTTCCGTAAAACGACCCCGGGCAAATATTGCGTACCTTGAAACGAGCCGTGGGCAGGAATGAATGGGGTTTGCTCCCCAGAAGACTACGACGTCGGCACGGTTCCGTACTTCTTCCAGGGTACAGAGACTAAACCCGTTCTGAACTGACTGTTTGAGGAAAAGGGTAAGGAGGGGACCCTCCGAGGGAATGAAAGTCGCATTAAGCCTTTTACCCATTTCGTATATTCGAGCCTGAGCGCGGTTGCCGCACTGGCAGAGTCCGTAAATAAATATGCGCTTAGATTTTTCGATGATGTGGGCAGCCTTCGCACATGCTTCATCCACAGAGACTGCTATGCGCTCCTTTTTATCCGAAATGTAGTGTCCCTCCGGCCTTTTTCTTTCCTTTTTTTGAGCAAACTTTTTTCCTCCTACGAATCTACCTATGCCCCAGGAGCAGACGTTGTTGATTTGCAGCACACTACCGCCGCTCACCCGAATATCGATATCGTCACAAAGGCAGCTACAGCCAGGGCAAACTATGGAACGTAGTATCTTCTCGCTCATAAGAACCTATCAAAACTCTTTTTCGTTCAGAAAACTCTGCACCTCGGCAGCCACGCCACTTGCCTCTCCCACCGTCTGCGTTATGTCCCTCGGGCCGTGGCACGTACCAAGAAAAAAAACACCTTCCAGGTTCGATTTGAGAGAATGCAATGTCTTTTCCCGCTCCTTGTAGAAACCGTGTTCGTCGACCTCGGGACCAGTTGAAAGTTCCCAGTCGATCCCCGATTCATCGGGAACCAATCCCACGGCTAAAACAGCCAGATCCACCGGGAGTTTGCCTCTTTTCCCTTCATTCATATCATAGTAATGGATAATAGGTTGCTTCGTATATGGATCTTCTTCTATCCGCGAAGGAATTCCCTTGATAAACCGCACACCCTTTTCTATGGCCCGTTGGTACAATTCTTCAAATCCCTTGCCTGCTGTTCGAATATCATTGTAAAAAACGGTAATGTGCCCATAGGCCTCGTGTTCCAGCGCAAGGATAGCTTCCTTTATGCTCGCCGTGCAACAATAGCCGGAGCAATACCGGTTAAATCTTTCATTTCTCGAACCCACGCACTGTATGAAGGCTATCGTGCGAGCAGGTGCACCTTCAGGGGTTATTAATCGTCCGCCGGTAGGCCCGGTTGCACAAACAAGTCTCTCGAACTCCATGTTGGTAATTACGGCAGGGATGTACCCGTATCCATAGGCTCCGTAAGAAACTGGTGAAAAAGGCTTGGCTCCGGTTGCCATAACAATAGCCCCAACTTCAAGTTCCTGCTCTACAGGCCTGTCATCAAGACAAACCGCGTCCCTTTCGCATACCCTTTCACACAGCCTACATTCAACGCAAAATTCCTTCGTAATTGCTGAACGAAGCGGTACCGCCTGCTCAAAATTTATATGAATTGCCTTTACCGGCTTCATCCCGAGGTTCCATTCGCTGGGGATTACTATAGGACATACGTCGGCACACTTCCCGCAGCCGGAACACTTTGTCATGTCTACAAAACGTGGCCACACTACAACCCTGACGTTATAGTTACCGGGGCTTCCTCTCACCACCTTCACTTCCGCCGGAGTTAGAAGTTCGATATTTCCGTGATTTGCAACTTCAACCAGCCTAGGGCCAAGGATGCAGATAGAACAGTCGAGGGTCGGGAAGGTTTTGTCCAGTTTTGCCATGTTACCGCCCAGAGACAAAGTCTTTTCCACGAGGACAACCTCGTGACCACCTTCGGCAAGATCTAATGCAGCCTGGCATCCTCCCACGCCGCCCCCTATCACGAGAACTCGTGGCACCTTTTTATCAAAATGTTTTTTCTCGGTTACTTCGCTTTTACTGATGGGCACGGCATTGTACCAGGCAATAATTTTGGCAGCTATTTCCAGATCATCTGAACTTGCACCCAAATTTTCCCATGTTACATCTAATCCCGGGGACTCCATCTTAAGCGTTTTCCCAAGGTAATCACCAGCCAGCTCAAACCCGCAACCAACAATAAATAGCGCACTGTACTTCTTAAGCTTGATTTCCTCCACGAACCTCGAAAACACTTCAAGGGAACAAAAATCCCTTATGCACTGGCAATCGATTCCATGCCCTGCAAGGATTCCCCTGATACCATGTACCTTTTTCGTGTCATGGTGACCGGGACATTCACACAGTACTATGCGTGCTGAAGAACGGTCCATATAACTTTCCTATTTTCCTTTCCTTAAACCACTGTCCAGTTCCTGGATTAATTTCTGGAATTGCGGACCTTCAGTGGCAGATATCCATGCAAGTGTAAAATGATCCGGATTATAACCCTTTTTTTCCAGCTTTTTCTTTATCTTCGGATACCTTTTCTTGAAACTTATGTTCCCGGAAATGTAATGGCAATCTCCAGGAGGATGGCAACCTGCCACAAGAACCCTTCCGGCACCCAGCTCGAAAGCTTTTAAAATAAACCTCTCGTTCACCCTTCCGGAGCACATTACTCTAATTATTCGCAAGGAAGGCGGATATTCAAGCCTGGACACACCCGCAAAGTCTGCCCCCGCATAGGAACACCAATTACAGCAAAACGCCAGAATCTTTTCACCAGCATTTTTTTCGAGGGCTACTTCTATCTGTGCCATTATAGATTCTTCGTGGAAACCCAGCGTATCCGCAGCACCTGTGGGACAAACACCTGCACACACTCCACACCCCTTGCAGGCGGCGGTAATTACTCTTGCTTTGCCCTTCACTTCCTCTTCAACCTTGACCATTTCTATAACACCATACGGGCACTCGCGAGCACACAGGCCACAACCAATGCAGGTTTCGGTATCAATCGACGCAACAAGACCGTCCAGCAGCAATTCCTCTTTTGACAAGATACACTGGGCCTTCGCCGCAGCTCCACTCCCGGTAACGATACTTTCGCGAAAATCTTTTGGTCCCTGGCATGCTCCCGCCAGGAAAATCCCATCCATGGAGGTTTCAAGGGGGTGAAGCTTCGGGTGAGATTCAAGGAAAAAGCCATCGTCACTTAGCGGAATCTTTAAGACATCTTTCAGTTCTAGACTATCTCTAGCTGGAACCATTCCCACCGATAGAACCATCATATCTACATGGTATTCCAATCTCCCGTTTTCAACCTCATTTTTTGCGATGATAAAAAGACTATCACCGTCTTGCCGAACATCTCCAAGTTGAGCCCTAATGAAAACAACTCCTGCTCTCCTTGCTTCTTGGTACATGTCTTCATGCCATTTCTGAAGGACCCTTATATCCCTGTGGAAAACAACAACATTGCAGCCGAAGTGCTTCGCAAGGATCGTAGACTGTTTTATGGTCACAAGGCAGCAAACCCTCGAACAATACCGGTTGCAACTATCACCACTCTCCCTTGAACCAACACATTGTGCAAACGCCACCGTTTTTATCTTGCTGCCATCAGAATACCTTAAAGAACCACTTTCATTATAAGCTCCGTCCCTTTGTTCGAAGTTATCCCTTATGAGACTCTCAAGCTCGGGGGTGGTTAAAACCCTTTTTAGGCTTGCGTATGGATAACGGGGATTTCCTCTCGGAGGAAAAAAATCGTAACCTGTGGCAACAATTATGCACCCTGCCTTTTCAACGATACTTTGTTTTTCATTTCTTATTTCAACCTCAAAATTGCCGATAAACCCCTTGAGATTTAAAACCTTGCTGGAGGTGAGTATCCTTGTCCTGGGATTTAATGACACCGCGGTTATCATAGGTTCCACAAGACAGCGAAGTGGTTGCCCGTTATCAAAATTCTGCCATAACTCAACTGCCTTGCCGCCGAGTTGCGATTCTTTTTCTACAAGAGTTACAGGATGTCCCATGTTGGCCAGTTCAAAAGCAGCTTTTAGTCCAGATACTCCTCCTCCAATCACGACGGCCCTTCGTGTAACGGGAACTCTTCGGTCTTCCAAGGGAAAAGCGTTTCTCAGTTTTGCTACCCCCATGGCGACAAGCTCACAGGCCTTTTCCGTGGCTCGTTCTCTTTCTTGCCAGTGAACCCACGAACAGTGTTCCCTGATGTTGGCCATTTCGACGAAATGCGGGTTTAGCCCACCCGCTTTAACAGCATTCCTGAAGGTTGTCTCATGGAGGCGCGGTGAACAAGCAGCCACCAGGACCCTGTTTATCCCTTCCCTGGAAATATCTTCCTGGATTTCCGCCTGTCCCGGTTCCGCACAACAGAACATGTTGGTTCGGGCAAAAACAACTCCCGGAAGCCGGGATGCGTACTCGCGTACCCGTTCCACGTCCACCACGCTGGCAATGTTGTGCCCGCAGTGACAAACGTAAACTCCTATTTTCACCTCACCAGGGGGTTCTAGCTTCCGTTTTTTCCTTTTTGCCATCTACTTAACCCAAACCAACTACAGCCAGTTGTAAACTAAGACATTTTCTTTACATCGGGACTACCACGCGGTACTTTGAGTTTTCCGCTGGCCTTCTGCCACAACTCACAAAAATCACCCTCTTCACTTCTTACCGAAAATCTCTCTAGGAGAATTGCATCCTGGTCGCAAACGTTTACGCACGCACCACAGAAAGCACACTTGTCATATTTCAACGAGACTCGATCACCTTCTCTTTCAATGCATGATACTGGGCATACTTCAATACATTTCATGCAATCAGAAGGGCATTTTGAATCATCTAGGGTAATCTTCCCCTCGAAGACGGGCTCAATTCTAATCGCACCATACTCACAGAAAAGTACGCAGGTTGTACATCTCAAGCACCGGTCGGAATCAAAGACAATTTCCTTTTCTAAAAGAGAGTAAACCTTCCTGGGACAGCTCTCCAGGCAGTGGTGGCAGTACTTTGGGCACATTTCGTGCAAATTCTGAATCCATATCCTTTCTCTTCTGCACCACCTGTTTTCCAACTCCACCACAGGACAACATCCCTCTGGACAATGGCGCCTGTCTACGGTAATTTTCTCAGGGAACTCAGCAAGGGCGTGCTGGGATTCCAGGATTGTCTTAGGAGAATTATTCCACTTCAGCTCGATACATGAAACTGGGCAGAAATGTGAACAAACTTCGCACAACACACAGAGTTGAGGATCGATGTGAATATCGGGGATACCGTCAGGTGTGGCTTCAACCCATATAGCGTTTCGAGGGCATACTATGGAGCAGATATCACATTTAATGCAAGAGGTTTTATCGATAGACAAAATAAGTTCATCTGCGTATAATTTCAGGCGTATTTCTGTTTTTTCCGGCGTCTCTGCTTTACGTCGAATTTGCATCCATTCACCATTTGCGTTGACCCCACCCCTAACTGATGTACTTCTTTTAAAGTAAGTTGGAGGTTTATGCAACAAAATTTTGATCGATTTTAACATGGCTTCTGACATTAGAAAATAGCTTGTGGAAGATCAAGCATGGAGGGTTATGGCGATGAGTAGAGAAAGGTGGCACAATCGGGCGGCATTTGTTCTGGCAGCTATCGGTTCTGCAGTGGGGTTGGGGAACATCTGGAGGTTCCCTTACATGGCATACAACAATGGCGGAGGAGCCTTTCTCATACCGTATTTCTTTGCCTTGCTTGTCATTGGCATTCCCGTGATGATTATCGAATTTGGCCTCGGATCAAAGATGCAGGCTGGCCCGTCCTTTGCCCTTGAAAAAGTGAAAAAGGGAACCGGTTGGATAGGCTGGGGTGCCGTTATCGTTTCTTACCTGCTGGTTGCATATTACGCGATAATCATTGCCTGGTGCTGGGTGTTTCTTTTTAAATCCATAACGGTAGCGTGGGCAGGCCATGAAAAGGCATTCTTTTTCAAACAAATACTACAGATATCCAAGAGTCCCTCATCCGTTGGGGGATTTTCAATTCCAGTGCTCATAGGTTCCATCATCACTTGGGTTACAATTTACCTGATCATATTCAAAGGACTGGGACCGATCGGTAAAGTGGCCAAGGTCACGGTTGTATTACCCATAATACTCCTCGCAGTTATTTTCGTAAGGGGAATTACTCTTCCTGGATCCATAAAGGGAATCATCTTTTACCTCCAACCAGATTTTTCCAAGCTTCTCAATGCGGGTGTATGGATCAGCGCTTTTGGCCAGATATTTTTCAGCCTCTCCCTCGGGATGGGGGTGATGATTGCCTACTCTTCGTTCATCCCTCGCAACAGTGACGTTAACAATAACTCCTTTATTACATGCTTTGCCAACTGCGGTGTATCCTTTTTCGCAGGTTTTGCCGTTTTTACCGTCCTTGGTTATCTTTCTTACGCCACTGGACAGCCTTTTTCCAAAGTAGTAAGCTCAGGAATTGGCCTCGCATTCGTGGTTTTCCCCACCGCCATTGCCAAGATGCCTCTCTTCAAGGCGGGTTTCGGCGTTATATTTTTCCTAACCCTGCTTTCCCTGGGGATAAATTCTGCTTTTTCACTGGTAGAAGGCTTTATTACCAACCTGAGAGACGTGATTGATATCAGCAAGGAAAAAGCATCCTTTTACGTGTGTTTGGGTGCCTTTTTACTGGGTCTCATCTTCACCACGAAAGCTGGGCTTTACTGGCTAGATATCATAGACCACTACGTGGCAAACCTTGGAATGGTCACCGTTGCGCTCGTAGAATCCATACTCGTGGGGTGGTTTTTCGGGGTGGATCGTTTCAGAAAAATGGTTAACGAAACCTCCGAGATAAGGTTGGGGAAGTGGTTTAACGTTGTTGTAAAATACATTATACCGATTACACTCATCACTATGATGATTAAATATTATTACGAGGAGTTCCAGAAACCTTACGGCGGTTACCCGGTGTGGGCACTGATTATTGGGGCCGGCTTGGTAATTTCCTGCTTCGTGATATCATACTTTATTAACAAGAAGGCGGTAAAAAAGGTGTCCGGGTAGGTTTGGTTTTGTCTTAAGGACAAGTGAATCGATTAGTAAAAAAACATTTGCAACATCTTGTCATGGCGACGAGTCTGCCAGAGGAAGACTATGTGGCAGTATCTTTGGAATATCAAAATCTTGGAGATTGCTTCGCTGCGCTCGCAATGACTCGGTTTTAGCTTTTTCTTTGACGCAGTATGAAGGATGCAACCTAACTGTAGCCACCGCGAAATGTTAACCGATAAGATTTACAGAGCTAAAAGGAGTTACATATGCCGCTAAGTGCCTGGATCATGTTGGTTTTTGGAGTCGTCGTTCTGTACGGGGGGCTTATTTACTGTGTTTCGAAGACAAAAAGACCCGGGAAAAAATTGCCGTCGGGGAATTCGACGGGTAAGAGTAATGAGAAGTAGTAGTACCATGCGATCGAATTGGGATCTTTATTCCATGACCGTCAAGGTCATTGTGAATATTTACTGGAAACCGATGAATCGGTTTTGTAATAGACCCTCGCATTTGTTTGAGTAGAGACCTTGGGCGTGAACAAGGTTTAGAATCCAGGATTTAGCCAATTGGGAATCGAAATAAGTTAGAACAAAGAAGATGACATGGCTTTTCAGCGCTCAACATTACGTGATTATAAAAAATGCTCGCACCGCATCTCAGGAAGTTTTCGCAGGGACGAGAACCGTTCCCAGAGGGATAAGCGTATTATGAAAAGAGAACCCTCCCGTTGTTGAGGTGTATCACCCGATCTGCCCACGAAATGACATCCGGTTGGTGGTCAACCAGAATGATAGTCACATCAAAAGAAGTTTGAAACATCTTCAAAAGTTGCAGGCACTTTCCCTTTCCTTCGGCATCTACCATGGCAAGGGAGTTATCAAGCATAATTACAGAAGGTTTCAAGGCAAGATGACTGGCTATCAGCAATCTCTGCTGCTCTCCGCCTGATAGCCTTGGTGTAAAATAATACTTCAAGGGCAGAAGTCCCAGTTCCCTCAACAGAATATCTACATCCAAACCAGCCCGCATTTCGTCACCTGAAACAAACTGCAATCCGAACAATACCTCATCCTCTACAACCGAACCGATAATCTGGTTTTCCGGGTTGGGTCCCACGTACGCCACTTCCGGGGCAAAGGTGTTTCGTTGCCTAGCTTTTCCGTTTATTAAGATCCCCCCGGAAATGGGGTCGATAAAGCCCTTGATTAGTTTTAGGAGCGTAGATTTTCCCGAACCACTACCACCTGTGAGAGCAACCCATTGCCCCTTGCCGATTTTGAGGTTTAACCCAGAAAAAACCAGCGAGTCAGGATGATCGCCCTGGTACCCGAACGTAACGTTCTCAAGCCTGATCATTCTATACTAAACCCTTCCTCCCCCCTACACCGAAACACCGAAAATGGAAGGGGAAGCAAGGTCTCGCGAGTTTACTTCCCCATTCCCATCCTTAGATAACACCCTTTTCTTTCAGCCTGGCTAAGTCATCTTCACCGAGACCCAG
>JALSTM010000195.1 GCA_026983715.1 Desulfobacterales bacterium
CTTTATGAACTTTCTCTGGCAGATATTGTACTTGCTATGACCAACGAACCCTGGGGTGACGTTTCCACCACCAATGGTTCCTGCCAGAGTTGTGAACTTCATTCCGCACGGTGTCATGCCTTGGTACTCACGGTTTACCGTCATAACGCCGTTGCACATGGGCAAAACTGCAGCAACACATTCACAACAACCGCAGGTGGTCATTGGGTCATAGACGACGCTGTAGAAGTTATAGCTCGTCACTGCACCCCTAGAGGCCTTCTGTACGAATTCATTTACACCCTTCCAGCAACCGTACCTCTCATCAAGGGTTTCACCCTTTTCGATCGGTTGGTTAGGTCCGGTGGGGTTGATTTCGTAGGAAGCCTTGCAGTCCATCCAGTTGTATGCTCCGCAGAGTCCAGTTCTCTCTGGGCTGATAACGCATACGTGGTTTGGTGCAAAGGACTGACACAGTGTGCAGGAGTAGTAAATCTCGGTGGTCTCGTCGGTCATTCCTTCAATACGCTCGTCTCTCTGGTGGTAGATTGCTCGGGCCTTCTCGACGAGTTCCTTCACCTTGTCTTCTTCGGTGTAAATTATTACCTGGCACTTGTCGAAGATAGCTCCGAAATCCTGGTGGAACTTCGCGTGGATAATCTTCCCAATGTGCTCAAAGGTAAAGCCTTTTTCTACGGCTGCCTTGGAAATTCGATACCATGCGATATCTCTCTGCCCAATATGCATTACCCCTGAGGCGTAGTTTACCAAGTGGTGAATCTGCCTCTCCAGGATGGGCTCGTAGTCTTCCTGCATTTTACGCCCAGCTACCTGTACCCATACTCCCAGGGGTAGGGTACCGCCTTCCTCTACGTCTTTAACGTCGGGACCGATAACTTCGACTTTCCCGTCTTCAACCTCGTCCATTTCGGCAATGGTAACTAGCTCAACACATGGAGTCTTTCCACCACCGCACTCGACGTATACATCACCCTTGCGGACTCTTTCACCTTCAAATGCCGGTCCATAAGGTACAGGTACTGGTACCTCTGCTACAGTTACTTTAAGTCCGCGTACTTCGATGGACTTGGAGACGATCTGATCGTAAGGTACATTTGCAACGACGTGTTCGTAAGTACAAACACCGTAGGGCAGGATTTCCGGAATGTCCGTGTCTGCTATGGTTGGGAATCCCCAGTTGATTGCCCCGGCTGCGTTAGCTGCCCACTCGGCGTTCACTTCTCCAAGCGCGTTAATAAAAGCGAAGATCCTATTTTTATTGTAAAGGAGGATCTTTTCGTAATCGCCGGGTTCCACACCGCCGAAGGACATGGCGGCACGATTTGCAAATCCGAGAGCAAATACGGCAGCAGAAATGTCCGGGCCAAAGGGAACGAGTCGTGTGGACCATCCGATTTGGACTCCAGCCTCAATCAACTGCTCCGTAAACGTAGTTCCTCTCTGATTTGCGCACATAAACACGTAAAGGTTCTTTTTCTGGTACTCGAGGGCGATCTTGGCAGCGATTTCCGGGTTTGGAGCCGCACCAACGATAGCTGCGAATCCTGGTGCACTACCATCGACGAATTCGATACCTCGTTTTCTCATGATAACGTCATCTGCTGCACCAACCCAGATTTTTCCGGCTTCAACATCCGGGTCTTCAACCGGTTGATAAAAATCGGGATCTTCAACGTACCTTATTGCTTCAACAATCTCCTCGGCAAACAGAGCTGCCATACCGGCATCCAGAACTCGACCCAAGTACGGAGTGTGCAGTTTACCTTCCAGGTGTTTGGGAAGGAGTTCCCTACATTTTTCCATTACCGGGGCAGCGTCTGCAAGGGTTTCTATCTTGTGGCCAAGGATGGAGTAGATAATTGGTAAGTAGTAAGCGGTATTGGGAAATTCCAGTTTCTGTTCGGGGCCGTATTTTTCCATCGCCTCTTCAAATTTCCCTTCCGCCTTGGAAACTATGTTGTATGCCCCTTGTATAGCGGCGAAAGCAACCAACCTAGACATAATAAACTCTCCTTCTTTGAGATGGTTTCTTTGTTTTTTTCTTTTTCATATGGCCTCGTGCCATTATTGCCTCACGATCGTGACTCCACAGGATTATGCACTAATGACATGCTCCTCGGGTAAAGCTCTTCGGTCTGCCATGTCGAAGAGTTTTCTCTCTTTCTTGCCCATGATGCCAAGAGCTTCACGCTTCTTATCGATATGTTCGATCATCATCCAGGCCATGTCATATGGGTCTTTTGCAAATCCCCATTTCCCTATTCCCATCTCTTCTAGTTCTTCAAATAGGTGTTTGTGGAACTTCGTTCCCTCGAGAGTTGGGAACGTAACACCAAATACTGTAAACACACCGGATGCTACGAAATATTGTCCGATCGATATAGCTTTCTCACTCATCCATTCCGGGGCTGCACCGGCGGCAGGTAAGTCTGCAATGCTGTCTCCAAGGCCACCTACCTTGACCATTTCAGATGCCGCGATAAGTATTCGGCTGTTGTCAACACACGAACCCATTGAAAGAACCGGTGGAATACCTACAGCTTCACAGACTTCTGCAAGCCCATCTCCTGCCAGAACGGATGCGTCTGGTTTCATCAAGCCAGCCTTGGCGAGAGTAATCTGCGAGCATCCTGTCTGCAATACTAAGACGTTGTTTTTGATCAACTCCTTAACCAATTCCGTGTGTACCCAGTCGTGTTTGACTCTCGGATTTGTACAACCAACCACACCGGCTACGCCTCTGATCTTTCCGTTTATGATGTTTTCGTTCAAAGGCTTGTAGGATGCCCTGAAGGTACCACCGAGCATATATTTGATGTATTCGTGGGAAAAGCCATGAATACCCCAGTCCTGACGCCTTGGAATGACTATTCTTGATGGCCTATTCTTGAAGCGCTCGATAGCCATTTCCACGATTTGCTGGGCGCATTCTGATGGATTATGCTCTTCAAACTCTACGTGAATTGCACCCTCTATATGTGCGCGTGGATTGGTCGTGACGAACTTTGTCCCGTAACATTCGGACAATGTGGAAAGGGCCTGCTTGATACACTGTACGTCAACGGCCATCGCATCAACGGCACCCGTGGCAATTACGGCTTCGGTTGACATGAAGTTACCGGCGTGCGGAATACCGTGACGAGCTAAAACTTCCGCTCCGGAGCAACACATTCCGCACAGGTTTATTCCGTTTGCCCCTGCCTCTTTTGCTTTCTCAATGTTTTTCGGGTCGTTCACTGCTGCAATAACAGACTCAAACAGGTTTGGCTCATGCCCGTGAACGATTATGTTTACTTCATCTTCCTTGAGGCACCCCATGTTAACCGGTGCTTGCAAGGGCTTGGGGGTTCCAAAAAGAATATCGGAAATCTCAGTGGCAACCATCGAACCTCCCCAGCCGTCGGCGAGGGCGGTGCGCGAACATTGCTTGGTCAAGTTGGAATATTCCTGGTCAACACCCATGTGGGTTCTGTGCATGATTTCCATGATCTCTCTCATGGAACCACGAGGAACAATGCCGAGCTCCCGCCATTTTTCCAATGTCTTCGGCGGAACTCTTTTCATAAAAGGTATTTCACCCTCAACCTGTGTGTATGTTTTCTCCAGCTCCTCATATAGATCTTTGGCGATATCTTTGATCTCACGATCCTTGGTCTCAATCCCGACAGATTGAGCAACACTGATAAGCTTGTCTACATCCTTTATTTGATACTCTTTAATTTCGCCATTTACCACGCCGCGAAATACGTCAAGCATAGACATACCATGGTCGGTGTGGGCAGCAGCACCGCTAGCCACCATCCGGGCGAAGTTTCTCGCTGCGATGGTGTCTATCGTTGCACCGCAGACACCCACTTTAGAGTATGGATCTCTAGGGTTAAGTCTGCAAGGGCCCATTGCGCAATGTTTACAACAAGCAGAGTCCATACCAATGGGGCATGGTTTCATATCTAGAGCCCTATCAAAAGCAGTCTGGTACCCATCCTCTGCTATTTTTTGCAGCATTTGCACCGTAGAAGGGCAAATGGACAGATCTGCATAATTTACCTTTTTCTTTTTTTCTTCCTTCGGCATAAATCACCTCTTTGATTTTAATCCTTCGTGGATTTGTGTTTTTTGTATTGCGCTAAACTCATGCCTGCGTTCACTGGTCACACATTAGCTTTTTGATAGCATGTCTTCGATAAACTTCTTAATCAAAGAAGCAGTTGTGGGGTGACGAATAACCACGATATCCGCTCCGGCCAAAAGATAATCCACAGCAGTCACGGCCTCCATCAGGATACCTCTCTTCTCTTGATTTCCTAAATTAGGAGCTTCTTCCTCGCTTATTTTTGCTTCTTTCGTTTTCCAAACCTCGTGTGCAAGGTTACAGAAGACCGGAAGCTGCAGTTTGTCATCTTCCTGTACCAGGGCGGCCATATTCATTCTTTCGATAACAGAGTAGGCGTACTCCATTCCGTATCCGAGTCCGCCAACTGTGGGATCCATTATGATGTTTTCGAGCTGAACACCAAGGTTTTCCAGCAAAATATTTAACTGTTTTGCCAGGTTTACATCAATCGGGGATGAAGCACCTACCACGTGCTTGTAGCCCAGCGCGGCAGCTCCTATTTGCTTGTAATCACCTTCCTCCACCGGTCCGAGCATCACTCTCTTCCCATCACACAGCTCTGCTACTTTCCTCAATACCTCCACGTCCTTGTCGTGGTTTGCCGTGCCCCATACAATTAGCGGTACGTCTATCGCGTCCGCAACTTTCTTGACAACATCTGCAACTTCATCTGCGGGCCTGTCGGCTCCATTGGGATCCGAACTCTTGCACTGAATCGCGATCAATTCAGCACCATACTCATCAATCCACTTTTTTGCCCAGGCAGCAGAGTCGCCCAAGACATCCTTGAAAGGTTCACGATCTGCCGGTGACCACTCTTCTCCCGGATCCATGTCCCAGACTTCACCGGCAACTCTTGGGGGATTAGGCATCTCACCTTCAAACAAATAGAAGGAATAGCAAGTCTTACCACCCACGGTAACGGCCTTATCACCCTCACCAATTCTAACTTCCTTAATCGATCCACTGTACTTTGTTTTTGTTGGTTGATAGCTCAAGGTATGCACCTCCTTCAAAATAGACTGCTAAATTCTGACTCCTTTGGTTCTTGCCTCCTCTTATCAAACCTCCTTTCCCAGTAGATTTATAACATAATAACCTAAATACTCTTATTGCCCTAAATCTCGCTAGAATCGAAATACCTGGTGTTTCAGTTTTAAATATACTGACCAGGGTTCTGTCTGTATTACCTAACTATACACAAAATATTGACAGACTGACAGCCTGTTAATGTATGAAATGGCGTCAAGGACGCCAGTGAAGTTACTGTCCAAAAAGAGGGAGGTAATTTACGGTGATCCACCACGAAACGTGAAACCACTTGCGACCTCGCCTTCTTGAGCCCTAAAGGTACCACCAACAGGGCTCAATTCCACCGGCACAACTGACATTTTTCACAAAAGTACTAGAAAAAATAAATAAAGATTCGAGAGATGTCAATAAAATTTTACGATATAATTAGAGTTAAACTGGCATGGAAGAATTTCCTAGAAAATCATATTTTTGTTGATTTTGTGGTTTTTTTTACATAATCCTCCCAAATCGTATTTTACCAATTAACAATGGGACTCCAATCAATCAAGTCCCAAATCAACCCTTCCAGGAGACCTTCATCGCAAACAAGGGTTTCGGCAAGGTGAAAAACTTTCAGGGTTTCTATTAAAATTATCAGGCCCGCAAGAATAATATCTTCTCGTCCTTTTTCCAATCCCCGGAGCTTACTTCTTTCGGCAAGATTCATAGAAGCGAGCTTATTGGCCAGGTTTTCAAGCCATTGGATAGTTAACCTGGTTCCGGTGATTTTGCTCGGGTCATAGCTCTCCATTTCTAAATAGATCGCTGCAAGCGTAGTCGGGGTTCCGGCGGTAGAAATCAGGGTCTGGGGAGTGGCACTAAGCGCATTGCGTTCATAAAGAGAAGTTATCTCCCCTGTGACCCTGCTCAATAATTCTGACACGGTATTTCCCAGTTTTGTGCACGCACCCTTCCCCGGTGGATTATGCTTAAGAAACTTCTCTGTTAATTTTACAACCCCAAGGGGAAGGCTTTTTGTGTAGTATATCATGGGTGATTCACCCGGTTCTGCCAATACTATTTCCGTACTGCCCCCTCCAATATCAACCACGAGAACCGGTGAATCGATGTCTGTAATCGCATTAAAAACCCCCTTTAATGATAGCTTGGCTTCCTCGATCCCGGAGATGACTTTTAGGGGCAATCCCGTTTCTTCTTTTACCAGGCTAACAAACCGATCCCTATTTCTTGATTCCCTTATGACTGCCGTTCCAGCCACAGCTAACCTTTTTACACCGTGGTCATCAATCAACTCTTTATATTTTTTCAATGCAGCGATGGTTCTATATATTGGTATCTCTTTAAGAATACGGTTTTCTTCGAAATTTTCGCCCAACCTGGTAACTTTCCGCTCTACGAGAACCGGTTCAAATGATTGCTTCGATGGGTTAATTTTAGCAATCAGAAGCCGAACGGTGTTTGAACCAACATCTATTGCCGCGTATTTGGGTTTGGGCTTAATGATCATTGTACGTTCCAAGATGTTCCTTGTATAGAAATGGTGATCTGATATAATAAAAAACAATGCCGGATTATAAAAGGGAAGGATGCAAAATGTACATTGAAATTGATCCGCGGAGACCTAAACCCAGATTGATTGCACGAGTAGTGGAAACGTTGAAAGAGGGAGGTATTATAGCTTACCCAACCGATACTTTTTATGGAATAGGTTGTGATATTTTTAATAAACATGCCATCGAAAAAATTTACCAGTTAAAAAGAAGGCCTAAAACCAAACCTTTCAGCTTTATATGCTCTGACCTTACCAATATTAGCCAGTATGCTCAAGTGACAAATTATGCTTACAAAACGATGAGGAGGTTACTCCCAGGTCCTTACACTTTTGTTTTGAGAGGATCAAAACTTGTTCCCAAACTGATGCTCACAAAGAGAAAAACCGTGGGAATAAGGGTCCCGGATCATTCCATATGTCTTGCAATCGTACGTGAACTTGGTCATCCCGTATTGAGTACTTCCGCTGCGACTCCGGAAGGAGAAGTGCTGGAGACGCCACGCGAGATAGAGGAAAAACTAGGTCATGCGATAGATATAATCATCGATGGTGGTATTGTTCCTTGTAGACCCTCCAGCGTAATTTCGCTGATAGATGATGAGCCTGAGGTTATAAGAGAAGGTCTCGGGGATGTATCGTTTTTCCTGTAGATTTCATTTGAAATCCATACTTTATTTTGCTATGCATGCCGGTACGTTGTGTGAATGATCACGAGCTGGAAACGGAACGGAAAATGACTATCAGGAGGTGGAAAAAATGCGGGAAGTTGTGATTGTCAGTGCGGTTAGAACTCCACTAGGTGCCTTTAATGGCAGTTTGAGCAACATAGGTGCTACCGATCTCGGTGGTATGATCATCGAGGAAGCTGTTAAAAGAGCCAAGATTGATAAAGAAAAGGTGGACGAAGTTATCATGGGGCAAGTGTTGCCCTGCGGATATGGGCAGAACCCGGCAAAGCAGGCTGCTGTTAAGGCTGGTATGCCGTGGAAAGTTGAATGTATTACAGTGAACAAGGTTTGCGGCTCAGGCCTCAAAGCGGTAATGCTAGGTGCCCAGGCAATCCAGGTGGGGGACGCGGATATCATCGTTGCCGGTGGCATGGAGAACATGAGCATGGCCCCTTACTTCTTAAAAAAGGCCAGGTTTGGCTACCGGATGGGGAATGACAAGATTTTTGATCACATGGTTCATGACGGACTGTGGGACCATGTAAACGATTTCCACATGGGTATTTCCAATGAGCTCTGTTCTGAAAAGTACAACGTTAGCAGGGAAGATCAGGACAGATACGCGGAGGAGAGTTACCGGAGAGCGGTTCAGGCTATTAAGGAAGGTAAGTTTAAAGATGAAATCATGCCTGTGCAAGTGCCACAGAGAAAGGGGGATCCAAAGATATTTGACACGGATGAATGCCCTCGAGAAACCCCTTATGAGGTGCTGGCTAAAATGAGACCCGCATTCAAGGAAGGTGGAGTAACAACGGCAGGCAATGCTTCTATCATAAGTGACGGAGCCGCAGCGGTTTGCATAATGGCAAAGGAAACTGCAAAAGAACTAGGGTGTGAAATTCTGGCCACCGTGGGAGCCCAGGCTTCTTACGGGATTGACATGAAGTACGTTTTGGTGGCCCCGATCTGGGCAATTCCTAAATGCCTTGAAAAAGAAGGCATATCTCTCGAAGACGTTGACCTTTACGAAATAAACGAGGCCTTTAGCGGTTCCACGGTGGCGATCCTCAAAGAACTCAAACTTGATCCTGCCAAAGTAAATGTCAATGGCGGAAGTGTTGCCCTCGGACACCCGATCGGAGCGAGTGGAGCCAGGGTGCTTGTGACATTGCTCCATGAAATGAAAAGACAAGACAAGAAAATTGGTTTGGCAAGTTTATGCCTCGGTGGCGGAGAAGCAGTTGCAATGGTAGTTAAGAGATAACTAGAAAAGGTAGAGGAGGTTGACATGGAAATTAAGGTTTTCGGTGTGGTCGGAGCCGGACAGATGGGAAATGGTATTGCTCAGGTCGCAGCCACTAGTGGTCTCGAAGTTATTATGAATGATATTAATGACGAATTTGTTCAAAGAGGCTACAAGAACATAGAGAAAATCCTTTCCCGGGGTGTGGAGAAAGGGAAAATCTCTGAGGATGAAAAGAATGCTATTTTGGGAAGAATAAAACTGAGTACTGACATCAACGACATGAAGGATGTCGATTTTGTTGTTGAGGCTGCAACGGAAAACGAGGCCATCAAGTTTACAATTTTTGAGAATCTTGACAAGATCTGCCCTGCGCATGCGATCCTGGCGACAAATACTTCTTCTATACCGATCGGAAGGATAGCAAGTAAAACCAAGAGGCCTGAAAAGGTGATAGGGATGCATTTTATGAATCCTGTGCCCGTGATGAAGCTTGTGGAGGTAATCCCCGGGTTGGCAACTTCTGAGGAGACATTGAAAATTACGTGGGAGTTGGCAGAAAAATTTGGGAAGACTCCGGCCAGGTCCGAAGATTATCCGGGGTTTATTGCAAACAGAGTGTTGATGCCAATGATCAACGAAGCGATCTACTGCCTTTATCATGGGGTAGGTACAAGGGAAGACATTGACACGGTAATGAAGCTTGGTATGAATCATCCCATGGGACCGCTTGCCCTTGCAGACCTTATCGGGCTAGATACCTGTCTTGCTATTATGGAAACCCTTTACAACGGTTTTTCCGATTCTAAGTACAGGCCATGTCCGCTTCTGAGGAAATACGTGGAAGCTGGCTGGTTGGGCAGGAAGACGGGTAAAGGGTTTTATGAATACAAGTAGAATGGTAGGGGTATTGTTATGGATTTTGAATTGACGGAAGAACAGAAGATTATCCAGGAAACTGCAGCTCGGTTTGCCAAGCAGGAACTGGAACCCGTCGCGGCCGAGCTCGATCAGACCAAGAACAGGGATATACTGAAAAAGAACTTGAAGAAGCTGGCAGAGCTTGGCTTTATGGGACTTAACATTGAAGCCAAGTACGGTGGTTCGGAAGCCGGTACGGTTGCTTTTAGCTTGGCGATGACGGAACTGGGACGCGCCTGTGCATCAACCACCGTGACTACTTCTGTCACCAACATGGTTGCGGAAGTTATCCAGTCCATGGGTACAGAAGAACAAAAGGAAAAGTACCTGCCGAAGCTTTGCAGCGGTGAATACGCTGCCGGGGCCTTTGCACTTACTGAAACATGTGCAGGATCTGACCCTGCAAGCATGAGAACCACGGCTGTTGAAGATGGGGATAGCTGGATTTTAAACGGCCAGAAAATCTTCATCACCAGCGGCGAATATGCAGGGGTTTTCGTCACGTGGGCTGTAACGGATAAAAACGCTCCCAAAGGGAAGGGTATTAGCGCTTTCTTGGTGGAACCTTCTTTCCCGGGCTTTTCGGTGGGTAAAGATGAACACAAGATGGGGCAAAACGGCTCTTCTACAAATGAAATTATTTTTGAGGATTGTAGAGTTCCCAAAGAAAACTTGCTGGGTAAATTAAATGACGGCTACAGGATCGCTGTTTCAGAACTCGCTGGAGGACGAATAGGAATAGGCTCCATGGCTTTGGGAATAGGGCTTGCAGCAATGGATTTTGCTACCAACTACGCCAAGGAGAGAATCCAGTTTGATAAGCCCATAACATCATTTCAAGCCATACAATGGATGATTGCAG
>JALSTM010000196.1 GCA_026983715.1 Desulfobacterales bacterium
ACCATTTCAACTGCCTGCCCAACATTTTCAGGATTTAATCCTCCCGCAAGGATAATGCACCGGCTGGAAGAAACCCTGGACGCAAGGTCCCAGTTTCCAACTTTTCCCGTGCCACCCATCTTCTCTAAGTGATAAGTATCCAGCAGTATGAAAAAATCCTTGTATGTATCAAAAACCGAAAGAGTTTTTTCATCTTTGAGACGAATTCCCTTTATCGCGGGTCTATTCAATTGAGCTAGAATTTCCGGGGGTTCAGAACCGTGTAACTGAACCCAGTCCAGGTGACAAAAATCGCAAATTTCGTTTATTGTCTCCGGGTCTGAATCCACAAAGACGCCTATTTTTTGAACCATTGGCGGAACCCTTTTTATCACCTGTCGTGCTTTCTCCGGAGATACTCTCCGCGGGCTTTCAGCAAACACGAACCCCAGGGCATCAGCACCACATTCTACTGCTGCTTCAGCGTCTTCAATATTTGTTATCCCACATATTTTTACTCTGACCCTTCGCAAGATCGTAACCTTTCTCGCTTAGTTTATTAACGAACGCAGCTTTTCCCCAGGATTGTGAGACTTCACAAGGGCTTCTCCAATCAAGAACGCCGATATCCCTGCTTCTCGAAGTATGGAAATATCTCTCTTTGAATGAATTCCGCTTTCGCTCACAACACAGACATTTTCTGGAACAAGTGGCAGTAACATAAGGCTGTTACTTATGTTTACCTCGAAGGTAATGAGATTCCTGTTGTTAATTCCAATTACCTTGGGATTCAGGGGAAGAACCTTTGTCAATTCATCGTGATTGTGGACTTCTACAAGAACTCCCAGTCCGAGACTACTGGCAAGCATTGAAAGCACTTCAAGTTGTTGCGCAGACAGGATAGCTGCGATCAGTAGTATTGCATCGGCTCCCGCTACTCTCGACTCATACACCTGCAGTGGGTCAAGAATGAAGTCTTTGCAAAGCACTGGGAGCCCCACGGCGTCTTTCACTTTCCTGAGATCGTCAATGGAACCCTTGAAGAAGTACTTTTCTGTCAGAACTGAAATTGCTGCGGCACCGTTGTCCTCGTAGATTTTAGCCTGGGAGACAACATCCATGTTTCTGGAAAGCTCTCCCTTGGAAGGTGATGCCTTTTTGATTTCCGCAATAATGCTTACGCTTCCGTTTGAAACAGCATGGTAAAAATCCCTAGGAGCTGGCAGACGTTTCGTTTCATCGATCAACTGGTCTATGTCCGCTTTCTCTTTTAATTCTCTTATCTCTGCTTTTTTCTGAAGAACTATCTTTTCCAGAAACATCTTATTGTTACTCCCTTGCTTTTATCCTAGGCTTGTTGTGAGGTTGATAAGACCGTCGAGTTTTGCCATGGCTTTTCCGGAATCAATGGCTTCTTCAGCAGCCTCGATTCCTGCCTTGAAATCCGATGCCTTTCCAGCGGCAACGAGAGCTGCAGAGGCGTTTAAGAGTACGACGTCTCGACGGGGACCGTTTTCTCCAGTGAGCACCGACCGTACGATCTTTGCATTATCTTTTGCGTTTCCTCCCCTTATCTCTTCGATGGTTGCACACGGAAGCCCGAAGTCTTCAGGGTGAACCCTGTATTCCTTAACTTCCCCGTTGTTAAGTTCGCTTACCAGAGTTTCTCCCGTTATGCTGATTTCATCGATACAATCAACGCCATGAACCACGAAGGCGCTCTTAGAACCGAGCCTCTGTAAGACTTCAGCCAGTGTCCTTGTTAAGCTCGGCTCGTAAACCCCCAGAACTTGGACATTGGCACCGGCAGGATTTGTCAGTGGACCAAGGATGTTAAAGATGGTTCGGAGTCCTATTTCCTTGCGCGGGCCTATTGCGTATTTCATTGCACCGTGAAGAAGCGGTGCGAAGAGAAAACCTATGCCGATCTCCTCAAGACATCTTTCGACATCCCTGGGCGAGATGTTAAGATTTATCCCCAGTTCTTCCAGCACATCCGCACTTCCACAACAGCTTGAAACAGAACGATTACCGTGCTTGGCCACCTTGAGGCCTGCCCCTGCCACTACAAAAGCTGTTGTAGTTGATATGTTAAATGTATTTGTGCCGTCTCCCCCTGTACCACAAGTATCCACGATAGTTTCCTGGTCGATATTAATGTCATCGCGATCGATGCTTACAAGCCCGTTTCCGGAACCTATCTTCAATGCCTTTTCCCTCATCACACGAGCTGCCCCGGTGATTTCTTCCACGGTCTCACCCTTCATCCGGAGTGCCGTTATAAATGCCCCAATTTGTGCCTGGGTAGCTTTTCCCTCCATAATCTGGTTCATGGTGAGGACCATTTCCTCCTCGCTCAAATCCTGATGATTTACTACCTTGTAAAGAGCTTCTCGTATCATTTTTACCCCTCCTTTTTTTCGATACCGGAAAGGAAATTTGCCAGTAATTTCTTCCCGGATGTTGTGAGAATAGATTCAGGATGAAACTGGATCCCCTCTATCGGATAGCGTTTGTGTCTTATCCCCATAATTATTCCGCTGCTCGTTTGTGCAGAAATCTTGAACACCGGCGGCAGTGTTTCTCTTTTGACAACCAGGGAATGGTACCTGGTTGCCATGAAAGGAATTTCCAGATTCTTGAAGACTCCAAGACTATCGTGAAATATGGCGGAGGTTTTCCCGTGCATTATTTCTTCACATTGGACAATTTCACCCCCGAATGCATGGGCAATTGCCTGATGGCCTAGGCATACCCCTAGTACGGGAACTTTCTTCCCCAACTTTCGTATCACGTCGATGGATATCCCGCCATCTGTGGGATAACCAGGTCCCGGAGATATCACTATACCGCTAGGGCGCCAGCGTTCGATTTCATCTACCGTTACCTTGTCGTTCCTAACTGTCCGTAGGTTATTTCGTGAGAGTTCACCAAGGATTTGCACAAGGTTGTAAGTAAATGAATCATAGTTATCGACTACCACGATCATTTTTTCTCCTTTCCGCTGGCGCTAAAAGCCCATTCTAAAGCTCTAACTAAAGCCTTACCCTTGTTTAGAGTTTCCTCGTATTCTTTTTGAGGATCCGAATCGGCAACTATGCCGGCTCCAACCTGGAAATAAACCTCATTTTTAATGATGGTAAAACTCCTGATATTGATGCAAAAATCCATGTTGCCTGAGAAATCGAAATATCCCACTGCACCGGCGTAAGGGCCTCGAGGTTCTTTTTCCAGTTCGTAAATTATTTCCATAGCGCGTACCTTGGGTGCCCCCGACACGGTGCCTGCAGGAAATACTGCCTTTAATACGTCAACGGCGTCATTTCCTTTAGCCAGTCTTCCCACGACATTGGATACTATGTGCATGACATGAGAGTAACGTTCAATTACCATTAGTTCATCCACCTTCACCGTTCCAATTTCTGCCACCCGCCCAACGTCGTTTCTTCCAAGATCTACCAGCATAATGTGTTCGGCCCTTTCTTTTTCATCACCTAAAAGTTCTTTTTCGAGTTCTAAATCTTCTTGCTCGTTTTTTCCTCGGGGCCTCGTTCCCGCAATGGGACGCAACTGAATGTTATCCTTGTCGAGTCTCACCAGTATTTCCGGGGAAGAACCCAGGAGGTAGTTATCTCCCATCTTCATGTAAAAAAGGTAAGGGGAAGGGTTTATCTGCCTGAGCGTGCGGTAAATATTTATGGGCTTAGTTCTAAGAACGGTTTTAAATCTTTGAGACAGAACGACCTGGATACATTCACCTGAGGTTATGTAGTCCTTTGCCTGCCTGACGGATGACTCAAAGTCTTCTCTTTTGGTGATTGGTTCCAGATCTATCGATTGAAAGTTTTTTTTCGGTAACTTTGAAAAGGTTTTTTTGCTGTTAATCGTATTAATAACGATCTCTATTTTTTTCTTCGCTCTGAAGTACTCTTCTTCTGCCGAATTACCGGGAGTTATGCATGCTATGGCTATGACTTTGAGTTCCTGTTTCAAGTTGTCATGAACAACGATTACTTCTGGCAAAAAGAAGAAAATATCGGGGAAGCTTTTCGCTATGTTAGAATCATCGGTCACAGTGGGTTTACATTTCAGGTCTTCGATAAACCGAACAACGTCATAACCCATGAATCCTACGAGTCCAGTAGCAAGACGGGGCATATCAAATGATGGTGACGTTTTGAAATTGTGGAGAAATACCCTTAATTCTTCCAGAGGATTTTCCGAAGGGTAGGTATTTTTAAGCCCGTTTTCGATAACGGTCACTCGGTTCTTTTTGGTCATGAAAATTTTTTGAGCGCCAAAGCCTATGAAACTGTACCTGCCCCACTTTTCACCTCCTTCCAGGCTTTCAAAAAAGAAAGTATTTTCCTGGTCTTCGAAATTCAAAAAAAGACCTAGGGGAGTATAAACGTCGTGTGCGATATCCTCGTGTACTGGGATTATGTTGGCTGATCTTGCTATTTTCTTGAATTGTTCTAGTGATAGTGTTTCCATTTCAAAACTTTCTTTTCTTATCAAAATAAAAAAGCCGCGGGTTTTGGAAATCCACCCACGGCTCAAAATAAAAAAGCCGTGGGCTTTGGTTATGCCCACGGCTTGTTAACTGGTTTTAACTATTATCAGGCAGTGGACATAACCCTCCCGTAGCTATACCACCACCAATAATAGCGGACATTTTTAGCACTTTCCCTAGCGGAACTATGAACCATAATTTTTTACACCTCTACCAAACGTTTTATACCCTTCTCCTCTTTATTAAATTAGAGTACAGCTTGTCAAGAAAAAAATTCATTGCTCCGGATTTTAGGTTGTCGGGGAAACTCTTAGTGCACGGGATGCTCTTTTTTGTATCTTTTTTGGGTTTTTGCAATTTCAGGTTAAAAATAAACGCGAAGGCAATGATGATGAGTAGATCTCTTCCAAATTTCGATACCATGGGCAGCGGAAATGCCGTTGCAAATCCCTGATACAGTGCTTCCATAATTTTCGTCTCCTTTTCTCGGTAATCTATCTTTTTCCACAGCAAGTCTTATGCCTTACGGCGAAAGATGGTCAAATAAAAGACGGAACCTGAATTTTTCAGGTAATAAAACGGTAAGAGGACTTATCAGTTCATTGACATGGCATGTTTAAGTGTAGAGGCATGTCATTTTTATGACGCGGAGTTGAAAATATTTTTCCGGGAAGAGAGATATTGAGATTTTTGTTATTGGCTTAATTTGGCCCGCTGAATGGCTTGATGATGGCTTGTCATTGGAGAACTGTTGTGCTTTTCTCCAAAAAATAGAAGCTGAGAATAAACAAAGGAAATAATCCGGGTAACGTAAGCCAAAACTTTGACGTTTTTGCCAAGTAGTCCCCAAAGGAGTTATGCTTACGACTTCCAGGATTGCAAACGTGGCTATGGGCCAGGTTATTCATCAATTCCGACTCGTACTGATAAATGCATGGGTGGGCTACGTTGCTCATGATCTTAGCTGATCGTTTACCATGAAACCCGCGGTTCTAACCCTGGGGAGAAATATCGAGCCTCATCCCGGAATCGATTCATCGGTTTTTGTTATTTAAGTTTCAGACAAGATTGAGACCTGATTTTTTTAGACCGGCGACTCCGCCCTGCAGGTTGTAGGTATCCTTTATGCGATATTGGTCTAAAATTAACTGGGCCTCGTAGGAGCGAACTCCCGTGTTACAAACTAGTATAATTGTTTTGTCTCGGGGTACTTCGTTTATCCTTCTCCTGAGTTCGTCTTGGGGAATGTTTATCCAGTAATCTCCGTATCTTTCAACAAAGGGTTTAGCGTTGCCCCATGCCCTGCAATCAATGACAACCATGTTTTCCTTTTCACGGTTGTCCCATATTTTCTCAAAGTCTTCGATATCAATTACCCTGTTTCTCCCTGCAATAAGGTTCTCTGCCGTGTTTGCTGCTGCATTTATAATATCCATGGCAGCCGCCAGAGGTGGTGTGTATGATAATTCAAGGTTGCACAATTCGCTGACATGAGCTCTGTTTTTTAACAAAGGCACCACAGCGTTTATCCTGCACATAAGGGCATCACCGTTATCGCAAACTCCTTCTATTCCGAGGATTTGCCCTCGATCTTTGTCCACGATGACTTCAAGGAACATCATGTCCTTTTCGGGATAAAAATGTGCCCTGTCAAGCTGGGCAACAAAGGCATTAACAGCGTTAAAACCTTCGTTTTTTGCCTGTTTCAGAGTTAACCCAGCCTTGACTACAGAAAGATCAAATAGCTTGACGGCAAAACTTCCTACTACTCCCTCGAAAAGGTCATTACCGCCGGCCAGGTTTGTTCCTATGACTCTTCCCTGCCTGTTTGCAAGGGAACCGAGCGGCATGTAACAAAGGCGTCCGGTAATTAGGTGCCGGGTTTCAATGCAGTCTCCTCCGGCAAAGATGTCAGGATCGCTTGTTTCAAGCCTTTCGTTAACTATGATACCGCCTCGCGCAGTAACGGCAAGTCCAGCCTTAGTTGCCAGATCACTGTTTGGTCGGATACCTACCGCCGTAATCACAAGGTCTGCTTCTAGATCTCTGTCATCTGTAACTACCCTTTCTACTCTTCCGTTTCCCGTAAATTCCTGAACCCGCTCGGAAAAGTGAAAATTTACACCGTTTTCTTCCATGTGGTGTTGTACCATTCGAGCTACATGTCTACCTACAATTCCTGGAAGGAGCTGATCTTCAATTTCTACAACCGTTGTTTCAATTCCCCATAAATCTGAAAGAGCCACGGCCATTTCAAGACCTATAAAACCGGCACCAACTATGACTACTTTTTCGACTTCTCCTTTACCAATTCTTTCCTTGATTTGAATGGCATCTTGCATGTTGGAAACGGTGAAGATTCCATCGAGATCTGAACCTGGTATCGGTAACTTGTTTGGTACGCTTCCAGTGGCCAGTACAAGCTTATCGTACTGAAGAGTGAATTCTTCGTTGCTATCTAGGTTCCTGGCCTCAACCAGCTTATTCTTTCGATCAATGGAAGTTGCAAAGGTCCTTGTCAATACCGTTATGTCCTTGGCTTCCTTGAAGAATTTCTTATCTCGGAGCATGTGAAAACTGGTAGACTGGAGTTCGCTTGCATCTGAGACGTCACCGGATATATAAAATGGTATCCCGCAACCGCCGTATGAAATCAGTTCGTCTTTATCCAGTATCGTTACTGAAGCCTCTGGAACCAGCCTTTTGAGCCTACACGCTGCTTTCGGACCAAGGGCGACCCCGCCTATTACCACCACCTTTAGAGACATAACCTTACCCCCGTTTAAAGAACGAAGCTTTCCTGCCGGTTGTTACAACATCTGCAAGAAGTTCTACGTGATAGCCCTAATGAGCGCTTGCACGATTTTTCATTGCGAATCCAAATAGCAGGAAAGCACGGGTAAGTCAATTAACTCGATCGTATTGACTCCGGAAATTCACTTCTGAAGATGTTTTTCATACGATTCCCTGGCTTCGGAAATTAGTTCTTTTTCTCTTCCCTGATATTTTGGGGAGAAGTGGAAAAGTATGAATTTATGAACCTTGGCTCTTCCGGCTATATAACCTGCCTGGGCCGCTGTAAGATGGTATTTCTCTTTCGCCAAATTCTTGTCTTCATCCAGGAAGCACGCTTCTATGTAAAGAAGATGAGAGTAAGAAACCATGTCGATTACTTTTTCCGCGCTTTCTGGTTCGAAGAGCATGTCTGTCACGTATGAAATTTTTTGTCCAGGGGTGTATGTTACCAGTTCGTGGCGCAGTTCGCCAAGGGGTACTTTTGCAAGTATTTTATCGTCTGGTTTGGGGGAACGTACAACCACAATCCAGTCATCACTTTGGTTTTCGTAAATGGCTTTTTTAAACTCTGCCAGCCAGGGGCCTGGCGGCCAATTTCTCCGTTCAAGTTCGTTTTTCTTCACATTTATGTGGTACTTTTCTTCGAAACAGAAAGCGAGGATCGGGATAAGATGGTTTACGAAGGTAAATTGAACTCTTAAAGCCGGTTCTTCAAGCAGCGTGTTATCTTTCCGAGAACACGAGTGTAATTCTTCTCGCTCAAATCTCCTGTGGCACCTAAACCTTGTGGTTTTAATGGTTGTGGCACCGACTTCAATAACCGTGATGATCAGGCTTTCCACGTAGTTGTGGACAAGGTTCCAGGTATAACCCTTGAGTTTTCCTTCCACGTTATCCGTAATGCCGGGTGGTCCAAAGACTACTAATTCCTTCTGTCTTCCTAGGCTTATCCGGAGTAGGTGGTCGAAGCCGATAAAATGATCGACATGTGTATGGGAAACGAATACGTGAGATACCTTAAGGAGTTCCCTGTTTGAAAGAGGCCTTAGATCCCCTAAATCAAAAAGGAAAGCACGCCTTTCTCGCAGAAATTCCAGGTAAACTGCCGGATCACCAAAGGGACCGTTTACAAGGCGAGATTTAAAATTCGGTCGCATTAGTTCTTCATTAAAGTAAGTGCTTCACCCAAGGATGCATTCAAGGCTAATTTTGATATTAGAGGCTGAACCCGAGTTCAAATGCCCTCAGATTCACGTCTCGGTAAGCCTTCTTAGTTTTTGTTTTTATTAAAGTTTTCATTACTTCTGGGTCAATTGGAAGACCACCGTACTTGAATAAGACCCCCAGTAGAACCATGTTTTGAGATAATTCTGAACCCGCTTTTCGGGCCAGTTCGAGGGCATTGAATCCTATGAACTTCCTGACCTGGTTTCTTATTGAATTTAGGATCTGGTCAACGTCGGGATAGCTCTCCTTGCCGGAAGAGACGGTAAAGGGAATCAGCGGTACAATGTTGCTTATTACAAGAGTGTTTGGGTTGCACTTCCTCAATGCTCGCATGGCCTCTGAAGGTTCAAAAGCAAGCAAGATATCTGCCTCTCCATCTGAAATGATGGGACTTTTCCTATCGCCCATAACGACGGCAGATTCTACCACTCCACCCCTTTGGGCCATACCGTGAATTTCACTTACCATCACCGGCAAGCCTGCTGTTAGAGCCGCTTCTCCAATTAGATAAGTTGCCAGGAGTGTTCCCTGGCCTCCAACTCCGGTACAAAAAATTCTCCAGCTACTCATCTTTTGTCTCTCTTTCAACCTGTGGTGTTTGTGACTACTTGCATATCAGCCTTTCTTCCTGGCTTTGATTGCAGTGCAAATTTGTGCACAAACACTGCATCCGCTGCACAACGTTTCGTTTATAAATATACGTTCTTCCTTGTTATCTTCTGGCTTCTCATAAAAGATAGCCGGACAGGCCAACTCTAGGCAATCCTTACACAAATCACATTCATCCGTTATTTCAAACACTATTTTTTGTTTTTTACCCATGACCCTTCTTTCGTATAGTGGGCATGGGCTTTTAGCGATGATTACCTTGACTCCGGAGGTCTCGGAGTTTAACAATTCCCGGACGGTTTCCGTGGATTTTTTGATCTGCAAGGGATTTATAACGGCAACGGATTTGACTCCACATCCCCTAACTACGTCTTCTATTTTTACCTTTGGTTCCATTTTACCTTCGGGGCCAAACTCTACCCCCGGATGGGGCTGATGCCCGGTCATTGCGGTGGTACCGTTGTCCAGAATGACAAGAACGAAGTTATGGTCGTTGGTAACGGCGTTTATGAGCCCGGTTATTCCGGAATGGAAAAAGGTTGAATCTCCAATGAAGGCAACGATAGGCTTCCTTTGTGCCTTTGAAAATCCTCCGGCACTGGAGACGCTGCTTCCCATGCAGATGAGAAAATCCGCCATGCTAAGGGGCGGCAAAACGCCCAGGGTATAACAACCTATGTCAGTGGGGTAGATGGTTTCGGGATCAACTATGCTTTTGATGATATAATATGTTGCACGGTGCGGGCAGCCGGGGCACAGGTTTGGTGGACGCGGGGGCACCTCGGTCACTGACAGGGTTTCGGGAGGGCTATAATCGAGATTAAAGAAATTGGATATAGCTCTTTTAACGATTCCTGGATCTATTTCAAAGTGTCTCGGGATGAGGTTTTCGCCCTTTCCGGCTATTTCTTTTTCAATAGAGGCTTCGAAAGCTGCTACCTTGATGGCTTCTTCGAGGTAAGGCTCCAGTTCCTCCACCACGAGTACCCTGTCTAC
>JALSTM010000197.1 GCA_026983715.1 Desulfobacterales bacterium
CTACGCTGCCATTATCCTCGAGGGCAAACCTACTGACAACGGTCTTTACAGGGTTTTTATTGACAAAGACGGATGCAAAATTGAACGCGATGACAGCCTTAAGATGCTTGGTAACTATGATTTGATCGACAAAATGAAGAGCGAGTACGGAGAAAATATTGCCTGCATATCCATAGGGCAGGCGGGTGAGATGAAGCTTTCTAGTGCAACGGTTGCCTTTACCGATATGGAACTTCGACCCACAAGGCACGCAGGGCGAGGTGGTGTTGGTGCAGTGATGGGGTCAAAGGGGGTCAAAGTGATCGTTCTGGACGAAAGTGGTACGAAAACGAGAGAAGCGAAAGATCCCGAGGCATTTAAAGATGCAAACCAGAGGCTGGTGGAAGGGTTAAAGAAGCATCCTATTACCGGTGAGGGGCTGCCAAAATATGGGACAAATATACTGACCAATATTGTTAACGAGGCCGGTGCGTATCCTACTTTTAACTTTAAGCGGGGGACCTTTGAGGGAGCGGATAAAATAAGCGGTGAAACTACCGCTGAGGTGGAAGAATCGAGAGGAGGGAAGGCCACGCATGGATGTCACAGGGGATGTGTCATAAGGTGTTCTGGGATCTATATGGACAAGGATGGAAATTACCTGACCAAACAACCTGAGTATGAAACGGTATGGGCCCATGGAGGGAATTGCGGCATTGATGACCTTGATGCCATAGCCCTAATGGATCGCCTGGAAGACGATTACGGTATTGACACCATAGAAATGGGAGCAACGATAGCCGTGGCCATGGAAGCTGGTCTGGCAAAATTTGGGGATGCTGAAGCAGCCATAAGGCTGGTTAAAGAAGTGGGGAAGGGGACGCCTCTGGGGCGAATACTCGGTAGCGGTGCAGAAGTAACGGGTAAGGTTTTTGGAGTCGAAAGAGTCCCTGTTGTTAAGGGGCAGGCAATGCCTGCTTATGATCCGAGGGCCGTACAGGGTATTGGTGTTACTTATGCCACTAGCACCATGGGTGCGGATCACACCGCGGGCTATACCGTAACTGCCAATATTCTCAAGGTCGGTGGTTTCGTAGATCCGCTCAAACCGGAGGGACAGATAGAGCTATCGAGAAATCTCCAGATTGCAACGGCTGCCATCGATTCCACCGGTATGTGCCTGTTTATCGCCTTTGCACTGTTAGATCAGCCGGAAACTTTTCAGGCATTGATTGACCTTATCAATGCCTTTTTCGGGTGGAAATTAACAGAGGCAGATGTGACAGAACTCGGCAAAAGTGTGCTCAAGAAGGAGCGGGACTTCAACCAGCGAGCTGGTTTTACAACTCAGGATGATCGGTTGCCAGAATTTTTCCTTAACGAAACACTACCTCCTCACAATGTGAAATTCGAAGTAAAGGAAGAAGAGCTAGATACGGTCTATAATTGGTAGCATAAAATAATGGCGGAAGGGGTTGTAAGTTTGACCTTCCGCCTCAAAATTGATTTATAAGCATTCCATGTGCTTACCTTTGTTCGGTTAACCAACTATGCAAGAAGATGAAATAATATTCCATGAAGATAATGACTGGGGAACTGTACTTCTTAACAGGCCTGGAGCATTGAATGCTCTTAACCTGAACATGGTGAGAAGGCTAAGCAAGCAACTGGTCCAATGGGAACGACTTTCAAGCCTTAAGGGAGTTATAATTGAAGGTAAAGGGAGGGCTTTCTGTGCTGGTGGCGATATACGGAGCCTTCTTGAAGCAGTAAAAAGACGTAACCACTCCTTGATCGAAGGCTTTTTCCGTGAAGAATACCTCCTTAACAGGCAGATTCACCTTTATCCGAAGTTCTACGTCGCTCTTCTGGATGGTATTGTCATGGGTGGTGGAGCAGGCTTGTCAATCCATGGCGTATACAGGGTGGTGACTGAAAAAACGCTTTTCGCCATGCCGGAAACCGGGATAGGGTTTTTCCCCGATGTCGGCGCTAGTTATTTCCTTAATCGGCTTCCGGGAGAAACCGGGATGTTTTTGGCGTTGACTGGTAGTAGAATTGGCGGTGAGGATATGGTTTATCTAGGTCTTGCGACTCACTACACCTTCTCGGAACAAGTGGGGAAACTCAAAGAAGCACTTTTGAATTGCGAATTGCATGAAGCTACCTGTAGTGAAGTGGAGCCGATAATAAGTACTTTCTCAAAAACTCCTCCTCCTGCAGAATTATCCCGTTACCAGGATATAATAGACAGATGTTTTGGCAAGGAATCGGTTGAAGAAATTGTTGATGCCCTCGACGCAGAAAAAGAAAAGTGGGCTACAGACGTCAGAAACGAGATCCTCAAGAAGTCACCCACCAGCCTTAAGATAACCTTCAGACTCCTCCAAGAAGCAAGAAATCTTGATTTTGATTCTGCCCTTCGGTTGGAGTACCGACTGAGCCAGCGAATCGTCTATGGCAACGATTATTCCGAGGGCGTATCGGCGATTGTTATTGACAAAAATCGACGTCCTCGTTGGAGCCCCGCTAGCCTGGAAAAGGTATCAGAAAAACTAGTTGATTCCTTTTTTGATCCACTTCCCAACGGCGAATTGGAATTTTAGTAAAGCCTATCGCTTAAAATGTGGCTGTTTTTATGTTACCTTGACAAATCTGAAACAGATTGCTATTAAATATTTAGCACTCATCTCGATAGAGTGCTAATAAATAGGGGCGAAAGTGCCATGATGATGCAAGAAATCCTAGGACCGAGAGATAAACAGGTGCTTGAAGCAGTCATTATAGATTATATTCGCACAGGCGATCCTGTGGGTTCTAGAACCGTGGCCAAAAAATACATAACGGACGTGAGCCCCGCAACCATAAGAAACGTCATGGCTGACCTCGAAGAACTTAATCTCTTATATAGACCGCATGCTTCTGCCGGAAGAGTTCCGACTTCCCTGGGGTGGAGGTATTACATAGATTCCATATTGACAATAAACCAGCTTGCGAAAAGAGACAGGGAACGCATAAAGAAGGCCTACGAAGGATCGCCAAAAGAGATACAAACGTTATTGCGAGCCACTTCGAGGATTCTCTCGGAACTGTCGAAACAGGCAGCGGTGGTACTTTTACCGAAGTTATCACAGACTATTTTCAAGAGGATTCAGTTTGTTAGAGTTAACCAAAACCAGGTTCTGACCATTTTTATTGCTGAGTCCGGTATTGTTCAATCTTTTTTGGTTCATATTGATGAAGATATATCACAGGATGAATTAAACAAGTACAGCAGGTACTTGAGCGAATCTCTTAAGGGGCTTTCTCTTCTTGAGGTAAAAAAGAGAATACTGAAGGAGATGGAAGAGGAGCGAATTCTCTTCGATCGCTTACTCAGGAAAGCGATTGAACTTAGCAAGAAAGCGCTCCAGGTTGGTCTGGACGAAACTGACATAGTAATTGAAGGACAAACAAACTTGCTTAATTATCCCGAGTTTGCCGACGTGCAGCAGATGAAAAAATTGCTGGCTACTTTTGAAGAGAAAACCAAAATTATTCGACTTCTTGACAAGTGTCTCTCTTCCGAAGGAGTACACATCATCTTAGGATCTGAAGCAGAATTCCAGGATGTTCAGGATATGAGCCTGATTTCGTCAACTTATTCCCGTGGTGGAGATATACTTGGAGCTCTCGGAGTTATCGGGCCTACAAGAATGGATTACTCGAGGATCATACCTCTTGTTGATTACACGGCCAAGTTGTTGAGCCAGATTTTCGAGGATGAATGATTTCGCCTCCGCAATTCCTGGTAGGCGGCTGGTATTATCTGTGAAGACTTATGGGTTAGAAAGAAATGCCAATAAGTCTTCTTTTTTTGACAGAAACAAAAAATGACCAAAATCAGGAGGTCTTGTATTTATGGCAGAAAATGAAAAAGAACTAGAAAAGGAGAAGGCAATAGACGCTGAAGAGCAGATCGATGAAGTAGAAAAGGAAGAAGACAGGGTGGTTGAAATCTCAGAAAAAGAACTTAATGAACTTCGGGCGGCTCTCGATTCTAAGGAAAAGGAAATAGAGAGCTACAAGGATAGACTGCTACGCTTGGCGGCAGAAATGGAGAACTTGAGAAAGCGGCTGGAAAGGGAAAAAGAGGAACATCTCAAGTTTGCCAATGAAAACCTAATCAAGCGACTTCTGCCCGTGATAGATAACCTGGAACGCAGCATTGAACATGCCAAGCAAAGCCAGGATGTGGAAGGGCTTATCGAGGGTGTCGAGATGACCCTGAAGGGTTTTCTCGAAGTACTTGAACAATTTGGATGTAAGATAATAAAGGCAGAAGGAGAGCCTTTTGACCCCGCATACCATGAAGCGATTCAAAAACAAGAAAGCGAAGAAATCCCTCAAAACAGGGTCATATGCGAGTACCAGAAAGGATACATGATGAACGATCGGTTATTGAGACCTGCGAAGGTTGTTGTTTCATGTGGAAAGTTGGAAGAGACGGAGAAAGAATCAAATAAATAACTATCCATTAGTGCTCGGCAGGGTAGAAAATATTTAATCTTGGTATTATAATTTATGCGCATTTTATGGAGGAAATTTCTTTCCTTACAAGGAGGATATTATTATGAGTAAAGTTATTGGTATTGATCTGGGCACCACCAATTCCGTTGTTGCCATAATGGAAGGTGGTGAGCCGAAAGTATTAACTAACGCTGAAGGATCACGTACAACCCCATCAATTGTGGCTTTTACTGATAGCGGCGAAAGGCTGGTAGGGCAGGTTGCCAAGAGACAGGCAATTACGAATCCAGAGAATACTGTTTTTGCGGTCAAGCGCCTGATTGGGCGTAAATATAGTTCAGAAGAAGTCCAGAGGGACATTCAGATATGCCCTTATAAGATCGTAGAAGGCCCTAACGGGGATGCATATGTACGTGTTGGCGGGAGGGATTGCAGTCCCGCAGAAATATCTGCGATGATTCTTCAGAAGATGAAACAGACCGCGGAAGACTACCTAGGTGAAAAAGTAACAGATGCAGTGATCACAGTTCCCGCTTACTTCAACGATAGCCAGCGACAGGCAACAAAGGATGCGGGTAGGATTGCGGGATTGAACGTCCTGAGAATCATAAATGAACCAACTGCCGCATCCCTTGCTTATGGTCTTGACAAAAAGAAGGACGAGAAAATTGCAGTTTTTGATCTTGGTGGAGGTACTTACGATATCTCTATTCTTGAGATTGGCGAGGGGGTTTTTGAGGTCAAATCCACAAATGGTGATACTCACTTGGGCGGTGAAGATTTTGACCAACGAATCATCGACTGGCTAGCAGACGAGTTTAAGAAAGAATACGGCATAGACCTCAGAGATGACAAGATGGCGTTGCAGAGGCTAAAAGAAGCGGCAGAGAAGGCAAAGATGGAGTTGTCTTCTTCCATGGAAACAGAGATAAATCTGCCGTTTATAACTGCTGATTCCTCTGGCCCAAAGCATCTTAACATGAAACTTACCAGGGCAAGGCTTGAAGCGCTGGTGGAAGATCTCATCGAAAAGCTTGTGCCACCCATCCGCCAGGCGCTTAAGGATGCGGGGTTGACCTCTGCAGACATAGATGAAGTAGTGCTGGTTGGCGGAATGACAAGGATGCCCAGGGTTCAGGAAAAGGTCAAGGAAATATTTGGCAAGGAACCTCACAAGGGTGTCAATCCAGACGAAGTAGTGGCTATTGGTGCGGCAATCCAGGCAGGAGTTCTTAAAGGGGAAGTAAAGGACGTACTTCTTCTGGATGTTACGCCATTATCCCTTGGGATTGAAACCCTTGGCGGAGTCATGACTAAGCTTATAGAGAGAAATACAACTATTCCCACGAGAAAAAGCCAGATATTCTCCACCGCAGCTGACAATCAGACGGCTGTCTCGATTCATGTGCTTCAAGGTGAAAGAGAAATGGCCGCTGACAATAAAACGCTGGGTCGCTTTGACCTTGTTGGAATTCCGCCGGCGCCTCGTGGAGTGCCTCAAATCGAAGTCACCTTTGATATTGATGCCAACGGTATCGTTCATGTTTCTGCCAAAGACAAGGCCACGGGTAAAGAACAGTCTATTAGAATTACCGCTTCCAGCGGTCTTTCCGAAGAAGAGATCGAGCGCCTGGTGAAAGAAGCTGAAATGCATGCTGAGGAAGACCGGAGAAAACGAGAACTCATAGACATGCGAAACCAGGCGGACTCTCTAATATATCATACTGAGAAGAACTTGAAAGAATTTGGAGACAAGCTTGATTCTGCTACAAAAGGTGAAATTGAAAGCAAGATTTCCGAGTTGAGGAAAGTAATGGAAGGCGAGGACAAGGATGCCATCAAAAGATCAATGGACGAGCTAATGCAGGTATCTCACAAGCTGGCTGAGCAAATGTATCAGCAGGCATCTGCACAGAGTGCCGGATCCCAGGAATCCGGAGAACAAAAAGCTGCGGATGACTCCGGAGGTTCCGGGGAAGACGTGGTAGATGCTGATTTTGAAGAGGTAAAAGACAACAAGTAGAGGTTAACCGGTTTTGCCACCAGAAAAAGTGTTGCCTCACCCATTTGTGAGTGCTAAAAGAATGGCACAACAAAGGGTGGGGCTTTTTTATTTTCGATATTTGGGGAAAATAAAGAGTTGGAGATGCTAAGAAATACTCCTGGAAGAAAAAACAACTATTTGTACTTATTAGCTGTATTTATCTTGCTTTTTACTGTTTCATGCGTCCCGAAAACGCTTGTCAGCGTCCCAGGCTACCCCGGTGCGGCCTCCCCAAAGCCTCAGAAGCATCCGTCCGCCACCGTTGATCAAAAATTAAAGAAGGCAGAAGAACTGTGCTATGAGAAAAAATACAGGGAGTGTGCCGGGGTTTATGAGGAGTTGTTAAAAGAAAATCCTCGAAACCGTGAGTTAACGCCCCTTATTTTATCCCGTCTCCAGAAAGTTTTCCTCAAGACGGGGGATTACGAAAAGTCCGAGGAGTACGGAAACAGAATAATCTCAGAATACCCCGATTACAGAGGGATGCCTGGGGTGCACGTAGACCTGATAGAGGCATATCTGGGGAAAGGCGACTTGGACAGGGCTCTTGAAGACGGACAAAGGCTGTGGACGTATCTGGGAGACCAGGAAGATAAGGCAAGGCTCGCATACATTCTTGCCCGGGTTTTTTCCGAGAAAAAGGATTCCCTGAATGCATTTTACTGGCTTGTTGAAAGCGAGAGATTGGCTGCAAGCGCTGAATTGAAAGATAGGATTTATCAACAGATGACAAAGGTGTGTTCCCAGCTTAGCAAATCACAGGTATCATCGCTACTCCCTGAATTCACCGGACGTTTCCCGGAGCTGTGGCTGCAAACTCGCCTGATTGAAATACTTGTGGATGATGGGGATCTCGACAAGGCTGCTGAAAAACTAAATTCCCTTGCTGATACTTACCCCATGCACCCTCTGGCAAAAAAGTTTGCCCAGTTGAAAGAAGCCATAGAGCAGCAGCGGAATGTCGACGATACGGCCATCGGATGTCTTATTCCCTTGAACGGACCACTGCAACCCTACGGAAGAAGATTGCTCAGAGGCCTCTATTTGGCACAGGAGTTATACAACCTATCCACCTGGGGTAAGCCCATTAAGATAATTGTTAAGGATAGTAGTGACAGCAACGGGGTGGTTACGGCGGTGGATGAACTGGTTAACGATCATCATGTGTTGGCTATAATTGGGCCTCTATCAAGAAAAGTGGTGGATGACGCCGCTAGAGAAGCTCAAAAATTGAGAGTTCCCATTATTACTTTAAGCCAGAAAACTAGCGTGGCTGATATTGGCGATTACGTATTTAGGGTTTTTCTAACTAATAAGGCTCAGGTAAAGCTCCTTGTGGCTTACGCTGCTGGAGAACTGGAACTAGAGAGGTTTGGAATTCTATATCCCAATGATAGCTACGGGCGTTTTTTTGAAAAAGCTTTTTCCGAGGAACTAGAGAAGTTCCGCGTTAAGGTGATGGCAAAGGTCGGATACGACCCTGGCACTACTGACTTTACTCTGCCCATAAGAAATCTCTTTGTAGAGGCAGGTCTTCCGCTTCCTGATCGACATAAAAAAGAAAAGCCAATTTCTGTGCTTTCTCCACCCGCTTTTGACGCGATATTCTTGCCTGACCAGGTACAAACAGCCAGCTTGATAGCTTCTCAACTTGTGTACAATGATGTTATAGGAGTGCGTCTTTTCGGAACAAATCTTTGGAACACGCCGAGGCTTGAAAAAGAATACGCTCCTTACCTAGAAGGTGCCATTTTTGTAGGAGGTTTTTTCGCTGGTAGCACGCGGCCTGAAGTGCAACAGTTTGTGGAAAGATTTGAAGCCAGCTATGATGAAAAACCCCAGTACCTGGAAGCGCAGGCTTACGATGTGCTCAATCTGCTTTTGGCAGCAAAGAATAACGCCGAAAACCAGAGTCGGGGAGCAATACGAGTCGAACTGTACAGAATAAAGGACTTTGAAGGAGTTACCGGGAAAATGTCTATCCTTCCTTCCGGTGATGTGGACAAGGAACTATTTTTGTTGTCGGTTAAAAATGGTAAGATCACGGAGGTAAGAATAGATCAAGACCGCCTTTACATGAAGGCAAAAGCAATGGAATAAATCCTGGTATTACGGGGGTAATATATGAAGATTACTAGGGAAGAAGTGGAACATGTTGCACGGTTGGCCAGGCTTAAGTTTGGCGAAGAAGAAGTAGAGATGTTCACGAAGCAATTGAACGAAATACTACTTTATATGGAGAAGTTGAACGAACTAGATACTTCCGAAGTGCCACCGACCTTTCATGCGATGGAAAAAGAAAATGCATTTCGAAGTGACGAGGTTGGATCGTCTCTGGAACTTAAAAAGGTTCTGGACAATGCCCCGGAAGACAATGGTGAAAGTTTTGTGGTTCCAAAGATATTTTAAGGAAAGTCTAGTAAATTTGGATGTCTAAAATTACTAACCTGTTAAAAGAGTAGGATGAGAACAATTCAAATTCGGTCATTCCGACCGGAGCGAAGCGTAGTGAATCTATCAGCATTTATCTGGATGCCGGATCAAGCCTTCTCCTGACCAGATCATGGGCCGGTATGAGATGCGTGGTCCCCGGTTGCTTGAGCAATTAATAAAAGAATCCTTAATTGTAAAAACAAGTATATAAAGGTAGCAAAATATGGATTTGGCACATTTGACAATCGACAAACTTCGCTCTCTCATGCAAAAAGGGGAAATTACCCCGGTTGACGTGGTAGAGGATGTAATTAGAAGAATTAACTCGTTTGATGGCGAGATCAATGCCTACATAACTGTCCTTGCTGAACAAGCGAGAGAGCAGGCCCTCTCAATGAAAGATACTGAGAACAATGATTGGGAAAAAAAACCGCTTTACGGGATACCAATTGCGGTAAAAGATTTGATCTGCTCCTCCGGTATAAAAACTACTTGCGCTTCGAGAATTCTTGAAAACTTTATACCACCTTATGATGCCACAGTTTATGAGGCTCTCAAAGATGCAGGGGCAATCATAATTGGGAAAACAAACATGGATGAATTTGCGATGGGTTCATCCACGGAAAACTCTGCCATGGGGGTGTGCAAAAATCCATGGGATTTGGAACGAATACCTGGAGGATCTAGTGGTGGTTCTGCGGCAGCTCTCGCAGCAGATATGTGTATCGGGGCAATTGGCTCTGATACGGGGGGGTCGATACGTCAACCAGCGTCACATTGTGGCATTGTGGGACTGAAACCAACCTATGGCCTTGTTTCCCGCTTTGGTCTCGTAGCGTTTGCTTCTTCCCTGGACCAGATAGGACCGATGACAAAAGACGTAAGAGATTCGGCGCTTTTGCTCAAGGTGATAGCTTCGTATGATCATCGAGACTCAACATCTATTCTTAGAAAAGATGTTGATTACT
>JALSTM010000198.1 GCA_026983715.1 Desulfobacterales bacterium
AGACATCGCGAGAATCCCGCACCCACTTTATGATAATGTTTTCGAGTTAATATCGAGATGTATGGCTTAAAGTGGGTGTGGGATACGAAACAATATCCTTGGGATATCAAAGCCTTAGCGATTGCTTCTCCCGCACCTACTTCAGATACGATTATTTGCCATTGCCCCTACAGTTCGCAGGAAGTGGGTGCGGGATCGCAATGACTCTGCCCCGGTTTTTGTTTGACGCAATACGTTAGGAAGCGAACTACTCCCTTTGCAAAATGGCAGTGAAGAAATCTGGAAGACCGATGAATCGGTTAAATGCTAATCCTTGGAACATGCGCACGGTAAAATCCACGGGCTCCCTGGAGATAGTAATCTCTTAACATGGCCTAGATAGCCCATGGACAAATCCGTAGGGCTTTAATCTGCCGGGTTAAGCTCTCTTTCTCTCGGGAACACAGGGAGATACCGATAGGAAAGAGAAATAATCAGCATCCCGTAAGCAATCATGGCGATGGTTGGTGCCCATTCCTGCCATGTCGGTATGTAGACCCTGAATTTCTCAAACGGTAAAACCGGGATTGACAAAGTTTGTACGGTGAATACGAAGCGATTAACCACCACGCCAACGCAGTCGAGGAAAAGAGCTCCAAAGAGAATAAAATTGTTTTGTCTCAGCTTTGGTACAACTAGAAGTATGGCGGGCAGGATGCCGCAGATTCCAAGCTCTAGAACAAGTAGCCAGAAACCATAAGGATCGTGGTAAAACTTGGAGATTTTCAGGCCAAAACTTGGGACGGTTTTAAATGCCCAGTAAAGGGTGTCTGCAATCTTAAGGGTTATATATATTGCAAGTAACCATCCTTCAAGCTTGGCGATAAGCTCATACACTGAGTCATCAACAAGCTTCTTGTTGGTGATGGTCTCAAGGAGCTTGCAAATCAAGGCTGTGAATGCCGGGCCTGCTGCAATGGCGGAGGAAATAAAGAGGAAAAACGTCCAGGGCCAGATCAGAAAACCGGTCCTGTAAGCGAAGGGTCTCGCAAATAAAACACCCCACATACCACCGAGAGAGCCTTGGTGGAAAAAGCTTAAGAAAGTACCGGTTAATGCAAAGACAATCATTATTTCGTGCAGGTTATGGCCAAAGTGGTGCAGTACCTTAATCTGGTCTAGTTTCCTGTTTTCCAGGATGATAGGAATGTATTCGATTATCAAAACCATGCAGTAGCATGTGATGCAGAAGATTACCTCGGTTAGCATGGAATGAACGTTGGCATGCCAGTATCCAAACCAGCCCCTGATGGGTTGCCCTATATCCAGAGCAAGAACAAGCATGGCACCGGTATAACAGATAAATCCTATGATAACCGCGAGGTTTATTATCTTTTTAATTTCCTTAAGCGATTTAAACCATCTTGATAACCCGTAGAAGAGGAAACCTGAGAAAAAAGCACCTGCGCCTAGTGCAATTACTCCCAGGTCTGCAGTGATCCAGAGTCCGAACCCGAACACGTTGTTAAGTCCGGTGACGTTCAAACCTTTCCAGAGTATAATAATACCCGCGTATACTCCCCATCCAATTACCGCAAGTATGATCAAAACCCACAAAGCAAAAACTGGAAACGGGCATCGTTTTACGCCTTCGGGAATCAAATCTTTATCCATTTTTTACCCCTTAACCTCGTTTATTGACCTATTTCAGGTCGTTATCTCCCTGTTTTCTTACCCATTCGTGGCTACTTAGGTAATAGACCTTCGGTTCGGTCTTTAATTTCTCAAGCAAACGAAATGCTCTCTTATCCTTGGAAAGTTTTGCGACTTCGCTTTCAGGATCATGCAGATTTCCGAAAACAATGGCTCCTGTTGGACACGCTTCAACACATGCCGGAGTGTATTCAATTCCTTTAGGGTTTTCGCCGTTTACCCTTGCCTTGTCCTTGGCCTTCAAGAGCCTGTGGCTGCAAAAGGTACATTTTTCTACGACCCCGCGCATACGGGTGGAGACGTCAGGGTTGAGCATTTCTACCATGTCTTTTGGCCAAGTGGGATCCCACCAGTTGAAATTTCTTGCATAATATGGACATGCGGCCATGCAGTAACGACAACCTATGCATCTGGGATACACCTGGTTGACAATGCCTGTCTCTTCGTCTCTCTGGGTTGCGTTTACCGGGCACACGAAGGTACAAGGTGAGTGATGAGGCGAATCGCAATGCATGCATGGCCGTGGCAAAATGACATGCCGGTGTTCCGGATATTTTTTTCCGTTTTCCAACTTGTAAATTCTCATCCAGTTGATGGACCTGGTCTTAATGGAATCGTCCTTCAAGAACGAAATATTGTTCTCTTCCTGGCATGCTACGGCACAAGCCATGCATCCGGTGCATTTGTCCAGATCTATCACCATTCCATAGCGAACTGACGATTTCTCGTGTTCTTTTTTGCTCATTATCAACCTCTATCCTATAGCTTGGTCAATTTAGCCCGTGTTGCCCACCACGTGCCTATCCCCGTTACCGGGTCGAGCTGTACCTCGGTTAATTTGTTGGCATTAACTCCTTTACCTTTTATATATTCGTCGAAGGCACTGTGTCCCAATCCCCTGGCCATGGCAATAACACCAGGAGCAACCTGCTCAGATAGATGTACTTTTACAATGCCCTTACCCACAGGTGTTTCCACGGTCACCCTTGCTCCCTCACTCAAACGAGCTTCTCGTGCCGTGGCAGGATTAACATGAACGAAAAGCTCCTTACGCTTGAGTAACGTATCGTCCAGTAGTTTTGTCATGAAAGGTGGATTAGCCACGCGGCAACTCGTAAGTTGCATAATTTCATAAGGTATGAGCAGATAGGGAAATTTATCCTTTTTACCAGATGGTTCCAGAGGATAAAAATTAGCAACGAACAATCTGTCGTTCCATTTCTTAAATTTATCTCGCTTGAGCTTTTGTACGTAAAGTTCAAGTTTACCTGACGGTGTTTTAAACTTGGTTTCCGACGTGGTGTCGGGTAACTTAACCCAGAAAGCCCCTGATGTCAGTTTTTTCCAAAGTTCGTCGGCGGTCTTGAAATTTGGCTCTAACCGGGCATGGGTGAGCATCACCCTGGAGACGTCTTCGCCTTCAAGGGCCCTCCCCTCACTCGCTTCTGCAATGCCTTCCAGTCGCCATTTTAGAACGGCCTGGTAGTCCGACCAGGGAAAGTTCTTAACAATTTCACCACCAAGGGCTTTTGCTATCCTGATTAAAACGTCACCGGTATGGCGAGTCTTTTTTACCGGGTTTAATACAGGTTTGCTAATTCCGTAAAATGCAAAAGGAGATGTGGCGGGAGTTATAAAATCGTCCCAGCGCTCAAGCGGAGTATGGTTGGGTAGTATGAGGTCTGCGTTAATCGATGATTCATCAAGAAAAGAAGAGAATGAAACCACGGTGTCTATTTTACTAATCGCTTCTGAGTAAGCCTTCGGTTCTGCAAGGCAGTAAGCCGGATTGGCTTCGTAAAGAAAAAGTAACTTTACCTGGCTATGTTCGGACCCTGCAATCTCCTCCAAGGCTGCATATATCGCATTTCCGGGAAACGGAAATTCTTCGAGGGTATCCCTTCCTATCCTTAGTTCTTCCAGTTCTTTCCTGTGCGTTCCTTCTGTTAGTGCCTCTTCGAAGGGCTTGAGGGGTACCGGCGGCTGATTGATGACACCACCTGGCTTGTTAATGTTTCCTAAGAGGGCATTTAGAGAGATAAAAGCCATTTCTTCATAGAAGTTCGCCGGGTTGTTTTGAGAACCAGTGCCCCAAATTGCAAGTGAGGGCCCCTCCTTCGAAAATTTCCGTGCCAGCTGCGCTATCTTTTCCGCTGGCACTCCTGTTAACCCTGCAACCTTACTGGGGGAGTACTCTTTAAGAACGTTTGCCTTAAAACCCCTGTGCTTGTTGCCTTCTTTGTCCTCCCAGTCTTCGAAACCAAAGCAGTTCGCTTCAACAAACTCCCTGTTGTAGAGTCCTTCCTTAACAATTACGTGGCATAGTCCAAGGGCAAGTGCAGCCTGCGTTCCGGGCTTGACGGGGATCCACTGTGTTGCCCTGGAAGAAGTAATCGATTCACGCCAGTCAAAATGTATATACTCCGTTCTTCCGTCTTGGACTGCTTTAATAAACGTTTTTTGATTACGGACCGGCGAGCCCCAGCCTTCCAGTAAACTAGCTCCAAAATTGAGAATTAATTTCGCTCTTTCAATGTCAAATCCAAGAGGCTGGTTGAAGCCCTGCATTGCCATGTTTACTAACTTCTGGTTATCTACCGCTGATGGCATATGAAAGTGATTCGGTGAACCGTAATTAAGAAGAAAATAGTCTATGAATTGAACCATCGAGCCGCTTGTATCCCCGGTAATCCACGCAACTGCATTGGTTTCACTTTCGTTGTCAAGCTTTTTCAGTGTTTTTACTATCTCTCCGATAGCTTCATCCCAGGAAATGGGTTTAAGCCCGCGGATGTCACCACGCCTGGAAGTTTGTTTTAAAGGTGCCGGTACTCTGGCAGGGGAATATTGGAACTGAAGCCCTGAACGCCCCAGGGGGCATAGTCCACCCATGCTTAAAGGTGAGTTGGGATTTCCGGTAATTGATACCGCCCGCTTGGCATCAATTAAGCGCACCTTTATTCCGCAGCCTCCCGGACAGAAACGGCAAATGGAATAATCCCACGTGGTTTCCCCGGGCTGCGACTTTGGACGCCAGGACCAGTTCTGGCTCCAAATTGCCGTGTCATCAGCCAGTTTCCAGGGCAGAGGAGAAAGAAGAGTCCCTCCTATTGCACCTGCGGTGAACTGTAAAAAAGCTCTTCGGTTAATTTTCATCTGCCTATCCCTATTTTACTTTTTAAACATGGTTATGAACAATCGTTTCACGCATGCTATTTGTGACAAACATTACAAGCGTTATTGGCGCCTTTATGTGCGTGGCAATCTTCGCAGACGTACATCTTCATCGTACTGTAATGGTATCCGGTGAGCCTGTTAATCCTTACAGGCGGCGGTATTTTCTCCTTTTTTACGTCACGGTGACAGGTGGTGCAGGGCAAAGGTTTTTCCACCTTTAAATGAGCCGCATGGGAAAAGTACACGTTGTCAGGTTGCCATTGGTAACGCAACCACGGGACTTCCTTGTTTTTCTGAACGTATTGTTCGACAAATTTTTTTTCTTCAGGGTTCTCCCCTTGGACTTCCTCGTGACATTCCGTGCACGTTTCAAGCTTGGGAATGCCGGAATAAGTTCCGTCGTCCCTGAAAAAATGGCAGTTTTCGCATTCTAGTTCAGCGTGGTCTTCCAGGGCATGGCTAAATTTTATCGGTTGTTGATTGACAGAATAGAGAATTTTGGGGAATATAACCCAGCCGAAAACCGATGCGATAACAAAACCGGCGATGAAAAAAAGGAATCCGCTTCCAGCGGATTGACCCTTGGTAGATGATTTCTTTTCCATGCGGACCTCTGGTTCACACTTTTGATAGTTAATAATTTGATATATTCATTACCGCAAAAACTTGTGACGCCAAAATACTCAAGAAATCGGGTATGGGAGAGAACGTAAAATCAAATCGAGGCATAATCAATTAAATAAAAATTTCACAAAAGCATCCATACACCTTTTAATATGGTTATGTCAAGGAAAAATTGCATTTAACCGGTAACAACTCGAGTAGTATCCAGATAAGTTAACTACGATTTTTTGTAGGATACGTGGCTATGGATATCAGGAGATTGGAAGTTTTTTGCAGAGTTGTTGAAAACAAGAGCTTTTCCAAGGCGGCAGAGGAAGTATACCTGTCACAGCCAACGGTAAGCGAACACATACGCTTACTTGAGCAATTCCTGGGGGAAAGACTTCTTGATAGGATGGGAAAGACAGTGCTCCCTACCCAAGCAGGGGAGATCCTGTACCGATATGCCAAGGATATTCTCGCTACGAAGGAAAAAGCTATTTCAGCTATTAAGAGTTTCAGGGGCGAGATCTCAGGAAAACTAACCCTAGGGTGTAGTACGATCCCTGGTACTTATATCATCCCTTATTTTATTGGCTCCTTCATACACAAATTCCCGGAGGTGGAAGTTAAGCTATTTACAAGCGACTCCCGAGACATAGTTCACAGAGTGGCAAGGGGAGAGCTTGAACTGGGTGTTGTGGGGGCTATATTTGGCTCGGGTAAAGTCCATTTCGACGAGATCCTGGGTGATGAACTTGTTTTAACCGTGTTTCCTGGGCATGAGTTGCTAAAGAAAGAGCGCCCCACGCTTTTGGATCTTAAAAAATATCCTTACATAAACAGGGAGTACGGTTCAGGAACTAGAAAGTTTGTGGAAAAATATCTCGGAGAAATGGGTATTGAATTAGGTGATCTGAACATAGTGCTGGAAGTAAGTAGCACAGAAGCCGTTCGGCATGCTATCAAGGCAAAGGTGGGAATGTCTTTTCTTTCGAGGCGAGCGGTAGAAGATGATTTAGACTGCGGATCACTGGAAATAGTTCACCTTGATGATATAAAGATGGTGAGGCATTTTTACCTTGTTCGACTCAGGAAAAGAACACCATCAACGATACTCAGTGCTTTTGTTGGTGAGCTTAAAAGATGGAGTAAATTACAAGACCCTGATTCCGATGCCGTTTAATATTTGCACTTACAATGTTTGGTCTAGTAATATGAATCTACGGTTAACCGGGTAACTATTGATTGTTAGCCTTCCAGAGACGTATCATATGAGAGAAATAAAGTATTACAAGAAGCCTGAGCTTAAAAGTCCGATTCTTGTTGCGGGATTCGGAGGCTGGGCCAATGCGGGAGATGTTCCCAGCCGCAGTATTTCATACCTCACCCAAAAACTAAATGCCCCTATATTTGCAGAGATTGAACCGGACCCTTTTTTTAACTTCGAGGCCAACAGGCCAATGGTTGAAATACAGGGCGGTCAAGTAGTTTCCATAATGAAGCCCAAGGGGCGATTTCACTTCCACGAGGCTGGGAATAAAGGAACGGACCTCATTATTTTCTACGGAGACGAACCGCATTTCCACTGGAGCGACTACCTGGAAATCTTTCTTGATTTTGCCCAGAAGCATAATGTTTCTCTCGTTATTACTCTCGGGAGCAACTATGATCAGGTTCTTCATTACGAAGAAAGGGTGTCAGCGGTGGTGTCAAGCACTTCCGCAATGAACCTGGCTCGTAAACTATCGTTGCCTCTCCTGGAATACAGCTCCCACGGTTCGATATCCTTGCTTCTTATATCCGAAGCCGAGTCCCGGGGGCTAGATGCGCTTGCGCTCTGGGCGCATGCACCTTTTTACATCCACGGAACTAACTACAAGTTATGTGCCAGGGTAATAGAGACCATTTCTGAAATATCGGGTGTAGAGCTTGAAACTGCGGAATTGAGAACTGCGTGGGAAACCTTGGAACAGCAAATCAACAGTCTTGTTGAGAAAAATGAAAAGCTTCGTCAACAGATAAGGGAAATTAGCAAGATGACCGGTACGGAACCTTTTAGCCCGGGAGGGACACTACAGGATTCCAAGGTCATTCGCCTAGATGAGTTCTTGAAAAAAAAGGACGAAACGGAAAAATCCTAGGTAAGCGATACCCAGGTTTTAAGGGGAATGGGGGTTTTCATTTCCATTTTTCCAGTAAACTGCGGAGTTCTTCAGGTAGCCTGGTTGGTTTTCCTTCAAATGTTACGCAAACCATGTTAATGATAGCTTCGGTGCATATTTCGTTTTTTTCTGGCCTGGAAATTTCCTGGCGCAAAGTCAGGCTCCTGCTTCCCATTTTCTCCACGTGAGTCGTGATTTGGACTTCCTCATCGTAATGAAGAGGCTTTCTATACCTGCAATTCAACTCCACAATGGTAAGGTGCATCCCTAACGACATGATCCTTGGATATGGAAAACCGATGCTTCTCCAAAAATCATCCCTGGCGATTTCGAATAGATGGAAGTAGTTCCCATGATAAAGGGCGTTTCCGAGATCAATTTCGTATAAAGGAATTCTATAAATAATGTGATGCTTTCTTTTCATTTCTGTCATCTTAACTCCCACTGAAAATGAAGAATTCCCTGGGTCCAGATGGGCTTCTTGCACATTGCATCTTCGGCCAAGGTGAACAATCACGGATTCAGGCTATTATCAGATTTTTTAAAGTCCATTTCAAGCTCTTATCCTAATTTTCGCTTCTATGTACAAATCCTACTTGTTCTGTTAAAATTGTAATGCAATTTTGGTTTACGTTAACTTGTTGATCTGGGATAATTAACATAATAATATTCAAAATCGTTTGAAATAAAGGAGAAACTAAGATCGAGAGAACTTTAACCAGGAGAAAAAGAAATACGATAAGAGAAGACACAAGAACATTGAAACCAAAGGTGGAGAGATTACATATTTCGGCAAGCCTTGCTCCTGTGCTGGAAAAAATTGGTGTTCCGGAAGCGGGAGAATTTGTTCCTGACCAGTTTCAGTTGGAAGCCCTTTCGTTGCTGGAGCATGTTGATGTTATAGTTACGGCACCAACGGGGGCGGGGAAAACGTGGATTGCTGAAAAGGCAATCGAGAGAGTTTTTGAAGCGGGTGGACGTTGCTGGTATGCCTGCCCGTTGAAAGCTTTATCCAATTCGATATACTCGGAATTTGGTAAAATATTTGGGGAACAAAACCTTGGTATACTTACTGGAGATCGAAAAGAAAACCCAAACGCTCCAATTATAGTCGGAACCACTGAAATATTGCGTAACCAGCTCTACGATGCCATGTCAGAAGGGGAAGATTTACCGGTTGACCTCGTGGTTCTCGATGAAGCTCATTACATAGGCGACGAAGAAAGGGGAGTGGTTTGGGAAGAGGTGTTGATTTACCTTCCGACCAGGGTTAGGTTATTGCTTCTATCCGCAACCATTCATAATGCCAGGCAAATTGCAGACTGGTTAACGTGGCTGAGAAGTGTTCCGTGCGACCTCGTATGCGTGGACGAAAGGCCCGTTCCTATCTACCCGTTGTTTCTTTTCCCGGAGGGAGAACTTTGTCCTCTAAACGGGAAAAAAGGCGTGTTGCCTAAAATTCTTAAAAAATCGAGCCAATACTATGGGAAGAGACGAAGACGAACATCGTTCCCTTCCGTTGTTCAGATCCTCAATTATTTGGAGCAGGCAAATCTTTTGCCGGCTATATTTTTTTTCAAATCGAGGAGTGATTGTGACAGAGCAGTTGATCAATGCCTGTGGTCACTTAAAAAAGGAGACCTCGAAAAGAAGGAAGTGGACTATGAGTTTGGTTCCGAACTGTTAAGGTTTCTCGACAAAAAACCTTTTCTGAAGGATCACCGCCAGTTGCCGGCACTGGTAGAAGCAAGGGTTGGGGCTCACCACGGAGGACAGCTTCCCATCTGGAAGGTCTTGCTTGAAACCATGATGAAGAAAGGCCACCTTAAGGCGATTTTTTCCACGTCAACGGTGGCGGCAGGTGTTAACTTTCCCGCCAGAACAGTGGTTCTGTTCCAAAGCGATCGATTTAACGGGGAAGGATTCGTGGAATTGACATCTACCGAGTTGCTACAAATGACCGGTAGGGCCGGACGGCGTGGCATGGACAAGATAGGGTTTGTACTACTTTATCCGGGGCCGTACCAGAGGCCTGAGGTAATCCACAACCTGTTAAAATCCCCTCCTGGATCGGTGGAGAGCCAGATTAAGGTAAATTTCAGCATGGTACTTAATCTCTTGCTGTCTCATAAACCCACCGAGGTTATGGAGATTTTTGCAAATTCTCTTGCCACGTACCAGAGCATAGCGGCACAGGGTGATTTGCTGGAAAAAAGAGATAGGATTAGGGATAAGATTGAAGCGTTACTAACTGACGCCTACTGTTCAAACCTTGACGAATTGTTGCTCGTACGGGATAAGTACAAAAGTACCGTAAGAGATCTTGAGCGCGTTTCAGTTGAGATAGCACGGGAGTCAAGACTGCTTGCGCTTGAGCCCCACCTTGTTCCGGGTTCCGTTTTCAGAACGGCAAAAGGGGATACCTTTGTGGTCGTGGACAGGGAAAGGAAAAGAGGGCGTGAAGGAGTCCGTTGCTGGCGCCTTACGCCAATTTTTGAAGGTAAAAGTACCAAGGCCAGGTCATACTGGTTGAGGGTTGAAAAAATAACCAGCATCCTTGAGGATTTAGTAAAATTGCCTGACGAAGTAGGGAGGGTGTTTCCGGACTCGTGGATGAAGCTTGTTAAAGAAGCGTGCCAGGAAGCAAGATTTATTTCTGTTGATGAGCTGAAACCGGATGAAACCAGTGATAGGTGGAAAGAATTGATTGCAAAAGAACATGAAATCAGGGGCTTATTGGAGAAGTTACCGTGTCATAAGTGTTCTTTGCGTTTTACCTGTGTTGAGGGCAAACGATCTAAACTAAGGAAACTGATCAAGAAGTCGATGGTTTACGAGAAGCAGCTTCATGCAATTCAGTATCACCTCTGGAAAGAATTCCAAAGGCACCTTACGCTTTTAAAGAATGAGGGGTATGTCACAGCTGGTGGCGAATTAACCTCTGATGGAATTTGGGCTTCTAGGTTGCGTCTTGATCAGCCTCTGTTGGTTTCCGAATGCATAAGGGGAAACCTTTTCCCGGATAATGATCCCGTACTTTTGAGTGCCTTGATGGCACCCTTTGTAAACGATAGAAGAAGTGACAAAGGAGGAGATTACGCCGCCCATCGAGGTAATGGCCACCTTTATCGACGGTTTTCCAGGCTAACGAAACGGCTTAACCCTCTAATCCGGCGTCTTAACAAGGAAGGATTTCCGTGCAATCCGCTCTCGTTTTGGCCGGCTTTGACCATCTACTTGTGGGCATCGGGAGAATCCTGGGACGAAACGAGGCTTGAATGTGGAATCGACGAGGGGGATCTTGCCATGTTAATATTCAGAACTGCCGATAATCTTAGACAACTTACAGCGTTGTCTGAAACTCACCCTGACCTGGCAAATTGTGCCGAGGAAGCAATCAATTTGCTTCTGAGGGAACCGGTCTGTTATGATTAGACGCAGGACTTAAGATTGCAAGGGGGTAACTATCATACTAAGGGGAAGTAAAACCACAGTATTTCTTCTACCGGTCTTCCTGGTTATTTTAATGTCTGTGTTTACAACGGGGGCGAAAGGGAAGGAAACATCAAGGAAAACAGACCTGAGTATTAAGCTTACCACTTGCCCGGACTATGTTGTTCCGGGGGAAACACTTCGCAATAAAATACGGGTTACTGCAATCAATTCCGGGGATAAGGCCGTTGAGGCTACCGTGGAGCTCATTTTGAGTCGCAGAAAAGATTATGTTTGCCCGGTGCCATTTGCCGTTTACTGCCCTACCTACAAAGATTATGTTCTTTTAAAAGGTGGTCGAATGCTCGTATCTCTTCCTCCCGGCGCCACGGAGATCACCTTTAAAGGTTCCAACGCCATTCCGCCTGATACAAAAGAAGGAGTTTATTACATTGGCGCCGTTATTGATGCAGGGAACATGGTCCCTGAAACCAACGAAAAAAACAACGCATATTTTAAAAAGGTTTACGTTACTAAACAGGTCCCCAAGGATCAGAAACCAGACCTTGAAATAACCACTGCTGATGTGGTTGTAACCCCTAAAAGAACACCCGATGTTCCTGTGATGGTGTTTACGGTAACCGTGGAAAACAAGGGTAAAGGTATCTACAAGGCATTACCCGTTCCGGCAACGCTCAGGGTTGAAGATAGCACAAAAAAATGGACTGCAGAACTTGCGATACCAACCCTGATGCCCGGGGAATACGTTGAGCTGGCCTTGCCTCTGATGGAGTACAAAAAAGATCCTTCCTACATGGCCGGGGGAAGGGTTCACAAATTTTACGTTGTAATTGATTCGGGTAAAATCCCTGAGAGTAATAAAAAAAATAACGTATACGGACCTCTGGAAGTGACAATTCCGAAAGTAAAACAAAAAGTACAGAAACAGGAGTTTCTCCCGGACCTAGTGGTAAAGGATATTGTTTTTGTAAAAGAATGTATCGTCGGAGTGATATTGCAAAATGCCGGAAAGGGTAAAGTTCCGGATAGCGTTTGGGAGACTCAGGATGGAGAAAAAGCTCGGGTTGTTCTCTACTTGTTCGACAAAAAATGGAGCGATAAATCTATCACCGAAGTAGACCCCATGAGGCAACTTCAAGAGCCCGGAAGTGAAATGATCTACAAACCCGGATTAAAGATAAGGGTTAAAGGTAGAATTAAAGTGGCCATAGATCCGTTAAACTTTGTAAAGGAAGAGAATGAAAAAAATAATAGTAAAACAGTGACCCTTTTTTGCAAGCGCAGACCTGATCTTCAAATATCCCGAATACTTGTGATTCCCAAGAGACCAAGGGTAAAAAAACCTGTGGAACTGCACATAACGGTTAAAAATACAGGGAAGGCTGCTGCAGGGAAAAGTAGTATTGCGGTATTTGTGGGCAACGAACGCAAACCGAAGCTTTTTGATATTTCAAGGCTTCGCCCCGGGAGATCCGCTACCATCGTCAGAACTGTCAAGTTTGTTAGGGCTGAAAGAAAAAAACTTGTTGCGGTGGCGGATTATCGAAACGAGGTTAGAGAGCTTAAAGAGAGTAACAACAAAAAGGTAGCGTTTTTCAAAGTTTACAAGTAAACCGAGCACTGCAAATGCCCGTAGTAGCTTTTATTCGGTGGATTTACCAGGTAGCTTAAATTTTCTTGACTTTTTCACTAGTTGCAGCTAAATTCGATCTAACATTTTGGTTTTTAATGATTTTTCAGTTTTGATGCGTATTTGAGTTTCATTTTCCGTCGTTAAGTCAGGGCGGTGATTCCTCGCTAAGCAAGGTATCATTTGTTTTGATCATTCCTATTTTGGCCTGGAGAAAATCGGTGGTAGCTTTGCAAGAAATAAAGACAATACCATTTTATGGGTATGCCCGTTTGCATCTTTGTCTGAGGACACCCCCTAAGGGTGTCCCGCTGGAGAATGTTCCCGACCCTTTTGTTAGACTGTCAAAGATGGATCCAACGGGGCGCTGGTTTGTCGGAATAGTAAAAACTGATCTTGGTAATCCACTGATGCCCGTTGCAGTACGTATTTTGAGAGACACCGTAAGCGGGGGGGGAGACGGAAATGTCTCAAATGCCAAGATAGACAGCTTATGGGAGCAGGAACACATACTTTCATCCGGTATCTCAGAATATTCCGGCTCCGTCTACACCTTCTCTTTCTGTGAAGCAAAGGGAGGGAAGATCAGGAAGAACCTTCCGCTTTTGTTTTGCAAGAGAAAGAAAGGCTTTTTCTCCCCGGTATGCCCGTACTGCGGGCGCAAGATGACGGAGTGCAGGGAAGATGATTTATTGAGCCAGGTGTCTCTAAAGCCCTATTCTAAAAGCCTCAGGAGATATCTGTACTGCCCGGATTGTTCTCCTGAAGGCAGATACAAACCGGCTTTCTTTGCAAAGGAATTGGTGGAATCAGAAAAAAGCAATCCGCTTGTAACGGACAGGTTTGGCCTTATTTCCTTGTGGTCGAAGGCTGAGTTCAAGCCTTCGGAAGATAACGTGCTTCCATGCGTGAAATGTGACTCCCTTGAAAGATGTTTCCCACAGGAGAAGAAACTGGGTGAAGCGGCCAAGCTTTTGTACCCGTTTTCCTTTTATGATTTCTATGCCTCGGTCCGTGCTTTTGCCCCGTTTAGCCTCGAAACCGTGTCAGAATTGATTGGGGGAAAACCGGTGGAAGAAGTGCACGAGCTGGCAAAAGGTGCCCGAGACGAAATTGGTACGAGAATCACGAAGGATCTGTTGAATCTGGTGAAAGAAAGGCCTTTTTACTTCTCTGCAGAAGTTGGCACATCGTGTCCATCTGCCACTGAAATCTTTGCACTGAAATTGAATCTTTATTATCAAGTAGTTAAATATGTAGCATCGGCCTGGAATATTACGAAATCACCTCTGATTGTTATCAGCCCTGATAATTTCTCGGTAACTCTCTTAGACAGTAACCCGTTTTTACCGATATCGTGGAGCCTCAAAGTCGAACCATGTTACCTAACTTCTGTCCTCTACAAGCACCTTGCTTTTGGCGAACCGGAACGCCCGGAAGAAGAAGATGCCCCGTTGTCTCCCCTTTTCAGCGTTAGGCCGGAGTTTATGAAGGTTGACCCTAAGAAAATTGGGAAGAAAATTTACGGTAACCTCCTTATCGACAAGTGCGAATTGCTAGATTCGGAATCCAGGGTTAAAATTTTGGGTTCCATTAGGGTTTCGGGATCCCAGGTAGCCCTTGAGGAGTCTGGTTTTATTAGGGTGGAGCTGGGTTTTGAGCAAGGATTTTCAAGAAATCTTTCCGTGATGTTCCAGGTTAGGAGGGCGACTCCGACGGAAGCCGATCTTGTTTCTGTTCCGTTGTCCTTGAATGTAGACGAGATACAGCAGTTTCAGATTTTGGAAAGCCAGCCCCCATTTGAAGTGGGTTTTCAATTTCTGCCCAGCTACACGGTTTCAACAGATCTTTACTCGGTTGGTCTCATGGGCCTAAAGCTTTTTCTGTGTAACCGGAAACAGTCCCTTGATGATGTTTTGAGCAGGATTGAGGAACGGAAAGACAGGATCAAAGAACGATTGGTCGATCCCGAGGTACTGGAAAATCCTCAGGCGTTTTTTAACGGGTTGGAAGAACTTGAAGAATTACTAGATAGTTCCAATATTTTCTATGAAAGTGCTGAAAAAGGAAAAACAGCGTCTGATCTCAATAGGTCTACCTGGAATAACCTTTTGTATTGCCTCGTAAAGATGATTTTCTCGTCTCCCGGTACAGGATATCTCAGGGATGAAACTGTTGACTACTCCGGGGTGTGGAAGGCCGTTATTAATGACCTTGAAGACATCCGGAAAGAATGTAGCGGGTGGAAAGTCTCTGCAGAAAAAGAAGTTGCTGTTCCAGAAAAGAAAAGAGTTGAAGAAAAGAAAAAAAGTGAAATAGGTAAGATCCTCCAGGCACTATTGTCTGATTTGTCGTGGCTTGAGCCTGAAAAGGAGAAACCGGTTCCCGGGAAGGCGGTAGAGGAACGTATCCCCCCGGAAGTTAGGGAAATAAGTAAAGATGAGCTTGACAGGGTTGCCCCGGCTCCGGAGGTACCAAAACCGGAAGTCGGTGAAATGGTGGAAAACCAGACGCTCACCGGAACTATGCCTCCTGGAAAGCATCGTGAAGTTGCCCCGCCACCAATTCCGGAGCCTGAGAAAGAACCTGAACCAAAGAGAGAACCCCCAGAGTTGGATGATCTGGATAAAACAATTGTTTTACCATCTTCGCCAAGGAAGAGGAGCAAGGTATCGCCATCACCGGAGACAAAAATTGGTGATGAAATTCCCGCGGTAGAAGAAGATGCCGAAAAGAAGAAAAAGGAGAAGGATGAAGAGGTCTTTCTGGATGAAACAATTGTTATAAGAAAGAAACCAAAGAAAAAGTAGGATCAAGATTATGATGCAGATAGAGCTTCAGGCACTCTCAAAGGAAGTGGATAATCTGTATTCCAGCCTAGCGGACAAGCCTTTCGAAGAAAAGGTGGAGCTGTTTAAGGATTTCTTTGTTGCTCGATTTGCGAGTCAAAATCCTCTGAAGACCAAGAAGATGCTTTTAAGCCTGAAAGAACATTATAATCCAGAAGGTATGCAAAAAGCGGGAGGGGTTTCAGGGAAAAATATTGAAAAGCTGAACGCAATTATTAAAACCGTCACGGGTAAGGATGCTCCAGATCTAGGATCAGAGGACGTAGAAGAATTGGTTGAAAGATTGTGCAGTTCCATTGATACTGTTTTTGAAAGTGTAAATGAAATAATCACTGCTATTAATAGAACATCCCCCCTTCTAGGGGAGGATGCCGGGGCGTTGACGGTAAGACAGGTCATTAGAGAAAGGTTGGATCAAACCATCGACCCTGGAGGTGTTCCGCTAAAGGAGCACCTTGAAAAAATAAAGTTAGCCTTCAAGGTGTCATTGGAATCATTCAAGGAAGCTATTCAAGAAAAGTTTAGGGAAGTTATCGAGGAAATTTCTCCTGAGAAACTGGCGGAAGATATTGGGGGAAAAGGGATGAAAATAGGTCCCATGTATAAGGCTTCCCTGTTCGATGCCTATGAACAGAAATATCGGAGACTTTACCAGTTTATGGAAAAGGGGCATTTACTACAAGAAGTGGTACTGGTATTTGAGAGGAAGTTTGGAAACAAGTTAATACAAGGAGAGAGAAAATGAATGAGAGAGGAGGAAGAGCAGATATGACTGGTCATCGGATAAGAAATACTATTTATAAGTTTACTTTTTTGTTGCTGTTATTGTCTTTTATTGCCGCATGTGCAAGTGCACCGAGTGAGCCTATGCCAACTTACAAGAGAGAGGCGGTTCACTTGACTCTCACTGCATCGCCCCAGGTCAACCTTTATGACGGGCTTCCCCATGCGACAGTGCTTTGTGTTTATCAACTGTCCAATCCCAACGTATATCAACAAATGTTGGAAGAAGTAGATGGTGTGAACAAGCTATTGTCGTGCGAAAATTTCGACGCCAGTGTGGTGTCGAGAAGAAGGATCGTAGTTCAGCCCGGTGATAAGAAGGTCGTGGTGATGGATAGGGCAGAAGGAGCCAGGTACCTGGCGATTGTTGCGGGATATTACAAGAGAATGCCAGGTAGTTTTAGCCGATTGGTTCCTTTCCCTGTCGTTGAGACCGGGGGATTTTCCAAGAGAAAGGAACTGGGAAAAATAACGCTAGATATTGAACTTGGAAGCGAAGGAATAGTTAAGCCATGAAATTTGTTAAACCGGTCTTCTGGCACGAGGGGCTATTTTTGCAGCCCCAGCATTTTCAGGTACTGGATCTGTTTCATCAGCAGCGGGAGTCTCAGATACTTTCTCTGTTGAAAAATTATGCCTGGGGTTTTTTGGATCTTGTTATAAGAACACCGGCACTCGAAAACCAGGTATTTGACCTGGATAAAGTTGAAATGGTATTCCCTGACGGGACATACGTGAAAGTTCCCGGGAATGCCAGGGTAAGTGGTCGTTCGTTTGAACAAATGTGGGACATTGAAGGAAGACCTCTCCCGGTATATCTTGGTCTTCGCAAGTGGTATGAGGACCGCCCGAATGTGTCTGCTAGCACCGAAGGAGCTACTCTTAAGGGGGTGCTCCCGGTAAATGGCCAGACTCGCTATGTCGTTGACGAAGTACCCGAAACTATCAGTGATATTTTTGCTCACCAGAGCGATGCACAGGTCAAATTCCTATACTATAACCTCGAAATCTTGTTTGAGCCGGAATTGGAAGAAGCCGGTGACGTTGAGCTTGTGAAGGTGGCAGAATTGGTGAGAAGTGAAGAAGTTGTGCGGATAGACAGGGGATATGTACCGCCGCTCTTCTGGGCCAATGCTTCTGAAAGGCTATGGGGACTTGTCAAGGAAATTCGTGATCTTCTGACATCCAGGGGACAGGAATTTGCGGAATACAAAAAGGAACAACTGGGACAGGTTCCCCAGTTCGGAAGCCAGGATTTGCTCTTCCTGCTGGCGCTTCGCAGCTTAAACAGGTATATTCCCATCTTGCACCACATAACGGAAGTCGGAAAGTTTCATCCCTTTGAGATTTACGGTCTCTTCAGACAACTCGTGGGAGAACTCTCCTCTTTCTCCAGCAACTATGATGCACTGGGAAGCAGCAACGAAGAAGCCGAGATTCCGGCTTATGATCACCAGGATCTGTGGCCCTGTTTTCGCATTGTTCGTGAAAGAATAGTAAGGCTACTGAATGAGATTACTACTGGTCCCGAGTACGTGATTGATCTTCTCTTCGATGGCACGTACTACAGTGCTGACCTGGAGGAAAGAATATTCAAGGGTGTTAACCGTTACTACCTTGTTCTTGAATCCTCCCTTGATAAAAAGGAAATCATATCCATGGTGGAGCAGACTGCTAAAATAGGATCGAGGGAGCAATTACCCTTTTTGATTGCGAGAGCCCTTCCCGGTCTTGAAGCTAGGAACCTCCCCGTTCCGCCTCCAGAGCTTCCCCGCAGACCAAACGCTACGTATTTCGAACTGGATACTCATTCCGACCACTGGTTGAGAATCCGGGAGGGATTAAACATGGGAATCTTTTTCGAGACTCCATTGCCAGATTTAAAAGCTCAATTGATGGTGGTTTATGAGAGAAGATAGTTTTCTAAAAAGCGAACTTGTTAGCTGTTACAGCGATTTATTTGCTTACATTTGTCATTTTCAGCGAACCCTGGAGGTGTCTATGCCCGGTGTTGACGAAGTTAGGGCGAGAGTCCAGACACTTCTGGCGGAGGCAGAACAGAAGGCAAAGGAACTTGGTTTTCAAGAAGAAGATGTTCGCCTCTCCAAGTTTGCCGTATGCGCATGGATTGATGAGCTGATGATGAATGTAAACTGGCCTCATAGAGAGACATGGAAGCGTAACCTGCTACAGACCGAGTATTTTAAAACAACCAACGCCGGTGAGGAATTTTTCCACCATTTGAATCATTTGAGGCCCGAGCAAAACGAGGTGAGGGAAATATTCTACCTGTGCTTGTGCATGGGATTCAGGGGCAGATACTGCCACCCAGGGGATGAATTGATTATTGCCCAGTTAAAACAAGCCCAGCTAAACTTTCTTGTTGGTGCCCAGAAAGGAGATTTCAGAACGAGAACGCTTATTCCTGACGCTTACCCTCCCGAGGAGGAAACAAGTGGTTTGTTGCTAGCAGAAAAGGAAAAAAAGGTGTCCCGGGAGATGATGATACTGTCTGCCGCACCTGCTTTCTTGTTCCTGATCCTTTTTATTGTTTATACCTTTGTATTAAAAGGAAGGGTGGACGATATCTTGGGGCCACTCCTTGGATAGGTATACAATAGTAGAACTTAAAACCTCAATGATACTGGAAGGTTATTTGGAATGTGGAAGAAGATTCTCAAATGGGTATTAATAGCTATTTTTATTGTACTGTTGTTGCTGGCTTCAGTGGCTCTCGTTTTTCTTCTTAACTGGCCACTTTGGACGGTAATACTGGTAATACTTGGTGAAGCAGCTCTCCTGTTGATTATCTACTTCCTTTACAGGCTTTGGGTCAAACGTAAAGAAGACAAGTTCGTCGAGGAAATTGCAGGCGAGGAAGTATCACCTGTATCTGAAGCCCCACCTGAAGAACGTGACAGGCTTAAGGAAATACAAGAAAGGTGGAAAGAAGCTGTTAATGCGCTTAGAAAATCGCATCTCAGGAAATACGGTAACCCCCTGTATGTTCTTCCCTGGTACATGGTGATAGGAGAAAGTGCTACGGGTAAAACCACTGCTATCAGAAATGCAAATCTTTCCTCTCCTTTTGCGGAAACCAGCAAGACCCAGGGTGTTTCCGGCACCAGAAACTGCGACTGGTGGTTTTTTGATCATGCGATAATTCTTGATACTGCGGGGCGTTACGCGATCCCGCTGGAGGATACCAAGGACAGGGAAGAGTGGTTCCGGTTTTTGAGTCTCCTGGCGAAGTACAGAAAAAAGGAACCGATAAACGGGTTGATCATCACGGTGTCTGTGGAGAACCTTCAAACGAAGAGTTTTGATGAGTTGCGCCGTGACGGGTTTCAGCTTCGCCAACGTGTAGATGAATTAATGAAAAAACTCGGGGTAAGATTCCCGGTATACGTTCTCATCACAAAGTCAGACCTAATCGAAGGTATGATGCCGTTTTTTGAACAACTTCCCGAATCATGCTTGAACCAAGCGTTAGGTAAGGTAAATCTTGATCTCGATGCCAAAGATAGTTCCGAATTTTTTGAGGAAGCGTTTTCGAGCCTGGTTGAAGAAATAAAAGAATTGAGGCTTGAACTTGCCAAGGATATGCCTCCAAGCGTTGCTGCAAGGGGAGCCATGCTCTTCCCGGAGGAACTCGAACGCCTTTATGCACCTCTGCAGACCTTCGTTGGGGCTCTTTTTCAGGAAACACCCTACCAAGAACAACCGCTTTTTAGGGGATTTTACTTCACAAGCGGACGTCAGGAGGGACAACCTTTTTCACATTTTCTCTCTGCCTTGGGTCTTGGGTCAAGAGGTGAGACGCTGCCCGCTGGCAACAAGAGCGTTTTTTTGCATGACTTTTTTACGAGAATACTCCTCAAGGATAGAGAACTCCTTACCCCTACAAGGCGGGCCCTGTACTGGCGAAGGTTAACTCAAAACATTGGACTGGCAACGTGGATTTTGATTGCGCTGTTGGCAATCGGAGTGCTTACGTTTTCTTTCGTGCAAAACATGGGAACCATACGAACAGCCGCGAGAGAGATCCCCACTAAATTGAAAGTCAGCACAGATATAGTTACGAATATTAAAGAACTTGATAAGTACAGGCAGGTGTTGGAGCGGTTGCACAAGCGAAATAGTTCCTGGTGGATACCCAGAATGGGGCTTCAGCAGAGCCTTGTTCTGGAAAGAAAACTTGCAAAACAATACGTTAAGTTGTTTCAGGAAAAGGTTCTCTGGCCCCTGGATGATAATTACGGTCGTCAGCTTGCACTGGTAAGTTCTCAAACCCCTCACCCCATCATCGCATCCAACGTGGATTTGCTCACTCGGCGACTTTACCTGCTCAAGGCAAGAATGGCGCGAAAAGACTTTGATGCCTTGTCTTCCATGAAGCAACCAAATTATGCCTTTTACCTGAAAAGTTCGCTCGGCTTGGAAAACCCTGGCACACTCTCTGCTCCCACACAGCGAACATATCTCACGTACCTGGCATTCCAGGGAGAAGATCGGTACCTTAAGAAGGAGTTCCAGGAACTTAACGAGTGGTTGAAAAAACTTCTAAAGACAGAAGGTATTGGCCTATTCTGGTTGACCTCCTGGGCTAATCTCCAGAAAGAAACCTTGAAACCGGTTACCTACACGTTTTTTTGGGGAGGTGATGAGAAGCTTGAAAATCAAATAGGGCCTCACATTGCCCGGGCGTATACTCCCGAAGGGTGGGCGTCTATTACTGCTTTTATTAATGAGATCGCCGACGTATACGAAGACCCCGAAGGTCTGGAAGCACACAAAAAAGCTTACGTCAAGGTTTACAGGAGTGAATACTTTAAAGCGTGGGAAAATTTCCTCAAGGCCTTTCCAAACGGCTACAAATTGTGGCCGGAAAGAGTAGGCCAGAGGGAAATTGCATCGAGGTTCGGGGGCAATTCTTCTCCGTATAGAAAACTCTTTAAAGTGTTACCAGTCGAACTGGCTCCGGTAAGAGGCGAAAATGAACCGGCGTGGGTTGGCCAAATTGATTCGTATCTCCGCTTGGGGAGCCGAGAATATCAACGCTTGCTTAAAACGGGCAAGAAGGGTTTCAGGGCGTTTATGATGAAGGGGGGAAGTAAATTTTACAAGTGGGTAAAGAGAGAGATACAGGGAGAAGAAGCAGCTAAGATTTATGATAGAGACAAGCTGGCTTATAGGTTTTTGACGAAGTATCAGAGCGGGATAAATACGTTTTCCCACGAGATATTATCCCCGAAGAGCTGTTTTGAATCTGCGTCAAAGGCTTTTGAAGAGGGCTATTCGAAGCTAGTGGCCCCCGGGCACCCGATCTTATCAGCCGAGTGGAATTACGAGAAGTACCGGAACATAATGTCGAAAGGTTCTGCTGATGAAGCTGCTTTCTGGGGATTAATGGAGGGTCCGGTTAAGTTTCTATGGCACTTCTGTGTTCTGGAAACAGGATACTACTTGCAAGAACTCTGGGAGAAAGATGTACTTTCCGAGATTGAAGGATTGCCAAGTAACAAGGCTATGGAGATACTCCTGGGGCAACAGGGCAAGCTATGGTCTTTCCTATCTGGCCCTGCGGCACCGTTTGTGAAAAGAAAGGGTAGACGAGGTTATCGCTTGAAGGTTGTGTTGGGAGAAAGTGTGCCACTGAATACGAATTTTCTCGGTTTTGCAAGAAGGGGCAAGGCGGGTCGAGGCGTTGTAACAGGGACTCATACGGTGCACATCGAAACCCTACCAACCGATGCTAACGTTGGAGCCAAGTTAAAACCTCACGAAACGCGGCTCGTGCTTAAGTGCAGTTCAGGGGTTCAAAAACTTATTAACTACAATTACCCGAGAAGCGCAGATTTCGAATGGAATCCCGAAAGCTGTGACGAGGTTATTCTTCAAATCATGGTGGGGGACGTGGTCCTTACGAAACGTTATCAAGGCGTGGAAGCTTTCCCGAGCTTTTTGAGGGAATTCAGGCACGGGAAGAGAACCTTCAAGCGAAGAGATTTTCCTAAGCAGGCCCAGAAGCTGGCAGAATACGGAATAAAGACGATCACTGTTAAGTACAAGTTTAGAGGTCATTTGCCGCTAATAAACGTCTTGGGTGTGGCTCCTCGCCAGATACCAAGACAGATTATAAGTGTTAAAGATACACAAAATAAAAATCGGTAAGTAATGATCCAGGTAGGATGGTTCGGTAAAACTCCCGATTGCAAGGAGTACGTGGGGAAAGGGCTAAATGGTAAACTACCCCTCTGGTTGAGAAACTGGGTGGAAAGTGGCCACGATCTATTTGTTTCCCGTTTACCCGAAAGGCGAGGGAAGATATTCAAGAAATTGAAATTCATCGTTATTGATCACAAGGGCGATGATTGCCTTGTCGGAGTTATGGCAGAAAGTACCGATAGTATCGGGCGCATGTTTCCAATGACTGCATTTGTTCAGGTACCACTTTCCGTGTTTTCTGAACCTGCATATCTACCGGTACTTGCAGGACCGATATGGAGGTTGCTTGAAAACACCGATATGGAAAAATTCGATATTGTAAAGGAACAAATTGAAGACTGGCACCAGAACGATCAGTTGAAAATTTTACCAAGGAATAGGGCGTATATCGATGGTTTGATTGGTAGTTTGAGTCTAAGCGAATTCTTGAGATTAAGCGGTGTGGCCAATCCTGGAAACGTTCAGAAGCTCCTTGGTCTAAAGTCTGTAAAAACTGGGAAAGAAATGGTTCCTTGGTGTGTCAAAGGACCTTTGCCTGCAGAAAAAACTTTATTTTTTCTATGTTTATGGTATCTTATCACCAAGAATGTGTCTCAAAGCCTTTATTTTCCCCATTGTTTTATGTCTGGTTCGGAGGGTGGTTTTACCGAATTCGCGCTGTTTTTCCGATGGCCTATCAAGCTTGATTTCTTGCTCCTGCAGGGACTGGATGCGGTATCCGAGTACAATATTGATCTGAGTGGCATTAGCAACAATAAAGGTAGTTCTGTGAAAACGGTGAGACACGATATCTTAGAGATGCCACTCAAAAATTTATTCGCATAAAATACCCTCGTTGGTCTTTTGTCAAAGGGGAGACGGGGAACTTAACATAAGGCTGTGGCGGAAAACCACGGAAGTATGATGAAACAAGCTGTTACTTTGAGGAACCTTAACCAAAAGTTCAATTTAAATTTAAAAAATTTGAACTTTTTCCCATGACTGTTTCACATAGTTGCAGAATTAAGTAAGTTCATGGGTTCCAAGAAACAGAAATACTTGGGAGAACAAGATGAATAACGATGCCAAAAAGGTGAAAATTAAATTTCATATACCGGACAATCATAAATTGCATTTTGCTACAAGTGTGTGGGGTGGGATTAACGCAAAGGGAATGTTAGAAATTAATTTCTTACACGATCGCCCCCCTTACCTAAGGTGTCTACAGATTTCATCGATGAAGACGGCAAGCTAATAAGAAGTGATATTGACACTTCAGGTTACAGCCTTGTAAGGTCTGTTCAAACTGGTGTGGTTATGGATATAGATTCTGCAAAAAATTTATTAAGCTGGCTACAAGAAAAGATTGAAACTTGGGAGTTGAGTAATAAGGAGATTGGAGATGTTCATTAATTATGAGTATAATGCATCTCAAGTTTCTCCTGAGGGCTTCCTAGATGGAGTACAATATTCAGTAAACTTTTGTGGAGATCTTAGGGCTACTTTCTCTTCCACAAATCCAGATGGTATTGATAATAACTATTATGCTGTAATAGTAGAGAAAATAAAGATGGATCGAGTTACCGATGGTAGAACTGTTTTGGAATTACACTGGCCAATAACAGTTCAAATTGAAAAAATAAATGATATTTATTTGGCCTCGAATATGGATTTTAATATTCATGAAATGGCTGATTCTAGAGAGGAGGTATTGCGACAGTTTCAAATATCATTCATTCATTTTTGGTATTATTATAGAAGCATAGATAATGCACAGCTCACTGGATTTGGTAAGCGTTTAAAGGCGTTATTTGAAAATATATGCAAGAAAAGTACAGATGCAAATTCCTAAGAGGGTAATAAAAAAAAGCCTAAAGAAAAAGGGATTCGTTGAGAAAGAAGGTGACCATAAATATTTTTACCATGAGTATAAGGGGAAAAGAACAGGCGCATATGCCAAAGTATCTCACGGCTCTAGGAAATATAAGGATTATGGCATTCAGCTAATCCGATTATTAAAACGTCAGCTTCTATTAATACTACTGAAGAAGCAAAAGAGTTGTTGGAATGCCCTATGGGAGGGGAAGAATATATTGATATTTTAAAGAAAAAAGGAATTATTACAGAATAAGGCTTAACGGCGTACTAGTACTTATAGAGAGTGCTAATATTGTAACCTTATGCATATAGAGAAAACCAGTAGCTAGCATGGATAGAACAGAACTAGGTAAAAAACCAATAAGTTCCGATAGCCCGACCGGCACATCGGTGAGGTACGAACCTGAGTTTGAAGAACTTCAGGCTGAAATAGATAAACTTGTTTCCTTGTCAGGGGGGATTCCGGATTGGGGCAAAGTCGTAAAACTTTCCGAAGAAATTTTGAAGGAAAAGTCCAAAGATCTTCTGGTTGCGAGCTACTTATGCGGGGGGCTTGTTGAAACCGAGGGTCTATCGGGGCTCCATGAGGGGATTATAGTTTTTAAGGGTCTGGTTACGAATTTTTGGGAGCAACTTTTTCCGCCGCTAAAAAGAAAAAGAGGGCGTATTGGTGCCACCAGTTGGCTTGCTGAGCGGCTTGAAAAGGTTCTTGAAAGGCGTGAACCAACAGAGGCCGAAGCCGAAGCGGCTAAGTCATGCAGAGATGCCCTTGATGAGCTCGATAAGTTGCTTGTGGAGCACCTCGGAGAAGATGCTCCCACCATGCAGCGAGTGATACGAATCCTAAGAAGGTGGCCCGAGCCCAAGGCTGAAGAAGAAAAAGAAGAAGAAAAAGCCGCCGAACCTGAAAAAGAAGAAAAGACAGAAAAACCTGCGCCGCCACCGGGTGCAGCCGTAGCCATCGGGGAGATCGCTTCTGATAGTGATTTCCAAAAGGCTCTACGTCAGACTCTTGGTGTTCTGAAAAGGCTCGCTGGCTATGCCTTTAACCAGAATAAGTCGAATCCTCTGGCTTACCGACTTCTGAGGCAAGGAGTATGGATGGAAATCACTGGCTTGCCGCCTCACCAGAATAATAAGACCAAGTTACCATATCCCGGTCAACTTAAAGACCGCCTTGATAAAATCTTTGCTGATGGTAGGTGGGATGAACTATTAACGCAGGCCGAAAGTTTGTTGCCGGAAAGGCCATTGTGGCTGGATCTCCAACGATACGCAGCCACTGCATTGACAAATCTTGGCAAAGATTACATCCAGGCCAGGGATACCGTGTTAGTTGAGTTTGGAGCCTTCTTGAAGAGAATGCCTGGTGTTGACAATCTCCTTTTTTCGAGTGGAGAACCTTTTGCAGACCTGGAGACTAAGTCCTGGATTCAAAATGAAGTTTTAAATGGGGGTAGCCAAGCAAGTGGCCAGGTAAAAAAGGTTGAGAGTGCGCACGAAGAAAAAGACACTGATTTTTGGGATAAAGTTAACGAGATGAAGGCCAAGGGTAACATTAGTGAAGCACTTGGAATCCTGAGGGAACATCTCTGGCATGCATCTTCTGAGCGGGAGGCATTTTGCCGGAGACTTGAACTGGCGAAGTTCTGTCTAGATTCCGGGTTATTTGAAGTTGCAGTACCGCACCTGAGATACCTGGAAGAGAAAATCAGGGACTTTAACGTAGATGCATGGGAACCTTCACTGGCTATTCCGGCACTGGTGGCTCTGTACAGGTGTGAACAGACACTGGCTTCCAAAAGGAGGCAGGTTAATCCTGAACTCGGGAAAAAGCTGGAACAGATATATGCTGACGTTTGCAGACTTGATCCTGCGGAAGCTTTGAGTTTAAAAGAATGAGGAGTTCGGGGGTGGAGGAAAAAATTTCCTGAACTCGAATTTTTAGGTTTTTACAAAATAAGGAGGTTTACTTATGGCAAAAGAAGGTTCTGTGGCACCAAGGGAGCGAGTCAACATTGTCTACAAACCGGCTCTTGGTGACGCCCAGGAAGAGGTAGAACTGCCTCTCAAGCTGCTCGTAATGGGAGATTTTATTGGTAGACCTGATGACAGGCCCGTGGAAGATCGAAAGCCAATAAACATTGACAAGGACAACTTCAATGATGTTCTCAAAGCTCAGGACATAAGCCTGAATATCCAGGTCCCGAACAAGCTCAAGGAAGGCGCTGAGGAAGAGGAACTCCCGGTTAACTTGAAATTTGAATCTATAAAGGATTTTGAGCCAGAATCTGTGGTGCGTCAGGTACCTGAGTTGAAGAAATTGCTTGAATTGCGGGAAGCTCTTATAGCTTTGAGAGGACCAATGGGAAATATTCCCAAGTTCAGGAAAAAGATTCAGGAACTTGTTACTGACGAGGAGTCAAGAGAGAAGTTGCTCCGTGAACTGGGAATAGAAGATTTAGAAGAATAATAAAAATATATCAGGAGGAGAAAAATAATGGCGGATCCTGAACGTCAAGAAGAACAACAGGCCCCAGAGGTCGCAGTAGAAGAGGCGGAAGCCCCTTCTCTTCTGGATGAAATTTTGCAAGAAACCAAGCTAAAGCCGTCGGATGAAGCTTACGCTGTTGCCAAAAAAGGCATCGAGGCCTTGATATCAGAGCTGGTTGCACCGGGAAAGGAAGTTGCCAAGATTTCTCCCGCTGTCATCAATGAGATGGTTGCTGAGATTGACCAAAAGCTCAGCCGACAGCTTGATGCCATCTTGCATCATCCGGAATTTCAAAAACTGGAATCTGCGTGGAGAGGTCTTAAGCTTCTTGTTGACAGAACAGATTTTCGAGAAAACATCAAAGTTGAAATCGTTAACATTTCCAAAGAAGACCTTTTAGAAGATTTTGAAGATTCCCCCGAAGTGGTGAAGTCTGGACTTTACAAGCTTGTGTACACCAGTGAATACGGAACATTTGGCGGACAACCATATGGTGCAATGATCGGAAACTACGAATTTACTCCACACCCGCAGGATATAAAGCTGCTTCAATACGTGGCAAGCGTGGCAGCCATGGCCCACGCTCCGTTTATTTCTGCTGCCGGACCCCAGTTCTTTGGGATTGAAAGTTTTACTGAGTTGCCAAATCTCAAGGATCTACAGTCCATATTCGAGGGGCCACAATATATCAAGTGGCAGTCATTCAGGGAATCGGAAGACTCGAGGTACGTGGGTTTAACCATGCCCAGGTTTTTGTTGAGGCTCCCTTATGGCCAGGACACCCAGCCGGTGAAGGCTTTTAACTATGAAGAAAATGTACAGGAGAACCACGAGCATTACCTATGGGGTAATACAGCATTTGCCTTTGCCACAAGGCTGACAGATAGCTTTGCAAAATACAGGTGGTGTCCGAATATTATCGGTCCTAGAAGCGGAGGAGCCGTGGAAGATCTCCCGTTGCACCAGTACGAGGCTATGGGGGAAATTCAAACAAAGATTCCGACGGAAACCCTTATTTCGGAACGACGCGAATACGAATTGTCCGAGCAAGGTTTTATTGCGCTGACCATGAGAAAAGGCAGCGACAATGCGTGTTTCTTTTCAGCCAATTCCGTTCAAAAACCGAAGTATTTCGGAATCAGCAAAGAAGGCAAGGAAGCGGAAGCAAACTACCGGCTCGGTACTCAGCTACCGTACCTTTTCATTATCTGCAGGCTGGCGCATTATATCAAGGTCTTGCAGAGGGAGAACATTGGTAGCTGGAAAGAACGGGTTGACCTGGAAAGAGAACTCAATAACTGGATCAAGCAATATGTTGCCGACATGGATAATCCTGCCCCCGGGGTTAGAAGCAGGAGGCCTCTAAGACAGGCACAAATTGTTGTTGAGGACGTGGAAGGTGAACCCGGCTGGTATAAGGTCGGGATAAAGGTACGTCCTCACTTTAAGTACATGGGCGCCTTTTTTACGCTTTCCCTTGTTGGGAAGCTGGACAAGGAGTAGGCTAGCTGGGATTAGCGAGATCTCGCGTTTGGTTGAGAGAAGGTGGGAAGTAACCACGCTTGGGTGGTTGCTTTCAATAGTGACCGTAGCGTAGTTTAACCTTAAATTAAGGAGGAATTAGCCATGCCAATGCCAGCACATTTGGAATTAGAAGGCAAAAACCAGGGAAAGATTGAAGGATCATGCGAAATACAGGGGCGAGAAGGAACGATACTTGTCCAGGCAGTGGAACATGATGTTCATATTCCTAGAAGTCCTCAAACGGGGCTTCCCACGGGTAAAAGGGTTCACAATCCTTTAAAGATTACCAAAATGTTTGACAAGGCATCGCCCAAGTTGTACCAGGCTCTTTGCTCCGGTGAGCAGTTCAGCAACGTGACTATCAAGTGGTACAGGATTGATCCCACCGGGCAGGAAGAGCATTATTTCACCACGAAGCTCCAGGATGCCATCATAGTGTCCATCAAGGCGTGGATGCCAAATGCACTGGATCCGAAGATGGAATCCTATCAGCACATGGAAGATGTTTCTTTCACCTATAAAAAGATCATCTGGACATGGGAACCGGATGGAATAGAATCTGAAGATAGCTGGAAAGAGCCTAAAGCTTAATAATGCCAGAACGCAGGCTTTTAGAAAGAATCAGAGACCCGGAGTCTGGGAGGCGCAGATCGGAAGTGGATGCTCGCCTCCTGCTCCGGTCTGTTTTAAATAACCTTCAGCGAATTCTAAATACCCGGCAGGGAAATGTTCCCATCCAAAAGGATTTCGGGATTCCTGATTTTTGCGATGTCGTACATACCTTCCCCGAATCCATTCTAACTATGCAGCAGGCAATAAGGAAGACCATTAACAGGTATGAGCCAAGACTCAAGAACGTGAGGGTAAAATTCGTGCCACAGGAAGACGACATCTTTACTTTGCATTTCGAAGTTATAGCGCAGCTTGATCTCGGGAAAGATAAGAATCCCGTTACAATCTTCACGGAACTTTCATCCGACGGAACGGTTAAGGTGAGGGAATAAAGCGGTGTTTGATCGTTATTATCAAGATGAACTGGCGTACCTGAGGGAACTTGGCAAAGAGTTCTCCAAGGCACATCCTGCTCTTGCTCCTATGCTTGCCGGTCCGGGGAGTGACCCGGACGTGGAAAGGTTGCTCGAGGGAGTGGCTTTTCTCACATCAAAACTAAGGCTGAAACTAGACGACGAGCTTCCCGAGATTGTTCATTCACTTCTTGAAATTCTTTGGCCTCACTTTTTACGGCCGATACCATCAACGACAATTATAGAATTCCAACCGAAGTCATCCTTGCAGGAAAAACTCCGGATTCCTCAGGGAACATACCTGGATTCGATCCCGGTGGAGGATATATCTTGTCACTTTAGGACCTGTTACGCCGTTGATTTGCAACCAATTGAAATAAAAGAAGTAACCTTTGAGGAAAGGGCGAGCACTAGGTCAGTGTTGAAAATTGATTTCGCTCTAATAAACCTCGACCTTTCTACGTATGAATTTGATAGCATAGATTTTCACCTTCATGGCGACCTTGCCATGATGACATGTCTGTATTTGCTTTTCTGTAACCACCTAACAAAGATAAAGTTATCGGGTCCAGACGGTAAAACGCATTTTTTCTTATCACCCGATGCCTTGAAACCTCTAGGGTTTGAGAAGGAAGAAGCTATATTCCCGTACCCTGAACATGCTTTCGCGGGCTATCGCTTGCTCTTGGAATACTTCCTTTTTCCGCAAAAATTTTTGTTTTTTCGCCTTGAAGGGCTACATGGGCTTCAGCAGTTTCAGGGAAATACATTTTCGTGTGAATTTGTATTCGACAGGGACTACGTGTATGCAACCCAGTTGACACCAGAAAATATAAAGCTTCATTGCACTCCCGCGGTTAACCTGTTTTCTCACGAAGCGGACCCAATCCGGGTAGACCATGAAAAGGTAGAATATCTAATAAGACCAACAGGACCTGACAGGAGGTACTACGATATCTATTCGATTGATAAGGTGGTTGGTTGGTTGCCTGGAACCGCCGAAGAAAAAGTATACTGGCCCCTGTTCTCGTTTCGATGGGAAGATGACAATGAAGTTCACACATACTACCAACCTTTTTTGCGGCCCGCGGTAGTGAGGGAAGGTTTTGATACTTACATATCTTTTGTTAACAGGGAAGGGAAGCACCAGGTTCCTGAAACGGAAATTGTGGCCATTTACCTAACATGCACCAATGCTCAGCTCCCCTTTGAGCTGAAACCAGGTGATATCAGTGTCCCTACATCAACGTCACCTGAGATGGCCAACTTTACAAATATAACCAAGCCTACCAGGAGTATTCCGCCACCAATTGGTCGTGATATACTTTGGCGGTTGATATCGCATCTGGCAATAAATTACCTGAGCCTGCAGCGCCTCGAGAACCTCAAACAGTTGCTATCACTGTATAACTTCCAGGTCTACAGTGACAGACAGGCTGCACGGGCTAATGAAATGAAAATAAACGCCCTGGAACGACTTTCGGTAAAACCTGCTAGGCGCCTGCTGAGAGGGCAACCTCTTGCGGGGCTGCTGATAGAAATTGATGCATCCAAGAAAAACTTCGCCGATGAAGGAGACCTGTTTCTCCTGGGACAGGTTCTGGAAAAATTTTTCGGCCTATATTCAACCATGAATACATACACACAACTGGTACTAAGGGAAAGAGACGAAGGGGAAATTTATAGATGGCCTCCGAGACTCGGATACAGTCCTCTGATTTAAAAAAAAGGCTCCTGGAGAAGCCGAAAAGGTTTTCCTTTTACCAGGCAGTTCAATTGATCGAGAATTTTAGTAAAGATTCGATCAGGATTGGTGGTAGCGGGCCTCCCACCAGGGAAGCAGTTCGGTTAAGACCTTCCGTGGGTGTGTCTTTTCCTTCGTCAGATATTGAAGAAATTGAGGAGTATGAAGACAAGGAGAGCGGGGATAGAAAATATCTGATTACCACGACTTTCATGGGACTTTACGGGGTTGCATCTCCCTTGCCCACTTACTACTGCGAAGAAATTCTGGAAGACGAAGTGGAGAATCTAAATGATGATGAACGATCTCCTACCAGAGACTTCCTTGATATTTTTCATCATCGAATCCTGTCGCTCCTTTATCGTTGCTGGCTTAAGTACAGGTACTTGTTTCAATTTTACCCGGATGGAAACGATGAAACATCGAGAAGGTTTTTGTGTTTGATTGGGATCGATCCGGAAAATCGGAATGCGTATCTACCTGTTGCCCCAATTGCGCTTTTGAGATTTGCAGGCCTCATAAGTCAATTGCCCCATAGCGGTGCAAGCCTTGAAACCATGTTGAGCGCCTTTTTCTCCGGAATTCCGGTGAGTGTGGTCCAATGCCATCCGAGGTGGGTGAACATTCCCGACGACCAGAGGACAAAACTGGGACAACAGGGGTGCGGGCTGGGGGAGGACATGGTTATGGGGGCAAGGATGCTTGACCAGATGGGTTCTTTTCGCGTGAAACTGGGGCCCCTTTCTAAAAAGGAGTTTAAGTCTTTCTTCCCAGTGGAAAGGAACTATTCGCAGCTAGTTTTTCTTGTTAAGTTTTTTGTTGAGATGGCCTTGGAATTTGATGTTGAACTGGTCCTGAGGAAAGAAGATGTTACCCCGGTTGAACTCGGTGGAGAAGAACCTGTCTACCTGGGCTGGAACAGCTGGGTGTTGTCTCGTGAAGTAATGGAAGATATGAGTATAGTGCTCGCAGGAAGTGCCGCTAGAATTTAATAGATCGGATGCTTCCTGGATTCCCGCCTTCGCGGGGATCCGGGAAAATTAACTGACTTTTTTATTGGAAGGAGTAAAACATGCTTACCGTTGATATCAAGGAACTTCTGCGCAGGCTAAATAAATTCTGTACTCGCTGCCTTGAAGGTGCAGCAGGCCTGTGCGTGTCGAGAGCTCACTACGAGGTATCCGTTGAACACTTCTTGCTAAAACTTCTGGAAGAACCTAATGCTGATATTCAACTCGTTTTGAGACATTTTGAAATAGACCCTGGACGTCTCGGTGCGGCACTGCAGAGAACCATTGAAGAATTCAAATCGGGTAATCCGGGAAAACCTGTCTTTTCTCCTTCACTTCTTGAATGGATACAAGAATCGTGGCTAGTAGGCTCGGTGGATCTAAACTTGCCTAAGATTCGATCAGGGGTTCTCTTCCTTGTGCTCCTAAGCAATCCAAGCAGATTCACGTGGGGGAAGTACGTGGATACGCTTACAAATATTCGCGTGGAAGAATTCCGTAGGGGCTTTTATGAAATAGTCGGGAATTCCATTGAAACAGAAATCGTGGAAGAAAGGCGTGTTGAACCCACCGAGGAAGGACGCCCAGTAGGTGAAACAGCTCTCGAAAAGTTCTGCGTAAATTTTACCCAGAAGGCTAAGGAAGGGGAGATCGATCCGGTATTCGGACGAGATGCCGAAATTCGTCAGATGGTTGATATTCTTGCAAGGCGTCGAAAGAACAATCCAATTGTTGTTGGTGAGGCAGGCGTGGGTAAGACTGCCGTGGTTGAAGGTCTTGCTCTAAGAATAGTGGAAGGAGATGTACCCAAAGTACTGAAAGATGTTGAACTCCTTAGCCTTGATATGGGATTGCTTCAGGCTGGAGCTGGGATGAAAGGTGAGTTTGAGAACCGCTTGAAATCGGTGATTAACGAGGTCAAAGCGTCTCCAAAGCCAATAATCCTTTTCATAGATGAAGCGCATACGCTGATTGGTGCCGGCGGGCCTGCTGGAGGCGGCGATGCGGCAAACCTGCTCAAACCTGCCCTTGCCCGTGGCGAGCTTCGCACTGTGGCCGCAACCACATGGTCAGAGTACAAGAAGTATTTTGAAAAAGATGCCGCACTGGCAAGGCGTTTCCAGCCAGTTAAGCTTGATGAACCAACCACTGAGGAAACGGTGGTAATATTGAGAGGACTGAAGGATAAGTACGAGGCAGCTCACGATGTAATTATACGCGATGATGCGGTGATTGCGTGTGCAGAGCTGTCGAACAGGTATATTTCCGGCCGTCAATTACCTGATAAGGCCGTGGATCTTCTCGATACAAGTGCTGCCAGGGTAAAGATTAACCTTACCACGCAGCCTGATATTCTAGAAGACAGGAAGAGGGAACTGCAGAGTCTGGAGCGTGAATATAGGGCTCTCAAAAGAGACCAAGAAGATGGCCTGGAGATAGAAGAGGAAAGACTTGAAAGCGTGGAAAAAGAAATTTCCAGGGTTAAAGAAGAGATAAAGGAAATTTCCAATAGGTGGTTAAAAGAAAAAGAGGCCGTTGATAAAATCCTTGAACTTCGTGAAAGGATAAGGGAACTAAAAGAGAAAAAGAGCACCGATGAAGATGGAGAAAAAGAGGGTGAAGGAAGATCTGAAGATAAGGCTGTAGAGTCATTGGATGAAGTCAGAAAACAGTATGACGAAGCAGTTCATGAGCTTCAAAAACTCCAGGGTAAGGATCCTCTCATCCATCATGAGGTTACAACTGACATCGTGGCGAAGGTGGTTTCTGACTGGACAGGGATCCCAGTGGGGAAAATGTTAAGAGATGAAGCGGCCAGCATACTACAACTGGAGGACAACTTGAAAGCCCGGATAAAAGGTCAAGACCATGCCATTAGTACAATCTGCCAGATCATACGATCTGCCAAGGCAGGGCTTACAAGTCCTAACGCACCTCTCGGTGTATTTTTACTTGTTGGTCCTAGCGGAGTCGGAAAGACCGAAACCGGTTTAAGCATAGCGGATTTACTTTTCGGTGGTGAGCGATTCATGGTCACAATTAACATGAGCGAATTCCAGGAAAAGCATACGGTTTCTAGGCTTATCGGGTCGCCGCCGGGGTATGTGGGATACGGAGAAGGAGGGGTGCTAACCGAGGCGGTGAGGCAGAGACCCTATTCTGTGGTGCTCCTGGATGAAGTTGAAAAAGCGGATCCGGAGGTCATGAATCTCTTTTACCAGGTATTTGACAAAGGTATGCTTTCTGACGGGGAAGGTCGGGTGATTAATTTCAGTAACACGGTCCTCTTTTTGACAAGCAACCTTGCCTCTGATGTTATTACAGAGATGTGTAGTGATGGGGATAATGTGGATCTGGAAGTCTTGTCCGGAGCAATAAGGCCCATCTTAAGCAACCACTTCAAACCGGCGCTTCTGGCCAGGATGACGGTGATACCTTACCTGCCGCTGAATCCTGAAGCTATGAAAGAAATTGTTTGCCTCAAGCTTGATAAGCTCGGAGAACGCCTGATGGAAAGCCACAAGATCTCTTTCAATTACACTCCGGCTATTGTGGACCAGATTGCTGCCCGGTGTACAGAGGTGGAAACAGGTGCGCGAAACATTGATCACATACTCCAGGGTACTTTGCTCCCTCAAATTTCAAACGAAATCCTTGCCAGGATGGGGGAAGGTAAACTGCCGTCTACACTTAATCTGGACCTGGATGAAAATGGCAATTTTTCGCTCGAGTTTAGTGAGTAATATTTTGAAATGCTTACAAGGAGAAAATCATGGCTTTAATGGAAGTGGCCAGTAGAGCCAAGTTTACGTTTGCAATCGGAGGCGACTGGAACTTCGTGCGTGTGCTTTCGTTCAAAGGTACCGAAGAAATGTCCAGGCTTTACCAGTTTTCACTGGAAGTGGCCATGGAAGGTAGCGAAAGTGATGATTTTGTATTTGAAGCTCTTGTGGGGGAAGAAGGATGTTTAAAGATTGAAGCCCAGGGAGAGGACAGGTATATTCACGGGATTATAAATGAAATGGAATCCCTCGGTGAACGAAGCGGATTTACCATATACGGGGTTTCCCTTGTGCCGAGTCTATGGTTACTTACCTTGAGGGTCAACAATCGAATATTCCAGAAGAAAAAGGTAAACGAGATCGTAAAGCAGGTATTGACCGATGCCGGTATCCCGGGTGATCGCTTTCGGTTTGCGCTCACCAATAATTACCAGCAGAGAGAATACTGTGTTCAGTACAACGAATCCGACTTTGCGTTCATATCGAGGCTCCTTGAAGAGGAGGGGATCTTTTATTTCTTTGAACATAGTGAAGACAAGCACGTGCTGGTGATGGGGGATCAAAGCGTGGCACACAAGCCGATAGCTGGCGAGCAGGAAGTTGTCTACCACCTTCCCGATGCCATGGTACCGGAGGAAGAAAGCGTTTTTAATTTCAGGTACAGGAAAAGAATTTCAACAGGTAAAGTAACGTTAACCGACTACAACTTTAAAAAGCCCGAGTTGAATCTGCGAGTTGAAGAAAGTGATGATGAAAACACGAAGCTAGAGCACTACGAGTACCCTGGCGAGTACATTGAGAAGGGAGAAGGGCAGCGCCGGGTCAAGGTGAGGTTGCATGAAAAGACAACATTCAAGGCTGTAGGGGAAGGCAGAAGCTTTTGTCCTCGGCTCACTCCCGGCTATACCTTTGAACTGGTTAATCATCCCCGTGGGTTGCTGAACCAGAAATACATTCTCACCAGGGTTGTACATAAGGGAAAACAGCCGCAGGTTCTTGAACAGCAGTCGATGGCAGAGGAACAGGATTATTATAACAGCTTTACCTGTATTCACCATGAGGTGGTTTTTAAACCTGAACGCATAACTCCAAAACCTATTGTTCCCGGAACGCAAACCGCCGTTGTTGTTGGCCCTAAGGGTGAGGAAAGCTACCTTGATGATGACCATTATGGAATGGTCAAGGTTCAGTTCCACTGGGACAGGGAAGGCAAAAGAGATGAACACAGTTCCTGTTGGATACGAGTGGCTTATCCTTATGCGGGAGAAAAGCACGGTATGCAGTTTACCCCGCTAATTGGCGATGAAGTACTGGTCGATTTCCTCGAAGGTGACCCTGATCGCCCCGTTATAGTAGGAAGCCTTTTCAAAGGTGACCATAAGGCGCTGGTAAAAGGGGAAGATATGACGAAATCTCAGTTTCTGACACCTTATGGGCATGTATTCGAATTAGATGATAAAAATAAAGAGATTAGATTATTTACAAAGGAGGCGCGTGCGCTCATATTAACTGACCACGGGCAATTGGGAGTAAAAGGAATTCTCCTAGCTACGCCTGACGAGCAATCTATACATATCATTGATAATGATAAAAAGATTGCTATGATGGATGGAGGAAAAGATTTTTTGGAATTGGATGGCTCCACGGGCTGTATCTATATGGAGGACGGTTCTAAAAAACACAAAATACAGATAGGCCCCAGTTCGCTCACTATCTTTGCTGATGCTGGTACAATGACCCTACAGACCAAAGAAGGTATGCTAACTGTCAGAGCAGCTGATCAAGTATTAAGCCTGGAGGGAGCTGCAGGAAAAATTGTGATAGACAAGGGAAAGATCACAATAAATGCAGGGTCAAAACCTGTGGAAGTTACTGGGAGCGTAATTAAGCTCAACTGTTGAGTTCAAGGGTAAGATGAGTCAGACGTTAACATTGAAGATAAAAAAACAAGCAAAGCTTGACTATTTATTACCATTTATACCACTTTTTATCGTCATTGTTCTGGCTTCAGTTTTTTTTTGCATTAGAAAGTCTCTTGGAATCTCTGAAACAACCGCAGGACTTATCATCTCCGCTGCTTTTGTTATCGGTATAGCGCTTATAGTTTGGTACAATCTTTCACCACAGGGAAAGATATATTTAAGAGAAAGTGAGATTACCATCTGTCCTTTCATGAGAAAACCGATAAAAATTTTGCTGCCTCCGTTAAACTATAGTTTCAAGGAGTGGTGGAGGAAAACTAACGCTCCAAATGCAAAATTTGTTGGACCCGTGTTGGTTCTAGAATCCAACGGTAAGACTGTAACTATCGGTTGCATAGATCCGGGGTGGAGAACGAAGAACGCTATGGGGGAGAGTGAAAGTAAAACGTTGATAACCTGCCAGTTTGTAATTGAACCGAGGGATTTTACGAAGCTGATTGACCATTTGGGCCTGGGGGGCAAGTAACGGGAAGAATAAAATGGAACTGGTTAACAGTACACCACTTACTGCGAGAATAGACGTGGCTCATACTGAGGAATTGGGCTACAGGGTAGGTATGATTGTTGCCAAGGCCACGTTCAGGTTCGATATGGATGGCTCGGTAACGCTAGATGCAGACGATCCTTACCCTATCTTTTTGCATGACGTCGAAAGCGAGCTGGGGCTTTTGCCAAGAGATGATTTCCCGAGAATTGATGATGCCTTTGAAGTTATCCTGCTCGGGGTTGCCTATGCCCCCGAAGGAAAACCGGTTCGAAGCATGAAAGTTGGCTTGCAGGTAGGAGATGAGCGAAGAGAACTGATCGTATTTGGAGACAGGGAGTGGATGGATGTCCAAGGCAACAAAGCCATCTCAGAACCCGAGTACTTTGAAAAAATGCCGCTTACTTACGAGAATGCTTTTGGTGGAACGTGTGACATATTCGTAGATAAGGATTCTCCAGTAGAAGTTTCTGATCCATTCAATAAGTATGGCAAGGGAATGGATCCTGCCCCTATAGCGAAAGAACTGGGTAAAACCTTTAAATGCCCGGATGGTTATCCCTTCTATGATACTAGGCGAGAATTACCAAATCTAGAGGACCCGGAAAATCTAATAACCGACTGGTCTCACAAGCCTATGCCAAAGTGTTGGGCAACGGTCCCTCTCGATTCCGGTATTCATGGGATTAGAAGTGTTGTAATACCAGAAGAGGCCGGAACATCAGATTTGACGCTTACACTACAGGAAGGGGTATTCCATAGGGCTCATCCGGACTGGGTTATTTCGGTTCCTCCAGAGAAAGCCGAGGTGGTCCTTGATGGGCTGACACCTCGCGGTATTATCTCATTTAACTTACCTGCACTTAGAGTGTTTGCAGATTATGTCATTGGTTCAAGGACAGGAACAAGAGAACTGGCTCCCCAGATGCTTGTTCTTTTGCCTGAAGAAGAAAGATTTTACTTGGTTTACAGGCATGTCTTCCCCTTTGATCCAATACCTGGAGAAGAAAGATCCATGAGGTTAAGAATCGAAAACGGATGGTACAAGTAAACAATCGGGGGTGTGGAAATGTTTGAAGTAAATGTAAATATTGCATACGATCCTACCATGGGAGCTTTATTTCATAACACTATTCCACCTGTTGTTCCTGTTCCGTCTCCTTCTGTTGAAATGATTGCTACCCAAATGTGGACTTACGGATATTATCTAAACCAGAACAAGTTAACCAAAAAAGTATTACACAAGAATTTTTACATTGTGCTAGATGGGCACGACATCGGAGCGATGATTCCTGATATTACTCCTGCCCAGATGGCAAACGCATACTACGCGGTCATGTGGCCTTTTTCTTCTAGAAAAATAATATTTAAAACTTCCAAAGTTAAAATGGAAAAGGTATTTGTGGGTTGTTCACAGGTATTTGCGCCCCCTTTTCCTATGATGACTTGCGGAGATCCCGTGTCTGCTCTTATAGCTTTCCCATTGATAAATAAGCTGAACACGGTAATAGTCGGGATAACATTGAAAGATGTCTTTGTCGGCCTTCTACAAGCATCTATGCTGATGGCGCTGGATTTTGTGTTTGATAAAATCGGTAAACCGATTGATAGGTTTGCTAAAAAGATTGCCAAGAAAGCTGCTGAAAAGGTTATGAAAAAAGTCGGACGAAAAGTTGTCAAGGAAGTAGCCAAAGAAGCAGCCGAGGAAGCAGCTGAAAAAGTAACCAAGCGAGCTATGGCTAAGGCTGCTGCTAGTGAGGCGCTGGGGAAACTTCTGCCAACGTCTCCAGCCAAGGTTATGAAAACGGGGTTGGCAGGAGCAGCCGGGTTAGCAACTACTTCTCTTGAGGGGAATCCGACATACAAGGTAAGTACAGGCGGCGGCCCTCTGGGGGGCGAAGTTGGTTACACCTGGGGAGGAGACAAACCCGGCTGGAAGGCTCAAGGGAATGTGCTTGGATGGCAAAGAGACACTGACGGGAAAGGTGCTAACTGGGGTGATCCGCTATGAGTGAGAGCAGAAAACCAGTTTCTGATGTTTACGATGCAGTGGTAGACTTGGGTTCGTCTGCGGAGCTTGGTCCTTATGCATATCTCCTGGTTAAGTTTACCTATGATGTTTCCGGAGGGTCCTGTGTACTGACGGCACCAGAACCACTTCGTCATGATATAAGGGACGAAAATCTTCAGCCCAGGCTGAAAGCTGGAACAGATTTCTGGGTTGACAAAATTATGACAGACGTGGTCGTCAGGGGTTCAGCATTTGCCCTGTCAGGTATACCTACGACGGAGATGAACGTATCTGTCCAGGTAGGGAGTTTTGTTAAAAGGATATCTGTCTTTGGCAGAAGAAAGATAATCTGGGATAAGCATGGTAAGCCTAGAATAGAAGATCCTGAACCGTTTCTTGAAATGCCTTTAACCTATGAAAATGCATACGGGGGAATTGATTGGCGAGTGCCTGTGGAAAATGCAGATTCGCTCGAGATGCAAGTAATTCTCCAGACGGATCATCCCGGAATGTACCCAAGAAATCCGTTTGGTAAGGGATATCTCGTAGTTGACGGAGAAGTACCAGAAATGGAAATGCCAAACCTCGAGGACCCGGAAGATCTCTTGACCGAGGAAAGGATCATTACAAAAAAACCCGAGCTCTGGTACAAGCAGCCTCTTCCCTGGTGCTTTGATTGGGTACATCCATATACATTCCCAAGGTACATATACTTTTACGAACTTGTGGACGCTTGGTTCCCGGGGCCCGAGGACGAAAACATGCCGGAAGTAAAACGTGGATTCTTGCCACCAGGATATCGCTCGGTGATGAAGGGAAGAGGGTTCGACGAGGGGCCTCATCCCATGTTTTACCAGGAAGCTTCTTACGGAATGTCATTTGCCCATTTGAATCCCGGGGAAAAAATATCAATTTCAGGGATGAACCAGGAAAAGGAAGTTGTGTCTTTCAACTTACCCTCGGAAAAACCTTTACTCGAAATTGAAATTGAGGGTAACAGGGAAGCGGTGGAACCAAAGCTAACCAGTGTGGAGTGTTTCCCCGGAGAGGAAAAGGTCTCCTTAGTATATGTTGCAATCAGGGAACTTCATAGATTGTTTGTGCCCGGGATACATAAGCACATTCCCGTAAAAGGTTTCGTTGATGGTGGCATGGCCATAGAATACGAAGCCCCGCCCACGATGAAAGAAAAACTTGATCACGCAAAGGAGGAGCACGAAAAAAATGCTAAGCAGGGCAAGGAACATTGAAAGAAAAGTGCGTGAAGATAAAAGGGAAAAGGTATCAATCCTGGAAGAAATAATTTGTGCCCGCACATCAACCGGAAGAAAAACGGAAGAGCCCACGAGGGAGAACTCCTCAACCATGGTCGGTATGTGTGAGAAAACAAAACATCCCACACTACAAGGACGGGTACTCGTTCATTGGGAAGATAGGTCGGGGAATAAACTAGAGAAATGGCTTCCGACACTCCAAGGAGTCACAGTACGAGAAAGAGATAGGGTTTTGCTAGTATGTCCCGGAAACTGGCTAGAACCGGTAGTGGTGGGGGTAATCGACGGCTTTGCCCTAAGACCTGCTAGAGAGAGGCTAGAAAAGGCAGCTCTTGAGCTTGAAAGGGATGAGTCAATAAGCGTGTACGCGGCTAATGGTGAAAAAATAATTGAAATATTTAACGAGGATTCTGGACCTGTAGTAAAGCTACTGAAAGAAGATGTGGAAGTTGAGATGCCTGGAAATTTGAAAATAAGTGCTAAATCTGTAAAGATTGAAGCAAAAACCGGAGATGTGAAGATAAGAGCCAGCGAAGACGTTAAGGTCGAAGGAGAGGTAATACACCTTAACTAAACGACGGGTTATTGAGTTCCTGAGAGTCATTAGCCCATAATACATAAGGAACCTCTGATAAATATACAAATTAGGCAAGGACTACTTGCCCGTCATGCCGCCCCCCCTGATCTAGTCAGGAACGGGCTTGATCCGGCATCCAGTTAGAGAATTCTAAATTCCGGCTCTACGCTAGAATCCGGCCGGAATGACGGTTTGTAAGTTGTGCTCGTCCGACTTGTTTAATTAATCGGTAGTCCTAAAAATTGGAATTAATCAGAGGTTCCTTTAACTGATTGCTCGTCCTAGAAATCTGAGTTTGTTCAGGTTTCTTTAGGGTAGTGCGAGTAATTTCTCGTGTGGCTCCTTGGCAAATGAGGCGGCGGAGGGATTTTGGAGGAGTTTCCGTGAACGAAGGGGTTAGTTTTTTCGCGGTTGAATTCAAAACACCTTTCGGGATTATCCGGGGCAAGGTTCAAGTAAGTGAAGGTCCGATGCGCCTTGTGGACCTTGTGTCGACAGCCCTTGAATTTACTGATATACTGGTAAAACGGGCGATTGATAAAGAAGAAAAAGAGGGGAGAAAAATCTATTGCGGGCCGGGTTGCGGAGTTTGCTGTAATCAGATGGTACCGCTATCTCCCCCGGAAGCAATATGGATAAGTGAACTTGTTGATCACCTCGAAAAATCAGGCTGGAAGGAACTATCCCAGAAGTTTGACCGCATAGCTGAAAAACTGGAACAATTAGGCATGGTAGGGGAACTCCTAGACCCTGATTTTTCGGACGATGTAGCCCTTGAAATAGCGAAAAAGTACTTTCAACTAAGCATTCCATGCCCGTTTTTGGTGGATAATTCTTGCAGGATTTATCCATACCGACCGGTGGCATGCAGGGAGTATAATGTTACATCACCACCGGAGTTTTGTAGGGATCCTTATTCGAACCAAGTAAACAAGGTTCCCATGCCACTTCCTCTTTCCGCACCGCTGGCGAGGTTGACGGCGAAATTAACCGGGACGAAACCAAGGCTTATACCGCTTGTTCTCACGCGTAAGTGGTATTTCGATAATAAGGAACTGGTGTATAGAAAATGGGAGGGTACGGAATTGTTGCGGGGGTTTCTGAAGGAATTAGGAGGGGTGAACGAGGATAATTGAAGGCTGATCAAGAGTCTATTGTTCACTGGGGGGAGAAGGTCGCTATCTTTTTGTTCACAGTTGGCTTTGATTCTATGAACACCATTCATGCGCACTTCTCGCTACTTTTCAAACGGTAGATCATTTCCCAAATCTCCTGCGATTATCTTTTATCTTCATCTTACCAAAGGATCATTATATGGAAGTGCTTAATATTTATGTTTTTTGTGTCAGTGCAGGTGCTTATGTTGCCGAATTATTGTACTTAGGAAATCCTGATTAATTACTTGGTTTGCCAATGGCCTCTTGATCGTAATGCCGCCCCCCTGATCTGGTCAGGGGCACGCTTGACACGGCATCCAATTAGAGAATGCCAGATTAAGGCTCTACGCTTTGTGCCGGCGCGAATGTCGGTTTTTGAATTGTGCTCGTTCTATTTATCCAATTGGCTGGTAGTTCTAGAAATCCGAATTAACCAGAGCTTCCTT
>JALSTM010000199.1 GCA_026983715.1 Desulfobacterales bacterium
ACTCCAAAAGGGTCTTGCTATCATGCTAATTACCGATTTGAGGAAACTGGAAAAATTCGACGTGGTTGACAGGGTGCGGTTGCAGGCATTATTGGAAGAAATGAAGCTCTCGGAAAGCGGACTTGTAGATGAAGAAACACGAATAAAACTCGGCAAGTTGTTGAAGGCACGCTGGATTGTTGGCGGTCAGCTTGATATGAACGAAAAAAGGCAACTCAATATACTCTCGCAAGTCCTGGATTCCCCGAGGAGTAAAATTCTTGGCAAGCCAGAGGTGGAGGGTCTATTTCAAGAATTGTTGAAACTCGAAAAAAAGCTTCTTTTTGATATCGTTGAACTACTCAAGGTCAAATTAACCCCCGAGCAGCGGAAAATACTCGAGCAACCTATTACTTTGAACATGGATGCTCTCTTTGCTTACTTCAAGGGAATAGATGCCAGTGATAGGGGGGATTATGAAAAAGCGGCCGATTTTTATGGCGAAGCTAACAAACTGGATCCGGAATTCGAGCTACCCAAGCTAGCCCTATTGGAGCTCATTGACTTAAAACTAATTCGAATACCTAGTGAAAAAAGAAAAAGGAAACGAGGTCTTGCCAGGTCTCTACGTGGCAGCACCTCTTTAACCGACACCCTGATTACTGAAGCTCCTATGAAGAGACTGAAGAAACCTGGCGAGGCTAAGGCACCCGAGAAGGTAGAAGAACCAGGAAACGCGATAATAGATGACATTGATCAGGGAAACAATAATAATGGTGCAAATTACGGGTATCCCTTTGTGGGAAGTCCTTGAGAGCCTGACACATTTACCGTCGCTCTTTGACTGGAACGGGACTAGAGATGGGAGAGACAGTATGACACCAGATTACGTTTGGGGGAGGGATCTTAATTTTAGGAGTATTTTCCTTTTGGCCCTTTTTGTTCTTCTTGTGATGTATCCATTAGTTCCTTCTAACTCTTATGCAACCGATGTCTCCTTTAACACTGGCCTTAATTACTATTACTGGGAATCTACAAAAAGAGAAAAAGGACAGCAGTTTTATATTCCGGTATCTATTGAGGCCGATATAAAAGATTTTTCTTTCAGGGTTCTAACGGGCTACATGTACAATTATTATGACAACCAGGGCGTTGGCAGTCATGACACAGATGATGTACTAGATACTAAGGTGAATTTATCATATTATGCGGAAGATGTTCTGGGTATTGATGTCCTTGTAGGTTTAGATTTTAACATTCCTACGGGGAGGACAAACCTGAGCGACGACGATATCGATGCCCTGATGGATCCTGACCTCGTTCCTATTACTAGCTGGGGTGAAGGTTTTGATGTTAATCCAACGGTGACACTAATTAAATCCTGGGACAAAATTGTAGTCGGGGTCAGTGGAGGATTCTTGTGGCGGGATTCGTACGATTACAGCAAGGAGTTTGAAAACTACGATCCCGGGGATATATGGAGGGTTACAGGGGAATTTCGTTATTATCCCAGCGATAATTGGTTTCTAAGACTCTATTCTTCGTACACGTGGTACGAAGAAGACGAGGTAGATGGCAATGATTTCTACGAACCCGGGGATATGCTCGAGTTTGGTGCGGGAATTCTTTATGACAGATCGCCGTGGAGATTCAAGCTGGATTTATCTTCGTATTTCAGGGATAAAGACAGGATAGAAACAACTGCCGGGAACATAAGAAAGGAAGACCACAACAGCTATGGTGATGAATTCCTTCTTACAAGCAACCTGAGATATGATTTAAATGATCGGCATGCCGTTTTCGGATTGCTAAACCTGATGCGAATAGAACCCAACGGTTACTCCCATGAAGATAGGTATTACAAGGGGCGGCGGCAGAAAGCAGAGGTCGGGTTAGGCTGGCAGTGGAGATTTGCAGAAAAATACAGGCTGCAGCTTTTGAGTTCAGTTTACATTATGCACGATGAAGAAACGGCACTTCACCCGGATAGCAACAGGACGTACAGGGGTGCCAGCATAAGGCTTGGCGTGACTACCCATTTTTAGGGATGAATCTGGAAGTAAATAAGTCGTTATATAAAGTGTGGGGATTCGTAAAACCCCACTGGGCAAAACTGGTTACCGC
>JALSTM010000200.1 GCA_026983715.1 Desulfobacterales bacterium
GTTACCCTGAAAGGGTGCAAGGCATTGTGGGCGGCGTTAACCCGCCGGCCGCAATATTTTCCTTCTTCGCGTTCTTCGCGCCTTAAGCGAAGCGGGCGGTTCATTTATGACGGACACTGGTAGTATACGAATTATGACACGATAAAACGCTACATGTTTATAGGGAAGTATTCTAAATGTCATTTCGGATATGATCCAGCATCCGGATAAACGGTTACAGATTCCGGATCTACACTTCTCTCCGGCCGGAATGACGGATTTAGAGTTGTTTCTGCATCAGTTCTTAAACCGATTGGTAGTAGGACTCTTCCTAAATATTGTTTCAAGCACAAAGCTGGAAGCATACCAATCCTTAATACTTTACTTCAACGAGATATAGTCCCCTTGCAGGCGCAGTCATTCCTGCTTGCTGTCTGTCACGAGATTCGAGAATTTGCTTCAGTTGCTCCACTCTGAATTTACCCTTTCCCACGTCTATGAGCGTACCAACCATGTTTCTCACCATGTATCTAAGAAATCCGTTGGCCTCAAAGGTGAAAACTAGCATATTATCGGGTTTTTTCGCGATTTCTGCTCGAAATAGCGTCCTAACGGTATTTTTTACTTTAGTTCCGGATGCTTGGAACGCCTTAAAGTCATGTTCACCTCTAAGGATTTCAAGACCGCAGATTATCGCATCAAGGTTTAACTCTTGTGGTACGTGCCACAAATAATTTCTCATCAACGCAGAACGTAGCGACCTGTTCAGGATACGGTACTGGTATATCTTGCTTTTTGCGTGAAACCTGGCATGGAACTTTCTATGAACAGGTTTTAATTCCTTGATTACGATGTCTTCGGGGAGTAAACTATTTAGCCCACGCCACAGTGCATCAGGTGGAATAGTAGTTCGAGACAGGAAATGTGCTGCCTGCCCCAAAGCATGTACTCCAGCATCAGTTCTTCCAGATGCCCAGACCGTGACGTTCTCCCCCGTTATGATGGCGAGACGGCTTTCAATGACTTCCTGGATGGTAAGGACACCTTTCTGCCTCTGCCATCCATGGTAGTTGGAACCATCATATTCAATTATCATGAAATAGTTTCTCTTGTCTCCGGAAGTCGCCATAGGTACGAGGGTAACTAAGGTTGCCACACGGTTCTTATGAGACCACGAGTTTCTTCAAGACCGAACATTAGGTTCATGTTGCAAACCGCCTGGCCAGATGCGCCTCTAGTGAGATTATCAATTGCCGCAACCACGACAACCCTGTTTACTCGAGGATCCACCTTCCACCCAATATCGCAGTAGTTTGTACCCCGAACGTAAAGCGTATTCGGGATTACTCCATCACCAAGGATTCTAACGAACGGAGCATCACGGTAAAACTCAACAAAACTTTCTTCTATCATTCCAGCAGTGACACTTTCATTTAAGTTTGCATACACGGTGGAAAGTATCCCTCTGGTCATGGGAACAAGATGTGGGGTAAAGGAAATTTTCACCGGTCTCCCTGCCAGGAGACTTAACTCCTGTTCCATTTCCGGCGTGTGTCGGTGCTCCCCCACCTTGTACGCCTTGAATCCCTCGTTTACCTCGCAGAAATGAGTTGCAAGACTAAGTCCCCTACCCGCACCGCTTACCCCTGATTTCGAATCGGCAATGATAGAATCAAGATCTATTACTTTCCCTTTAACAAGTGGAGCCATGGCAAGAATGACGCTTGTTGGATAACAACCGGGATTTCCGACAAGATCCGCTTCCTTGATTTTATCCCGGTAGAGTTCCGGCAACCCGTATACAGCTTTTTGAAGAAGCTCTGGTACACAGTGGGGTTGGTACCACTCGGAATATACTCGTTCGTCCCTGAACCTAAAATCGGCACTTAGATCAATAACTTTTGCCCCTCCTTTTAAGAGGGCAGGGACTGCCTCCATTGAAGCCTGGTGAGGCAAAGCTGCAAAAACGATATCCGCATGCCTGCCCAATTGATTCTCGGTATATTCTTCACAAACCAGGGAACAAATATTCCTCAACGCAGGGAAAACTTCAGCAATGGGAACTCCGGCGAATTTTCTGGAACTCAAAGCAACAAGTTCCACGTCGGGATGCTTTAGAAGCAGCCTGATTAGTTCAAAACCGGTATAACCACTTGCTCCGTGTATCGCTGCTTTAATCATGATTCCTTATCCCCCGATTCGCTAAGCAATGTTGCCTTAAAAAACAAAAAAAGGGGCACCAAGTGCCCCTTGCAGTAGGTGCAATAAAAATTTAGCGCTTTGAATACTGAAAGCGGGCCCGTGCTCGCCTTTGCCCATATTTTTTTCTTTCTTTTATTCTAGAGTCACGGGTAATAAAACCGGCTTTCTTGAGAATTGGTCTCAAATCGGGATTGAATTCGAGAAGAGCCCTGGTAATACCATGCTTAATTGCGCCGGCCTGACCCGATATACCTCCGCCCCTGACATTAACATCTACGTCGAACTGGCCTAAAGTCCCAGTAAGTTCAAAGGGTTGCCTTATGACCATCTTTGCCGTTTCCCTGGTGATGTACTCGTCCAGGGGTTTCTTGTTTACCGTAATTTTACCCGTACCGGGTTTTAACCACACTCTAGCAACTGCTGTTTTTCTTTTGCCAGTCGCATAATACCTTTTTTCTTCCATAGACTTCTTCCTCTCACTCAGAACTCATAATCAACAACCTTGGAACCCACAATGCTTAGCGCAAATCAACAACTTCGGGTTGTTGCGCTTCATGAGGATGACTTTCTCCAGAATAAACTTTCAGTTTTTTTAACATTCTCCTCCCCAACTTGTTTTTTGGGAGCATCCCTTTCACTGCAAGCCTGATAACTTCCTCGGGTTTTTCCTGGAGCATTTTTTTGAGATTTTTCTCTTTCAATCCCCCCATGTACCCGGTGTGCCTGTAGTACATCTTCTGTTGAAGCTTTTTTCCCGTCACCCGAATCTTCTCCGCGTTGATCACAACTACGAAGTCACCGGTATCAACGTGAGGAGTAAACGTTGGGAGATGTTTCCCTCGGAGCCTCATGGCAATACGAGATGCCAGCCTTCCTAGCACTTTATCGCGAGCATCGACAAGGATCCATTTTCTGGCGCCTGGATCAGGTTTAGCACTGAACGTTTTCATAATTATCACACTCCGTTTCGATGTAAGGCTCATGAAATCAAGAGCTAGATATCTAGTTTAGCTTTCTTTTTTTGTCAAGGCAAAAAAATAAATTTTTTTCTTGCTTTTTATCCAAGATTCAGATAGAAAGCCAGTTTTTTCTCCATAGCTTTTCTTTTGGTATGAAAAATGCTATATTACAGAATCAAGGAGGTAATAAGCCTATGAAAATTATGTATTGTAAAAAATATGAAAAATATGTGAGTGCGAAGCACTGCGAGTTTTTCAACGAAGGCAAAAGTTGCCCATTTTACAATCCGACTCAATGGAATAGTATAAAGGAATTATTGCAGGATATCAATCGCCCTAAGTGGGAAGTTGGTGAAGTATTGAAGCCTTTCAAGTGCAGCCTGATTGACAGAGAAAGGCTTAACGTGACTCCAAGAAGAAGGCGACCCGTCAAGAGCCCAAGAGCTGCAATGGGTTAAGAAATCCACCTGACCCTCGATGTTCGTGCCTGCGGTTAAAACCGTGGGCAACACCTATCTTTATTTTCAATTTTTCATCTCCTTGAGGCCTCTTTACCGATAGCACTTTGCTTCTTTATGGCAGTTTGCCTAAACTGCAGGATAGAATATTGACACTTCCCCTTGAAACATGTTTGGTAATAGACGACAATACGATAAGCGCACTTTGGTCAAATTCATCGTTAGCGTTGCCATTTCAAAGTTAATATGCTAGTTAACACTATTCAAACAGGTTGAGAGAGCTCCCAGCGCATGCTTAATCCAACCGGAGACAGCCAGGCTGCTGCTTCGTCTTGAAATATTCGCCGCGTAACAGTCAACAAACATCCGGGAAACTGGATATTATGACCCAGTGATGTTGGAAACCTTTCATGGATATGGTGAAGTAAAAAAAAGGAAATAGAGGATGTTCAAAAAAATACTTGTTGCAAACAGGGGAGAAATAGCCCTTCGGATACTCAGGTCAGCACAGGAACTCGGGATTCGAGTCGTAACGATCTACGAAGAAACCGACAGGGAAGCGTTGCACACGATGCACGCCGATGAAGCCGTTTGCATTGGACCAGGTCCAAGAAAAGATTATCTCAACATTGATAAAATCATACGTGTGGCCCTTAATTCCGGTTGCGAAGCAATACATCCCGGGTATGGCTTCCTTGCAGAGAATCCGGCCTTCCCTGAAGAGTGTACCAAGGCAGGTCTTGCCTTCATCGGCCCTCCTCCAGAAGTTATCAAGAATCTTGGAAGCAAGGTAATTGCCAGGAAAATTATGACTGATGCGGGCATTCCCGTTATACCTGGGACAAGCATACTAAGTGAAGGTACGGAAGGGGAAAAAGAAGCCTTGAAGTTCGCCGCTGAATATGGGTTTCCGATCATGATTAAGGCCGTGGCAGGAGGCGGAGGAAGGGGAATCCGTATGGTTGAAGACGAGAAGTCGCTCCTGGAAGGGCTTAAAAGATCTAGGTCCGAGGCCAAGATGGCTTTCGGAAATGACCAAATCTACCTTGAAAAAACCCTGGCCAACCCCAGGCATGTGGAAGTCCAAGTACTCGCTGATCAGTTCGGAAACGTCGTACACATGGGTACAAGAAACTGCTCCATACAACGCAGACACCAAAAATTGATTGAGATAGCCCCCGCAAATTTGCCTCAACGGATGAAGAAAAAAATTTGCGATACCGCCATAACTGCCGCGATAGCATCCAAGTACGAAAGTGCAGGTACGGTTGAGTTCCTGATTGATGAAGACGACAATTTCTATTTCTTGGAGGTCAACACGAGAATTCAGGTTGAACACACGGTTACGGAAATGATTACGGGGATCGATCTCATACGCGAACAATTCAAAATTGCTTCACATCAGCCGCTATCGATAAGGCAGGACGACATCGTGGAAAGGGGCACAGCCATTGAGTTGAGGATAAACGCCGAGGATCCCAAAAACAATTTCCTGGCAAGCCCTGGTAAGATCCAGGTATACATCTCCCCTGGCGGTCATGGTATTCGTCTTGATGGTGCAGTATACCAGGGCTACGAGATTCCGAGATATTACGATTCCATGCTCGTGAAACTAACCGTTTACGGCTTCAACTGGCTTGAAGCTGTGGACAGGCTGAGAAGAGCATTGAATAACTTTGTCATCTTAGGAGTCAACACCACCATTCCTTATTTTCAGCAGATAGTGAACGATCCCGATTTCATCAACCAGCGCTTTGACACTTCTTACATTGATACCCATCCTCACTTGCTCGATTACGTGGAAGAAGAAAGGGACATGGACAAAATCGCAAAGTTAATTGCAGAAATTAACGCTTACAAGGAAAACCCATACATTTATTAACGAGTGCGAGGACTAAGTGAAAAACCATGAGTAAAACGAATCTTATTACACCAAAGATGAGCAGCGAAGATATTCTTGGAATACTCCGGGAAACTCCCGGGTATTTTCTAACAAATAACGAAAGAGACGTGTCACAATCAGATTTTAAAAACAGGATACTACCCCAGACAACACTCAAGGTTGCTCCATACAGGGATGAAACCGGATACTTTGCTTTTGAAATTTCGGGAGGGGCATCGATCCACGTTGACATATTGAAAAAACAGATTGATCCGTTTGAAAAATTGCGGCTTGTCAGGCGAGCAATGCCAAATACATTATTACAAACGGTTTGCAGGGGTGCAAACCTTTTCGGTTACAGGCACTACCCCAAAAATGTTATTCGTTTCACGGTTCGGCAATTTACCAAATACATTGATGTTTGGAGGGTATATGACTTTCTGAATCACGTCCCTAACATGATCCCGGTGTTTGAGGAGGTCAAAAAGGCCAAGAAGATATTAATGCCATGCATCTGTTTCAGCACCGGCCCGGAACACACGGACGAATTTTATGTCAAGAAAGTAGGTGAAATACTTGACGTTACCGGAAAGGACATCATATTGGGCATAAAAAATCATTCCGGCCTCGGATCGCCGAAAAGAATTGGCCAGCTTGTCCACTCCATTGTCAAGGCGTATCCCGATTTGATAATTCAGTACCATGGTCATAACACGGACGGAAACGATTTGGGAAGAATGTGTGAAGCCGTGATGGCGGGAGCAAAAATATGCGAAGTCAGTGACCACGGATTTGGGGGCGTATACAGCCAGGCTCCGGCTTTAACATTGATCCAGGTATTGAATGATTACGGGTACAAAGCTCCGGGCATCAAAATACAGCCTCTTCTTGACTGCTCCGACATTTTAAGGAGAGAAAGGAGGTACTACGAGCAATTTGAAAGCCCTTTCAAAGGTTTTGATCCTACGGTCAGGAGACATAAAATGACGGGAGGAGCAGCGGGGAGTTCCTTTGAACAGGCTGAGAAAATTGGTCTTCTGGACAGATTTCATGAAATATTCGATGAAATTGCTAAAGTTTTGAAAGAACTTGGGAATTTCTGGGCCACAACCCCAGGCAGCCAAATTTTATGGACAACTGCGGTTAGCAATGTTTTGCACGGAAGATACGAAAGACCCAGTGACGACCTAAAGAACCTGATTCTGGGTCGCTATGGCCCGTTTCCTTTCTACGATCCACAGGAATGGATCTGTCAGAAGGTTCTCGAATACCAGCGAACCGACAGGAAAAAATGGCACGATATCATTGCCACGGAAGGAGGATTAAGGACACCCAAAGACGTGGACATAGAAGCCAAACGGAGCCAATTTGAAAAGGAACTAGGAGAAGTAGTGGACGATGAAAAGCTATGCCTTTACTTGCAATACCCGTATGACACGCTATCATATTTCAGGTTTACCAAGGAATACGGGAAAACATGGCTATTGCCACCGGACGTTTGGTTCAGGAAGGGCGGATTCAAGGAAGGTGAGTGCATATCTTTTCAGGACTACGAGGGGAAAACCCACAAGATTGAGTTTATATCCACTAGAAGAGAAGGGAATAAAGTCCTAACTTCACTTCTGGTAGATCATAACTTCCAGACCTTTACAACTGAACTGAGGGATAACCTTGTATCACGATAATTTTAGAAGAATAGTCCATAAATTACGCCCAAACTTTCGCATGACGCTTTAAATAATTATAATTTAGGTTAGAATATAAAGAATAGCATTGACAATCGTGGGGTGAAGTTACGAACATGAAAGAGCAACTGGATCAATTGCTCCATTATATAACTGTAGAGCGAGGACTTGCTCTCAACACCGTCATATCTTACCGAAATGACCTGCAGCAGTTTATCGCCTTTCTTGAAAATATCGGCGTTAGCAGCTTCAACGAGGTAAAAAGAGAACACCTCGCGATGTACCTTGAGAATCTTCACAGGAAAGGGCTTGCTACCAGGAGCAGGAACAGGCACCTGGCTGCAATAAGGAGTTTTTATAAGTACCTGCTAAGGGAAAAGATTGCTGATTCAAACCCCGCAGCCCAGATGGAATCCTCCCAAATCCAGAAGAAGCTCCCCCAGGTCCTTAGCCTTGAAGAAGTGGAAAAACTCCTTGAACAACCAGACGTTACTACAGCACTGGGCCAGCGCGACAAGGCGATGCTTGAACTACTTTACGCAACGGGGCTGAGAGTAACCGAACTCGTAAAAATGACCACAGAACAGCTAAATCTCGAAGTTGGATTCGTTATTGCTCTTGGAAAAGGTCACAAGGAACGGGTGATACCGATAACCGAGAATGCCCAGGATGCACTCAAGGACTATCTTGAACACGGAAGGAAACTCCTGCTTAAAGGACGTCACAGTAACTATCTGTTTGTCAATAGATCCGGGAAACCTATCACGAGACAGGGATTCTGGAAAATTCTCCAAAGGTACACCCGGAAAGCAGGGATTACAAGAAACATTTCCCCCCACACTCTTCGTCATTCCTTCGCAACACATCTGTTGGAACATGGCGCTGACTTGAGGTCCGTTCAACTGATGCTCGGCCACAGCGATATTTCGACCACGCAGATTTATACTCACGTTGCCAGAGAGCAACTCAAGAAAATTCACAAGCTTCATCATCCAAGATCGTGATTCAAAATCAGAAATAATTATGCAGGTAATTACGACTCATATTAACGCCGATTTCGATGCCATGGCATCGATGATCGCTGCCAAAAAATTATACCCCGAAGCGGAAATGGTTTTCCCGGGATCACAGGAAGGCAACCTGAGAGAATTCTTTGTAAAATCAACTAGTTTTCTTTACAATTTTACTCGAGCTAAGAATATCAAACTCGATGAGGTTGATTTTCTGGTACTGGTTGATACCCGGCAAAAATCAAGAATCGGTCCCTTCCAAGATATTATCGACAGGCCTGATCTGAAGATTCACATTTACGACCATCATCCCGACGCTCCAGATGATATCAAGGGTGAAAAGGAAATCATCCGGCTAGTGGGATCCACATCCACGATTTTAACCCACTTGATCAAGGAAAAAGGAATAAAGCTTTCCCCGGAAGAGGCAACCATACTGGCTCTGGGAATTTACGAAGATACCGGTTCTCTCACGTTTTCTTCCACCACCGAAGAAGATTTCCTCGCATGTGCATATCTTAGGTCATGCGGATGTGATTTGAATCTCGTAAGCGACCTTATTAACCGTGAATTATCACCAGAACAGGTGTATCTGTTGGATGAACTTCTAAGATCGTCTAAAACGTACAACATCAAGGGCATCGAAGTTACAATTGCCCAGGTGTCCTCTGATCAATATGTGGGTGATTTTGCAGTTCTCGTTCATAAACTCAAGGATATGAAAAACCTGGACGTAATTTTTGCCCTCGCCCTCATGGAAGATCGCATTTACTTGATCGCCAGGAGCCGCATACCGGAAGTCAACGTGGCAGATATTGCAGGCTACTTTGGGGGAGGAGGCCATGCAAATGCCGCTTCTGCAACAATCAAGGGTTTGACGCTTATCCAGGCAGAAGAAAAATTGCTCAAAGTGCTCCAGAATCACATAAGTCCGATCCAGCTTGCACGTCAGCTCATGAGTGCGCCCGTCATATCGGTCAATCCGGATACGTCCATCCAGGAAACCGCAAATCTCATGATTCACTATAACATAAATGCAGTTCCGGTTATTGAGAAAGGCGAAATAAAAGGCATAATCACACGCCAGGTTATCGAAAAAGCGGCTTATCACAAGCTACACAAACTACCTGTTAGTGATCTAATGACGACTGATTTTCATCCTGTCTCCCCTGATGCCACGCTAATGGAAATCCAGGAAGGATTGGTAGATCGTCACCAGAGACTTTTGCCTGTAATGGAAAAAGGGGAAATCATAGGCGTGATTACAAGACGTGATCTCCTAGACTACCTTGTCCAGGATGGTGATCAGCTACCGGATCCCGTCTACGACCAAGAAGCTATCAAGTCCCAGAAAGGAAATGTTAAAAACATCCAAAATTTGATGAAAGAGCAGCTTCCCAGGGATATAATTGCCCTTTTTAGGGAACTCGGGGAAGTAGCTGAAGATTTGAAGTATAAAGCTTACGTGGTCGGAGGATTCGTTCGAGACCTTTTGTTACGAAAGCCCAACCTTGACATTGATATAGTTGTTGAAGGCGACGGAATCAAGTTTGCCAAGGCTTACTCAAAAAAACACCCTGAAACTAAGATACGGTGTCACCAGAAATTTAACACCGCCGTGATAGTTTTTCCCGATGGTTTCAAGATAGATGTCGCAACAGCCAGGCTTGAAT
>JALSTM010000201.1 GCA_026983715.1 Desulfobacterales bacterium
CTGGCTGCATCCAGGGCCAGAAAATTATTCCCAATGATATAATTGAGGCTTTTCTCAAAGATGCTATCTCCCGGTTTAGGTGTTTCAGGTTCAACGCCACGTTTGCCCTTATCGAGAAAACCATGGACAGATCCCGGCAACTCCGTTTCAATTGAGTATTTACGAATGATCCTGAAGCAGTCATGGTAGGTAGTGGGATCGGGGACAGCTGGGCCGGAAGCAATAACATCGAGACTGTCACCCACGACATCTGAAAGAATAAGGGATAGAAAGGTCGAAGGATACGCTTTTTCCATGAGTCTTCCGCCTTTTACACGGGATAAATGTTTCCGGATAGTGTTTATTTCCTGGATGCTTGCTCCACACCTGAGCAGTACGTCTGTTGTTGATATCTTGTCTTCCAGGGTTATGCCGGAAACGGGTGATACAAGAAGCGCTGAGCCTCCACCGGAAATAAGGCCAATAATGAGCGTTTTTTCATCGGTCTTTTCAAGTATCGATACTATTTCTTCTGTGGCTTTTACCCCGTTTTCATCCGGAAGAGGGTGGCTTGCTTCTTCAACGTCAATATATTTCAAGGGTTCCCCGTGACCGTACTTCGTAACAATTAACCCACCTGATATCTTGGACCCCAAGATTTCCTCAAGCGCCTTACCCATTGAAGCGGAGGCTTTTCCCGCTCCTACTACAATGATATTTTCAAATTCCCCGAGCCTGAATCTTTTATTTTGTACCGTCAAAATATCGTTTTCGAGAAAAACTTGGTTCCTTATTACTTTCTCAGGGTCTACAGCTTCAACTCCTTTAAGAAAGATTTCCTTTGCATCTTTTATTGCTGTGAGGTCTTTCATGCCACACCTACCGGTTTATGAAGATTGCAAGCAACACTTTCCCGAAGAAACAGGGAAGTCACCGGAACCAGCCACAGTTGATATCACCCTTTCAAGAGGTTAAATTATACTTGCTACTATGTTGACATTATAATGATTTTTTGACAAGAAATAACGCACTTCACCTGAAGGCTTGTTTGAAAGGGAGTAGAATGTCCGAGCAGCCACGAGTAAGATTTGGAATCGAAGCAATACCCATAAGTCACCAAGGCCAGCAATTGATCGCCATCCGAGACGCCCTCGGTTTTACCAGTGAAACCCTCATAATAAGTCCCGATGTTTATTTTATAATTTCACTTATGGACGGTTCTAATTCCACGCTTGACATTCAAGAAGCATACATGCGGAGGTTCGGAACCTTACTTTTTAGTGATAAGTTAAATGAAATAATCCGATTGCTTGATTCCAACTATTTCCTGGATAACGACAGATTTGCCGACTACCGGAATTCGATGATAAAAGAATTTAAGAAGTGTCCGATCAGGAAAGCATTTCTTGCGGGGAAGGGGTATCCCCAGGATGCGGCGAGTATTAAAAGGATGCTACAGGGATTTTTCCGAAAAGTGAAACAGGAAACTGGCCCCGTGGAGCCATTGGAAGGGGAGCTGGTGGGACTTGTTGCTCCTCACATTGACTTAAGCCAGGGTGGTCCCTCTTACGCGTCCGTATACCGCCTGCTACCGGAGCTCGAAAATAAGCCAGATATCTTTGTCATTCTGGGAATTGGCCACGAACCTATCGACAATTACTTTGCCATTACTGATAAAGATTTTGAAACACCTCTGGGGGTTCTTGAGACTCAAAAAGAAATAGTAGCTTCAATAAGGGAGAAAGTATCTCGAGATATCACAGCAAGCGAATTTGTTCATCGAAAGGAGCATTCCATAGAATTCCAGGTACTGTTTTTACAGTACGTGTTGCCGGAAGTTAAAATTGTACCCGTCCTGTGTTCTTTTGGAATTGACGACTGGCGGAGAGACAGTGAGTACATCGAGGAATTTGCAGAGATACTGAAAGAGGTACTGGCGAACTACCGGGGAAAAGTGGCTATAATAGCGGGTGTAGATCTTGCGCACATAGGGCCCCGCTACGGGGATAACTTCTCCCCAACCCAAAGCACCATGATTGAGATGGCTAAATGTGACAAGGCGCTACTCGATTCTTTATCTCGATTAGATTCGGAGG
>JALSTM010000202.1 GCA_026983715.1 Desulfobacterales bacterium
TTACATTAATAAAGCTCATCTTTGAGTAATCATATAAGGATGTTATAGCAGCAAGGCCTAGTCCGGCATCAAAGGTATCCAATTCAATTATTTTTCTCGCCACTTTTTTCGCACTTTCGCCTTTCAAACTTTTCCAGCGCTTTTCATGCGGAGTGGATCGGAGGTGACCTCCCTCCGGGTCAACCAGGCTTGATAGTCCCACCTGTCTAGATTTTATACCCAATAGATGGCTACCCACGACAATATCCTCTACTGGGTGATCAGGCACCGACATAATCGAATCAAGAAGTGCCTCTGAAACCCTATCTTTGCAGATTTTATTATTTTCCATCCCCCTACCCTGCCAGACTAAACATCGTAAGCTTCGGGAACTCTGTCCTTAAAGCAAGGTATCAACTCCCTGAATTTGTCTATTTCTCTGAGATCAATGTCTGCAACCAGGCTCATAGGTTCGTCCCCGGCAACCATAAATACATCGCCGGTGGGTGAGTAACCAACGGAGGTACCCCCGTATTGCAATTTTTTATCCTTGCCACAGGTATTTGCCCCTATACAGAACACCTGGTTTTCTAGCGCTCTCGCCCTCAACAAGACAAGCCAGTGACCTATCCGTTCCGCCGGCCACTGGGCACACACCACAAGTATTTGGGCGCCTCCTAGAGCAAGGGCCCGAGCTAGTTCAGGAAAGCGGATGTCATAACAGATCATTATCCCGATTTTACCTATGTCCGTATCACAGATCAGCTTCTCATTACCAGCCTTGAAATACTTATCTTCCTTATGAAGGGAGAAAAGGTGAATCTTGCGGTACTTGCCGATAATCCCATCTTTCTTGTGAATTACGTAAGCAGTATTGTATATCTTGTCTTCTCCTGTTTTCTCAGGCAAACTCCCCACCACAATAAGGTTTCGCCTAGCAGCTATGTTTGATATCTCTTCCAGAACACCGTCCATGTTTTCCGAGAGTTCACTCAAATTCCCGTAATCAAATCCAGTCGCCCACATCTCGGGCAAAACCACCAAAGATGCCCCTGCTTCTCCCATTTTTTCCAGACGACTTGTTATTTCTTCAACGTTCTTCGATACGTTTCCCAGACTCACCTCAAATTGGATAATCCCTGTTTTTATCTTAGCCATATTTTTTCCTCTACGTGCAGTTAATCAAAGTCCGTAGCCAAAACCCTTGCAATGGTGATTGCCAAGACCGTGCGTGCACCGCTTTTCTTTAGTTCCCTCGCGCATTCGCTCAACGTGTTTCCCGTTGTAAAAACGTCGTCTACGAGCAGAACATGTTTCCCTTTTACCCTTTCCGACCTCGTGATACTGAAAGCGCCCTTTACATTCTTACGCCTTTCTTTCTTTCCAAGACCAACCTGGGGTAAAGTATGTCTTGTTCGCCGCAGGTTATGCTCTTCAAGACCTATATTAAATTCTCTTGATAAATCCCGCGCAAGAAGAAGAGCTTGATTGTAACCCCGCTTCTTCAAACGTTTTCGGTGAAGAGGAACGGGCATAACAAGATCAGCATGGGAAACCACTGCTTTCACGAGCGGGTTAAACGTCATAATCTTGACCAGTGACCCGGATAGTCCGGGCATGTTTGCGAATTTGAATCTCTTGATTGTTTCCTTTAACTTCCCGCGATAAACGACAGAAGCTCTGGCTGTATCAAACTTATAAATTTTCCTTATGCAGTTTCCGCAAGGGTGATTTAACTTGTCGTCAACAACGGTTCTGCTGTTTTTTCTCAACGAATTTCCTTCATCATTTATTGCCTGATACGAAACTCCACAGACGGGGCATATGGGTTCTTTTATCCAGTGGATATCTCTGGAACATTGTGAGCAGAAACCTAGAACTCGTTCTGCTGAAATGAACGAATCACACGCTGCGCACTTGGGCGGGAAAAGAAAATCAAGCAAAACATTTGCTCCGGATGCAGTATTCATTACGTTTTTAAGGTTCATTACAACAAACCCAATCTATAGCCTGTCCACCAGTGCTCTGGCAAATTCATTTGTTCCCACTTTTACGGCACCGGTAATTTGGCGTGCGAGGTCATATGTCACGATCTTATCTGAGATAGTTTCTTCCAGGGCTATCTCGATAGCTCTGGCTGCTTCAGACCATCCGATGTATTCCAGCATCATTGCTCCGGAGAGTATCAGGGAGCCCGGATTTACCTTGTTTTTTCCGGCATACTTGGGAGCTGTCCCGTGAGTTGCTTCAAAAACCGCGCACAAGTCTCCTATATTTGCACCTGGCGCCATTCCAAGCCCCCCTACCTGGGCAGCCAGGGCATCTGAAAGGTAGTCCCCGTTGAGGTTGGGCGTAGCTATAACACGGTACTCGTCAGGTCGCAACAACACCTGCTGAAACATAGCATCCGCTATTCTATCTTTTATTACTACCCTGTTTGAAGGTATTTTTCCTCCGTATTTCTCGTAAACCTCGTTCTCCGTAACGGTGGACTTCCCGAACTCTTCGCGGGCAATTTCATAACCCCACTCCCGAAATGCCCCTTCCGTGTACTTCATGATGTTGCCCTTGTGGACCAGTGTGACACTTTCCAGGGAATTCCTTATCGCGTATTGAATGGCCCTTCTAACCAACCTGTGTGTTTTTCTCCTGCTTATGGGTTTAATTCCTATGCCCGAATCGCTAGGAATTTCACGTCCCATTTCTTCTTTCAAAAATTCCCGGATTTTCCGGGCTTCCTCTGTTCCTTCCTTCCACTCAATTCCGGCATACACATCCTCCGTGTTTTCCCGGAATATAACCATATTTACCCTCTCCGGTTGCTTAACCGGGCTCGGAACACCCCTGAAATATCTAACCGGCCTCACACAAGCATATAGATCCAAAACCTGGCGAATGGTAACGTTGAGACTCCTTATTCCACCCCCTACGGGAGTTGTCAGAGGGCCTTTGATAGCTACCACGCATTTTTTTATGGTTTCGAGGGCTTCTTGAGGGAGCCACTCGCCTACCCTTTCGTAGGCTTTTTCTCCGACGAGAATCTCCTTCCATCTTATCTTTCGGTTACTGCCGTAGATTTTTTCCACAGCGCTATCTATAACGAGCCTGGTTGCAGGCCATATGTCTACACCAATTCCATCTCCCTCGATATAGGCAATGTAGGGAATGTCGGGAACTTCAAGAGTATTATCACTCTTTATCCTGATGAAATCTGCACCATTATTATTTCCAGATTCAGACATTTTTAACACTCCTTCCAATCATCGTTTTCTTTTCAACACTCGCCAGGTGCCCTGCATTCCAACAGGCCCCACTCATTTTCTGAGGCCCTTTCTATCATCTCCATCCCATAGCTGCGATAAATCCGGTCAACTTCGTCCATTTCCGAATCCAGTACTCCTGAAAGAATGAGACTACCACCAGGTTTAACTATACGTCTAAGTGCTGTGCTAAGTTTCAATAAAAGTTTTGTCGTGAGATTCGCAACAACACAGTCGAAGTTCCCCGTTATTTTCTCTACCGAACCTGTTATCACTTTTACCCTGTCACCTACGCTGTTCTTGGTAGAGTTCTTAATCGAGACTTCTACGGCAGCAGGGTCGATATCCACCGCAGTAACATGGTCTGCGCCGAGCTTGGCTGCAACAATTGCAAGTATCCCGGTTCCGCATCCAACATCACATAATGTCCATTTTTCTTTGCCGAATTCTTCTCTTCTTTCTGCAAACCTTTCGATTGCTTTAACGCACATGTAGGTCGTGGGGTGCGTTCCCACGCCAAAAGCCCGTCCAGGATCAATATTTACAAGAACCTCGTTTCCTTGCGGCTGGTAGTTCTCCCAGGAAGGAGCAATGACTATTCTTTTACCTATTTTCATGGGTCTAAAATAGGCTTTCCACGATTCAGACCAGTCTTCTTCATAAACTATCCTGCTGAACCACTGCAAGGTTTGCTCGTCCTCGTTGTCTCCAGTGAGCCTCCTGAGAAACCTGTTTAGTTCCCTCAACTTGGCTGAAAGTCCTTCGTCGAGAGGAAGATATGCTGTCACCCCCTTTTCTGAAAATTCTACGCCGGTTCCGGTGAGTTCTACTAGAAAGCTGGCAACAGGATCTTCATAAAAACCAGTTACAGGAATAGTCAGCGCAAGCCAACTTCTTTTTTTCTTAACCAGTTGACAGGTCATATTTATTCTTACAATCGGAAGTTCACTCTTTCATCTAAACCATACCTTGACGCACTTGTATTATCATATCCATGTGCCCGTGTGAACCCAAATAGAGAAAGAGTCAATAATTTCAGGAATTACATTCCGTTTAGCATCCAAGACCTTCTATTCCTATTTAATCTTGACAGGTCTCACATTCTATTTCATTATTCTCAACCGGTGATTAGATTTCCAAAATATTAAAATCCTTCAATAACCTTAACCCGGTAAAGAAAGGAGACCGCTATGAGACGTGTAATTTCGCTGGCATGCGTTTTTTTACTTGTTCCTGCACTAGTTTTTGCCGCCCCGCATTACAAGAAAGAGTACAAGTTGAGCACTGTGGTTGGGCCAAAGCTCCCATGGGGAGAGGGAGCTACGCTTTTTGCCAGGATGGTTAAAGAACGAACCCGGGGACGCATAAATATCAAAGTTTATACTGCAGCGTCTTTAATGGCCGGGAAACAAACCAACGAGTTTTTGATTTTAAAGCAGGGCGTAGCTGATTTTGCTTTTGCGTCATCCATAAACTGGTCTTCAACCCTGAAAGAACTAAATCTTTTTAACCTGCCGTTTCTTTTTCCTGATTATAGTGCGATAGACAGGGTTACCGAGGGATATGTCGGGGAAAGGATCAAAGCGGACATCAAGAAGAAAGGTGTTACGATTCTGGGATGGGGTGAAAATGGGTTTAGAGAGATTACCAACTCCAAGAGACCCATTACCAAACCCGAAGACCTTAAGGGATTAAAAATCCGTGTTGTTGGGACTCCGATTTTTATAGATATTATGAAATCTTTTGGGGCAAATCCTGTAAACATGAACTGGGGTGAAGCGAAGGTTGCCTTTCAACAGGGAGTTGTGGACGGACAGGAAAACCCGGTGGTCAGCATTTTGATTCCAGTCAAGATATGGGAATTTCATAAGTACATCACGGTTTGGCATTACGTTATTGACCCACTTATGATGTCTGTAAATAACAAGGTTTGGGAGAGCTTTACCCCGGAAGATCGTGAAATAGTTAGGCAAGCGGCTATAGAAGCTGCACACTGGCAGAAGATGCAAGTAAGGAAAGGTCTAGTTGCCCCGGATCTTCATGCCTACGACGTTCTTAAGGAGCATGGCATGGAAGTGACTATACTTACCCCAGCACAAATAAAGGCATTTAAAAATTTGACCAAGCCTGTGTACGACAAGTGGGTACCTAAAATTGGCGAAGATTTATATAAGGAAACGCTGAAAGCGATCGAATACCACTGATCAAAATTTATCCTCTGTATACTTGGTACCTTTTATGATGAAAAGGACAAATCTCAGTTGGTTTCTCAACAACTTCGAAGAGGTCACTGGTGCAGTGCTCCTGCTCCTGATGACCTCTCTCGCTTTTTTGAACGTTTTAACCAGATACCTTATCAAGTATTCACTGGCATTTACTGAAGAACTTGAAGTGGCTTCCATGGTGTGGCTTACAATGCTTGGAACAGCCGCTGCGTTCAAACGAGGTGCCCATTTAAAGTTCGTGTATCTTGAAAAGAGAGTAGGCCCTCGCACACGGCGGGCTCTCGCCCTGTTTTCATTGCTCCTAGGCTTTATTCTCTTCAGTGCCATAGCTTATCTCAGTTACTTCCATTTGAAAGATCTCATTGAACTAAACGTTACAACCGAGGCTTTAGATATTCCGGAAAGCATTTATGTGATGGCGGTCCCCCTGGGATCATTGCTCATAAATTTTAGAATCATACAGTTGATCCGAAAGCTTCTATGAAAACCCTTCATTCCACGTACTTACAAAAGGGAGAGACAATGACAAAATCCGTCATGACAGAAAAGAGTATGATGACAAACATAGTTAGAGAGGGCGGGTAAGTGGGAGTAGTGTTGTTTGGTAGTTTTTTTATCCTTTTGGTGCTTGGTGTCCCCATTGCCGTTGCCATAGGAATTTCAGCGGTGATGGTAATCTGGATAGCAGGGCTGGGGATAACTGTTGTTTCGCCAAACTTTTATTCAGGTATCGCAAAGTTCCCTCTTCTGGCTATTCCCCTTTTCATCCTGGCTGGTTTTCTCTTCGAAAGGTGTGGAATTTCCGAGAGGCTAGTGAGGTTTGCCGATAAGCTAGTAAGGCAAAAAGAAGGTGCACTAGCGATCGTTGCAATTGGAGTATGCGTCTTTTTTGGTGGCATATCTGGTTCAGGACCTGCGGATGCTGCTGCGATAGGAGCGATCCTCATTCCGGCAATGATAGCGGAAAATTATAGCGGCGGATTTGCCGCCGGTCTCATAGCTGCCGGAGGATCCACGGCAATTATTGTCCCTCCCAGTATTGCGCTCATAATTTATGGCGCAATAACCAACACCTCTATAACAACCCTCTTTGCTGCTGGTATAGTCCCTGGTTTCTTCGCCGGGCTCTCTCTCATAGTCCCGGCTTACCTAATTTCAAAATACAAAGGCTACGGGAAAAGGAGGGTAGAGGAAGACGAAATTACTCTCTGGGAATCGTTCAAACAGGCGTTCTTCGGTTTAATTGCACCCGGCATTATTTTGGGAGGGCTCTACGGTGGAATTTTTACTCCCACAGAAGCAGCGGTTGTCGCTGTAGTTTACGGGGTTTTTCTCGGATTCATCGTCTATAAAACTCTAACCTTGAAACTCTTTTACGAAGTCCTAGTTGACGCCAGCGTGGCTTCGGCCATAGTAATGATAATCGTTACGCTTGCGGGACTGTTTTCATGGGCTGCAAATACCCTCGGTACCCTGGATGCAATAGCAAAATATCTCATTAAATTAAGTACCACGCCCATGGTGGCGCTGTTCTTCGTCAACTTTATGCTTTTTATTGCGGGCATGATGATTGATGCGATTTCCATATACTACATTTTCTTGCCAATCTTCCTTCCCATGATTGCTAAATTTCACTGGAATCCAGTGTGGTTTGGAGTAATGATGACGATGAATCTCGCAATAGGACAATTTACACCACCTGTTGCCGTGAACCTTTATGTGACGACTCATCTTGCGAGTATTCCTATTGAAGAGACATTCAGGGAAGTTATACCTTTTGTCCTGTCAATGCTTATAGCACTTCTTTTCATTGCTCTTTTTCCCTACCTATCTCTCGTTGTTCCAAAATTACTGGGTATGATGTGAGCCTACTATCTTTCCAGGTTCAACTCGGCTTCAGATGGCCGCACGTAAATAGGCTTAAGAGAAGCTGGGTTGTCCTTTTCACCCTGCTTTAAGCGAAGAAGGGCAAGGGACGCAGCGTTACTGGCTCTAGGAGTATGAAAATGAGGGGGGAGCGTTAGTGCTCTGTCGGCCAGTTTTTCTTTTAGCACCGAACCATACAAAAACCATCCGTTACCGAAAAAAAAAGTCGGACGTTCAATCAATTTGACAAGCTCTTTTGGTGACAAAACCATGTTTTCCGTAATAGCCTTTGGATACCCACCGGTCGCTTCGTACAACCTGCAATAGATTTCGTTCTTCTTGGCGTCCAGTATAGGACAAACCTGGTAAGTGGTCGAAGCGACGTTTAAAGCAAGAGCATCCAGCGTAGGAATGCCAAATATAGGAAGCTGATTTGCCCATGCGAGGGTTTTGGCTGTACTTATTCCAATCCTAAGTCCCGTGAAACTTCCGGGACCAAGAGCAACCGCGATCCCATCGATATCTCCAAGTTGAACACCTGCGGATTTCAGGCAGAGATCAATATTTTTGAGTAGGTATCGATTGTGGCTTCCCTGAGTCCCCATGATATGTTCGGCAATAATACCGTTTTCATCGAGAATACAAACGCTGTTTACGGGGGTTGAAGTATCCAGTGCAAGTATCCTCATGGCCCAGTTTCACCCTTTCAGTCTCTACGGTTTTGGCGCTAGTACATCCTTTTTTTGCAGAAGGATACGTGAAATATCGTTATAGAAGACAAAAACCATAAGGATAATCAAAAGAAATAGACCAACCTGCTGGGCAATTTCGCGTTTTTCCATGCTTACCGGTTTTCCGGTTATAGCTTCAAAAGCAAAGAACGCTAAGTGACCGCCGTCCAGAACAGGCACCGGCAACAAGTTTAGTATGGCAAGGTTAACACTTATTAGACCTATAAAGTATATCAAATTCATGATACCCTGCCGCGCCTGCTGTCCAGCTAGTTGGGCAATGAATATGGGGCCACCTAGGGTCTTGGCGGGAACCACCCTTTCTATCATTTTTACCACGGTCATTACGAACAACTTGGTGAGTGTCCATGTTTGCTCAACTCCGTAATAGACCGCAAACAACGGATTAACTCGCTTTATCACAACCTTTTGCGACGCTGTTACTCCTATAAGAGGTCTTTCGATCTCTTCTCCGAATATGTTTTTAACTTTTGAGATTTCTGGGACCACTGAAACCTGAATCAACTTCTTGCCCCTTTCAACAGTTATAACGATGCTCTTTCCGTCGCTCTTTTTAATCAACTCCGACATTTCTTCCCATTCTGAAACAGAATGCCCATTTACTTCCACAACCTTGTCTCCGGGTTTGAGACCAGCTTTTTCTGCCGGTGAACCCTTTGATACAGCACCGATCTCAGTGGAAAGGTGGGGAATGCCCGATACTGCAAAAACAAATGAAAAGAACACTATTGCCAGCAAAAAGTTGGCTATGGGACCAGCGGCTACAATAGCAGCGCGCTTTCCCACTGGTTGGCTGGAAAAAGATGCGTCAAGTTTGTCGTCGGGAACATCCTCGTTGCTACTTTCTCCCAGAAGCTTCACGTAGCCCCCGAGAGGGATAGCTGAAATACAGTATTCCGTCTCTCCGAGCTTCTTGGAAACTATCGCAGGGCCGAAGCCAAGAGAAAATTTTAGGACTCCAACCTTGTAATACTTGGCTACCAGGAAATGCCCGAGTTCATGGAAAAAAATCAAAACACCTAAAACTACTACCGTTGCAAAAATCGTTGTTATCAAGACCTATCCTCTCTTAAACTTCAGTGCGAACATACTTATTCTATCCTACCGAGTACTTTTCTTCAATTAAACTGTTAGCAGTTTCCCTGGCCCACGCGTCTGCACTAAGTATTTCTTCTATTTCGCTTCCTCCAGAAGGTTGGTGTCTTTGCATCGTTTGCTCGATTATTTCCGGAATTGCCAAAAAGGGGATTTTCCGGGTCAGAAAAGCCTCCACGGCAACTTCGTTGGCAGCGTTCAACACTGCCGGCATGGTGCCTCCAGCCTTCAAGGCATCGTAAGCAAGCCTCAAGCATGGGAAAAGTTCAAAATCCGGCTCATAAAACGTGAGTCTCCGCAATGAAAATAAGTCAAGCGGAGGATTTTCAATGGGCAGTCTGTCGGGATAAGAAAGAGCGTAAGCTATGGGAGTTTTCATGTCCGGAATACCTAGCTGGGCAATAACGGAGCCGTCAACATACTCGACCATGGAATGAATTATACTTTCGGGGTGAATGTGAATATGTATTTGCCCCGGTTCTACCCCAAATAACCAGTATGCTTCAATGACTTCCAGGCCTTTGTTCATCAAAGTTGATGAA
>JALSTM010000203.1 GCA_026983715.1 Desulfobacterales bacterium
TTAATTCCGATTTCTAGGAGTAGCAATCAATTAAACAACTAGGGCGAGCACAACTCAGAAACCGTCATTCCGGCCGGAGCGAAGCGTAGAGCCGGAATCTAGGATTCTCTAACTGGATGCCTGACCGAGTTCGGCATGACGTGCAAGAGGTCATTGATAAACTAAGTAATTAATCAGAGTATCCATAAAGTTCCGTCACCGATTCAGGTTGTAAATAAGTGACTTGTCATTCCCGCAAAGGCGGGATTCCAGTAATTGCAGTTCTCGAAATACCTTGATACCGAATCAAAGTCTGCCCCTGACAAGATCAGGGGGACGGCATGCGAACAGAGCTGTCCGGTCCCGGGAGTTGGTTTTATTCCATCGTCTTACTCCCTTCGTCTTGTAGGCGAGGGGTGGTTAGTTGTGGCCTGTGTGCTAGTGTTAGATGTCAGTGCATAAAAAAACCGATGAATCGGTTCTGTGATAAACTATTGTGTTTCTACCTTAAGACCACACTCTTTGCGCTCTGTGACTAAATGATTAATCTCAATGCGACGACAAGGCTCTCTTTGGTTTGTGTTTTACCCCAGAGCTACAAAGATATGACAATAATCAACCAGACACGGAGAAAGATGTTTTCTTGAGTCAACACGAGATGCTGATTGGCGAAAATGCTAATGTCACATCACAGCACGTATTAACCGGAGTTAGAAGCATTGTCATCCCATACAGGAACAAATGCTCGATTTTCATGGTTTGACGCAGTACCTAAGCACTAGGGGATCTTAATTAGAAAGGGCATGCATATTTCTCGGTCAACTCATTCAATTGAGTCAAAAAAGCGCAGGGAAGGAGTAAGAGCAGTTCTTGCGCTTCTTATTGCGTGTACTCTCCTGGCGTCATTTTCATGTGTTCGTGCACCAAGGCCAAAGATAAGTACCAGGGAAGAGGCATTCAAAAAAGTTTCAATAGAAGACCTCAGGTTAGAAGCTGACCCTCTCTCGATAAAATCTTTTCTGACGGCGTTAAAAGGAAGCATTAGCTACTACGAAAAAGTTCCTCCTACCAGAATTTACCATTTCGGACGCTATATGGTAACTGCAGATAAGCTTTTGCGATCCTATAAATCCTTGAGAGATTATGCCGAAGCTCATCCTTCTTTCCGGTTAATATCTAGATTCATAAAAACACATTTTGACGCACTTAAGTGTAATGGTTACCGGGGTGACGGGAGGCTTCTTTTCACTGGTTATTACGAACCTAGGGTTCCCGGCAGCTTGAAAAAGACAGGCAGATTCGTGTACCCGCTTTACTCTTTACCGGATGATCTTATCTACGTTGATTTAAAGAGTTTCGGTTTTCAGTCTCCGAAAAAAAGGCTCACGGGGAGAATTGACGGGAGGATGGTAAGGCCGTATTTTACGCGATATGAAATAGACTTTGAAAAAAAACTTGCTGGGAAAGGGTATGAATTGGTATGGCTAGACGACATAGTGGATTGCTTTTTTATACATGTACAGGGATCGGCCGAGATCGTATTACCCGATGGGAATACCATTAGTGTCAACTATGCCGGGTCGAATGGACATCCGTACAAGAGTATTGGAGCTCTACTGATCGACGAAGGCAAGATTCCCAGAGAAAAAATGTCGATGGAAGCAATATACACTTACCTTCATGCACATCCTTCCGAGATAAAAAGAGTTTTAAGTTGCAATTCCAGTTACGTCTTCTTCAGAAAAGTTAAAAATGGACCAATAGGGAGTATTGGGATAATATTAACTCCCCGCAGATCTGTTGCTGCTGACCCGAAATTCTTTCCTCCTGGTGCTCTAGCATTTGTTAGGGTTTGTTCCTCTCCTGATAGGAACGGTTGTGGTAGAAACAATGCGATAGAATTTAAGCACATGGTATTTATCCAGGATAGAGGAGGGGCAATAAAGGGACCCGGACGGATAGACTATTACTGGGGTAAAGGAAAAAAAGCTGGGAATATTGCCGGATCTTTTAAACCCTGGGGCGAATTTTTTGTTTTTGTTCCGAGGGACGAAAGCTTCTCTAGGCTTTGATAGGGGTCTTTAAGCGCTGCAGAAAGATTTGTAATGATATCCCATTTTTATTAAGATATAGTTCAAAGAATCAGATAAGGTGCTTCCGAGATGTTGTGTCAAACAAAAACCTAAAGCAGAGTCATTACGAGCGCAGCGTAGCAATCTCCAAGGCCTTGATGTTACAATGAAATTGCTTCGTCTCCCGCACCCACTTTAAGTCATGCATCTCGATATTAACTCAAAAACATTATCACAAGTGGGTGCGGGATCCTCGCAATGACAGAATGTTGGAAGGTTTTTTAAGAATCGATCCGCTAGAGGTCTTGATGTCGGTACGTAGAAATTGCTGTTTAAAATCAAAGTTGCTTGCACTATTCTTGTTTCAATTCTTGATATTTTTTCCGTTGCTCCAACGAGGAGAATCTCAATCCTCGGCTATGTTCGAAGAAAAATCGGCAGATCTTGGAAAGATTACGCCGGTATATTCCATTGCCGAAGATCCTCTCTACTTCATTCAATTGGCCTCGCTTGTGAAAGATAAGCCTGTGTGGAACATCAGGGCTGTTTCTTACGGTAAAGTAAAAGGAAGGAACAAGCGTAGTAAAAATAGCAGAATATGCAATATACGGCCTTTTGCTTACGGTAAGCTGGAGCGCGACATATGGTTGGAATTGACGCACCTTAAGAGAAAAAAATACCTGATTCCCGGTGATGAAGTATCTGTGAGAATTTTAGACCTTACCGGCGGAAGATTGCTGGCAAGTATTAACTCTGATAAGAGGCGGATGGCCGCAAGTTTGATCAAACCGTTCATTATGCTGGCTACCTACGAGCAGATACACGGCGGGAAATTAAAGCGGACCCGAAGAATCGAAAGGCTTATCCGTAGGATGATAGTTGTCAGTAATAACTGGGCAACCAACAAGCTATTGCAAATACTAGGCAAAGGTAGCTCTGCTAAAGGGATCCACAGGGTAAACCTGGTGATAAGGAAATACCGGTTTTTCCATACAAAGGTAGTTGAAACAATCCCGCCCGGCGGAAAAACCTACAGAAATTATACTACTGCCCGTGACCTCAGCAGGTTCTTTTATCTACTGTATCACAAGAGGCTCGTTTCTCCTTACTATTCAGAGTTGATGATGAAGAAGCTTCTCGATGTCAGGACCAGCAGGGTGAGAACGTACGTAGTTCGGAGAGATGGATCGCCGGTAGCTGACAAAACCGGTTTTGTGTGCGGGTTGAACGGGGACGCCGGGATCGTTTTCCAAAGTAAGGCCATTCGTGGTGGTAAGGATTACATTTTTGTTTTTATGGTTGAAAATAAAAACAAGCCACACACGAGAAGGTGGCGTCACTACAAGACAAGGGTAATAAGAAGGCTTTCCAACAAGGTATACCTAGCGTTTAGAACCTACGTACTGAGCCAGCCCAAAATGCAGGTTGTGTCTTTATAGATCTGATGGTAACAGAAATCAAAAATGTCCCTACCAATTTCACCGGGAAAGCGAATATCTTCATACTTCGGTCTCAATAACAAATCCCAAAACATCTTTTTGGCTTTTATTCCTTCCGTAAATTTTGTAAAAGGTGTAGTCTAATTCAAAGAAGTCCCGTTAACTTTCACAGGGAAATCAGGGGTAAACGGTTATGAAAGACTTTAGAGGGAATCCCGGTTACGAGCAACTGGTTAAGAAGAGTGAAAAGCTTATTTCAAAAGCCTTCGGAAGGTATACGCCTATCCCGGTCGATAGTGCCAAAGGGATGTACCTTTTCGATATTGCCGGTAATAGGTATCTTGATTTTACAGCCGGCATAGCCACGTGTAACGTGGGACACTGCCATCCCGAAGTTGTGGATGCCATAAAGAAGCAGGCCGACAAAGTAATCCATTTGATGGATCATATTGGTTACTATCCGCCGTACATAGAGCTTGTGGAAAAGGTAAACACGCTGTTACCTGAAGGTTTTAGGGATGCTGCAGCATTCCTGGTAAACGGAGGATCGGAAGCTGTTGAAGTGGCGATTAAGCTAGCTAGAATGGTGACAGGGAGACCTGTAGTTCTGAGTTTCCTGGGGGCATTTCATGGAAGAACCATGGGAGCACTGGCATTGACAGCCAGCAATATGAATTACAAGGTAGGTCTGGGGTCTCTTTTTACGGGGGTTCATCATGTACCTTTCCCCTATAATCCATCGAAAAAAGGAGCAGATCTCACGGAGGAATCACTTGGTTTTATCAGGACATTGTTAAAGTCAGCCATACACCCGGAAGACGTGGCCGCCATTATAATTGAACCTATCCAGGGAGAAAGCGGATACAGGATTCCCCCGGACGATTTTCTCCCTGAACTTAGAAAACTATGCGATGAGTTTGGCTTGTTGCTGATTTTCGATGAAATACAAACAGGTTTTGGGCGTACCGGGAAAATGTTTGCCCTGGAGCACTGGAACGTGGAACCTGATGTTATTTGCCTAGCTAAGGCTTTTGGCGGTGGGTTGCCACTGAGTGCCATGTTTGCTAAGCAAGAACTTAACGAGAAGTGGCGTCCGGCAGCTCATGGATCTACCTTTGGGGGTAATCCTCTAGCCATAGCGGCTTCCCTGAAAAGCATCGAAATAATCTTAAGGGACAACCTGGTTCAGAATTCATGGGAAATGGGAAGCTACCTGGTAAACCTGCTTGAATCAGAGAAGAAACGAGTTAATGCCATCGGTGAGATCAGGGGTAAAGGACTAATGATAGCGGTGGATATTGTTGATAATGAAGGCAACCCCTTTGAAAACTGCAAGGATATTCTCTACCGTGCCGCGGAAAAAGGGCTGGTCCTTTCTACCTGCGGTACCAATAGTATCCGGATTTGTCCGCCCTTAATCATCAATAAGTCCCAGGTTGAGGAGGGCGTTGAGATCTTGCTAGATTGTATCGTTGATGCGGTGGGGTAATCAGTGTTCCATTTTAATGTTGAGGATAAAATCTGAGGCGGGGAGGGTTTTTACCACTTCTCTAAGATCAGAAATAGTTGGAGTATGAATATCCAAAACAACCGGTACCCTTTGTTTTGCCGTCTTCTTTTTAACTACTTTTTTTATCATTACATCGTGATCAATGTTGGCCAACGCCATGAATAATTCCGATGTGCTGGCATGAGGAAAGGTAATGCGAACCTGGTGATTTTCCAGGGATGTTTTTGGATCCCAGATTATGTCGAGCATATCGTGGGGATCTACTTTGTAACGGACGAGTTGATAGCAGTCTTCCCTGTGAAACGAAATTCCCCTCTCACTTAGCAATCCTACAACGTTTTCTTGTCCCGGATATGGGTGGCAACATTGGGAAAACTTGTAACAAATCGAATCAAGATTATCCACGTAGATCTTGTTTCTCTTTTTATGAGAACGCTTTAAGGTTGAAGGTTTTACGTCCTTTGACTGTAACTCGTCCTCGGAGATGCTTATAAAATAGTAAACGAAAGCGCCAGGCTTTATGGCGTCTTGTCCTATCTTAATATACAATTCTTTCAGACTGTCCATTCGCATGTATTCCAAAACCAGCGAAGCTTTGTCACTCGTTAGTATATCTTCGGATAAGCCGTGATTTGCTATTTCCTGCTTAAGTATTGATTCGCCAACTCTGGCTGCAAATTCGCGGCGCTCGTTGTTGATTTTCTTGTTTATATTGACCCTTGCTTTTGCAGTTCGGGCAAGGTGTTCAAGCCTTATGTCAATAATCTTGGTGGGTTCCTTGCCAGTGATGACTTCCACCACATCGCCATCTTTGAGTTCATGATCAGGTTTAACCAGGTGTCCGCCTATTTTGGCCCCAATGCAACAGTTTCCGATTTCCGTGTGAATCTTGTAAGCAAAATCTAAAACAATACTTCCCTTGGGGAGATAGTGAATATCACCGTTCGGGGTATAGGTTATAATTTCTTCTCCCTCGGCAGCTCTAATTATTTCTTTTCTTCTGGATGCTCCGCCCCTGTATTCACCAATGTTTCTGAATATCTCCAGTATTTCCTGCCATGTTTCCTTGGAGAATTCACCTCTTTTCTCCCACTCGGCAAGGATTCCTTGATTTGCAAAGAGATCCATTTCAGGGGTGCGAATTTTAAAAAGGTATTGTTCACCCATTATGTTACTTCTCGTATGAAGACTCTGGTAGCCGTTGGACTTGGGATGAGCTATGAAATCTCTCAGTGTTCTTGGCAAGGGCGGAAGCGTTAAATTTAAAATGCCCAGCACCTGGTAGCAATGAAGAAGTGATTCTTCCTCCGTAATAATCACGAAGTCAACCCTGTTTTCCGCATTGTCACGACTGAGAGTCTTTTTCAAGGGATCGTAGTAATTCCCAAGTCCCTTTACCCTGGATCTTATGGTGGCTTTCATGGAATGTTTTGATAAGGCTTCCGATAATTTCTGCTTTATTACGCCCACGATCTCTGACTGCTTGAGCCTCTTTATTTCCGCCAGAAGTTGCTTGCTTTTTTTAGGAAAAAGATAGCTAAGTGAAAGATGGTAAAGTTCTCTTTTGAGAGGATAAATGTTTAATTTTGCAGCTACTGGTGCATAAATATCAACCGTTTCACGGGCAATCCTTTGCCTCTTTGATTTGGGTAGGTACTTCAAGGTCCTCAGGTTGTGAAGCCTGTCTGCAAGTTTTACGATCAGTATTTCCGGCTTGTTGGCGGCAGAGAGGAAAAACTTGCTGTGAGTCAGGTCTTTGAGAGATGCCTTGTCGGCACCCAGGTATCTCAATTTCGTGCAGCCGTCAACGATTTCAGCAACGTCGCTACCAAATTCTCTTTCGATATCCGCTATAGTTATCTTGGGGACATCTTCAACGACGTCGTGCAGTAACGAGGCCGCTAGCAGTTGAGGGTCTCTTAAACGGAATTCTTTTAAAATAATTTCGGCCACGGCGCACGGATGTGTTATATATGGTTCGCCGGATTGTCTTTCGACGCCATAGTGTAGTTTGTCGGCAAAATCAAGGGCATGGACAAAGAGTTGCTCTTTTTCTTTGTCTTTTCCGAAATAACGAGCTACTCTTTTTTTGTATTCTTCAATGTCAAATTTTGTAAAATTGTCTGCTTCTTTTGCCATGTCTAGCTACTGGTTACGTTTATCGATATTATTGCTGCCCTTTCCTGATTTTCAATAGTATCATATCGGGAGAAGTTTGCATAGCCAGTCATGAATTTAGGGCGGTTTACGGGTTAATATGATCGACAAGTTGAAGGTAATATTTGGTGAGAACGGTTTTTTATCCAGGAGTCTTCCCGGTTATGAGCGCCGAGAAAATCAGCTGGAAATGGCACTTGCTGTCGGAGAAGCCCTGGAAGAAAGCAGCCCCCTTCTCGTAGAGGCTCCCACCGGTATAGGTAAAACTCTTGCTTACCTGATTCCTTCTATATTGAGCGAAAAAAGAGTTATTATTTCAACAGGTACGAAAAATCTCCAGGATCAGATTTTTGAAAAAGACATTCCACTCTTGAAAAAATATTTTTGGCCACCCTTGAAAGCTATATGCGTTAAAGGAAGAAATAATTATCTTTGCAAGAGGCGCTTTTTAGAGACGTTGAGACAACCTTCTGTTATGAGTCTGGGTAGTGGAGCGGTCCTAAAGAAACTCCATTACTGGTATCAGAGAACTTCCACGGGGGACAGGGCCGAAATTGAGTGGTTACCGGATGACTCTGTGCTCTGGTCTGAAATTAGCAGCAGTTCGGATCAATGCGTGGGATCTGAATGCAAGCATTATCACGAATGTTTTATAACGAGGCTAAAACAGAGAGCCGCTGCATGCGATCTCATAATAGTTAACCATTATCTTTATTTTGCCGATCTTGCGCTAAAGGAGGGTGATTTTGGAGCAGTCTTACCCGGACATGAGGCCGTAATATTTGATGAGGCACACCAACTTGACAATGTCGCTACAAACTACTTTGGACAGGAACTCAGCGTTTACAGGTTTTTGGAGTTGGTTCACGATATTAAAAAAGAACTTTTGAGTGCTGGGGTAAAAAAAAGCGAGGAAATAGATTCCAAGCTTGAGGCCCTAGAAATATCGGCGAGGAAATATTTTGCCAGTTTTGATGGTTTCAGGGGCAGGAAAAGGCTTGAAGAGTTTGAGCATATTGATCAACTTGGGGAGGTAGCAGAAAAAATTTGTAACTTTCTGGATGCGCTTGCTGGCGATCTGGTTACGCTAGTTGATTTAAGCCCGGGGCTTAATTCATGTCATACAAGGGCTCTTAATCTGAAAAGACTTGTGCATATCTTTACTTCCCGTGACAACCCAGAGATGGTCTACTGGTGTGAAATACGAAAGCGCGGGGCATTCCTGCACGCATCACCGATAAATGTGTCTTCATACCTAAAAGAACTCCTTTTCGATAGAATAGGACCTGTCATACTTACTTCCGCTACCCTGGCCATAGGAGATGATTTTACTTTTATGAGACAGTGCTTGGGGGTACCTGATGAAGCCAGGGAGATTGTATTGAGTTCCCATTTTGATTTCAAAAATAACCTGATTATTTACGTTCCGAAGGATATTCCAGAACCTTCATCACCGCAGTTTATTGGAAGATTCTGCGAAGGTGTGGAAAAGTTATTGTGCATAACGAAGGGGAGAGCTCTTATTCTTTTCACGAGCTACAAAAACATGGAAGACGCATACAATCTGTTAAGGGATAAGAATTTGCCTTATAGGTTTCTGGTTCAAGGAGAGAAGCCAAGGAATACGCTGCTTAAAGAATTTAAAGAAGATTTGCACTCGGTGTTGCTAGCCACGGGGTCATTCTGGGAGGGTGTGGATGTCCCGGGGCCTTCGCTAAGCTCGGTGGTAATAGACAAGTTACCCTTTGAAGTACCCAGTGATCCGGTACTGGCTGCGCGCCTTGAAAAGTTGAGGAACGAGGGGCTGGATCCTTTCTGGCAATATCAGGTTCCCCAGGCGATCCTCAGCCTAAAACAGGGAGTGGGAAGACTGATAAGAACGGTTGAAGACAGGGGTGTGGTAGCGTTAATGGACGTAAGGATTTGGCGTCGGGCTTATGGGAAGAAGTTCCTGGAGAATCTTCCCGAATGTAAGGTAACATCGGACTTGAAGGAAATATCCAACTTTTTCAAGAATGATCATGGTTGCAACTTTTTTCAAAGCGCAAAATAACATTAACCAAATCTATGATGGTAAAGGGTTTATGGAGACATGCGAATGCTCCCAGCCCCAGCAATTCTTCGGTTAACCCGGGTTTTGCAGCTCCAGTTATAACCATGCATGGGATAGGCGGATTGAAGCGCTGACACCTTGCCAGGATATGTTCACCGCTGAGTCCCGGCATAAGTAAATCAGTAATCACCAGGTCGAAGTGTTCATGTTCAAGCTTATCCATAGCCTCGGAACTGTCATTTTCCGAAATGACACTGTGTCCCCGAGCCCGAAGTAACTTGGTTATCCCTTCCGCAATTTCCCTTTCGTCGTCCACCACTAGGATTTTCAGGCTTTTCACAGCATGGTCTATGTGATCAGGTACTACCTGATCGGCCAGGTATATTCCTTTTTCCAATCCTTCCGGTGGGATCGGTATGTAAATCGTAAAGCAAGTTCCCTTGTCAATCTCACTTTCTACTTCTATCCGGCCTCCCAGTGAACTTACTATACCGTGAACCACTGATAGTCCGAGCCCTGATCCCGGGACATCACTATTTCCCCATACTCCCTTTGTGGTAAAAAATGGTTCAAAAATTTTCTCCAAGTTTTCGCTTGGTATGCCGCAACCTGTATCGCGTATGCTAAGAGCCACTTCACCGTCGGTTTCTCTGGCGGTAATTTCCAGGGTTCCGCCGTCACCCATTGCGTGGTAAGCATTAATTATAATATTAACCAGAACTTGTTGAAGCTCTGTTTCGCTTGCCCACACCGGAGACAGTTGCTCGGGGAAATCTTTCCTTATTTCGATGTTTGATTTTTTCATACTGCTTTCCAGCAGGCTGAGAGAACTTTCACAGCATTTTTGCAAGTTGACGTAATGACGTTCATGTGATGATTGCCTGCTGAATGTAAGGAGGTTTCTTGCGATTTGGGATGCCCTCTTTGCAGAATCTATCGCTATATCCACAGCCTTAGCCAGAGACTCCTTGGTATTGTCCAGCTTGGCCAATTCAGCGTGTGCTATGATGACAGTGAGTATGTTATTGAACTCGTGAGAAATCCCCGCCGCCAATTGGCCTACTGCTGCCATTCTTTCCGAGTGGACCAGCGATGCGGTCCTTTGACGTACTGCTTTCTCCAAGTTCCTTGTGTGTTGTTCAAGTTCCTTCTGAGCTTCCATGAGCTTTAACCTTGTCTCAAGTTCCTGTAGGCTCAGCGTTTCTTTAAATTTAAATCCCACAAGCACGATTATCATCGTAGATACGAGGAAGAAGCTCTGGCTGTAAAAACCCACCAGACCTTTCCCGTGCATGATGAAAGGTAGGGTTAAAAAAATGTAAGAAGCATATATCAGTACACAGGTTATGATGCCCTCGAAAATTGTCATGGGCATCAATAGTCCTGCAACAATGACAGCGAGATTTATCCCGGCGTAATATCCGCTGGACGGACCACCTAAAAAGTATGTCATGAGAGCTATGGATATGCCAACGGAACTGACGCCATAAATTGCAAAGTAGTGGCAATATTTTTCCCCGGCTTTGCTTTTGTTCAAAAAATAGACGAGCAGTAAACTTAGGGAACAAACCAATCTGATTGTTAAAAGCGGTATTAATTGATCCCTTGCCGTCAGGTAATCGAGGATACCAAAAGCCGGTACAAGCAGGCAGCCAATTATACAACCAACTTCTACTGCACGTCGGAGCTTTTCTTTACGCTCCTTTTCGTAAATTGTTTTAAGCTGAGACCTGTCAGGCTTTAAACTCATACAAGTATCCGGCAACCAAGTTACCTTGTGTAACAAAGCTGTATATTGAATTGTTTTTCTTTAATGTTTCAGCATAACAGAAAAATTTTCTTCTAGCCACTGGTTCATGTTACTTCCGTGCTTTTACAATAAAGGCCTGAGCCGGATTGCCATAGGATTCTGATACTGTAATCACTTCTAAACCGACCTCCTGTGTCATTTCCAACAGTTCTTCAAGATGAAAGAAACGGAATTTTCTCTCGTCCACCAGTTGAATGAGTTGTGCCGCAGAATTTGCAAAATCCCGTACGGCCTTGAGATATCTTTCTTTCTGACCTGGCGGTACAGGAATTGTGCCTTTGTTCAGGCGATCTACCATTTTCGTAAATATGGTAGACATGTCTGTATCGGGTTTCATGGAGGATATCACCATAATTCCGCCTGGCTTTAAGCACCTTGAGAACTCTGCAAGGGTATCCAATGGGTTTTTCATGTAAGATAAAACAAGGCTACTTACGATTCTGTCAAAAAGTTCGTTCTCAAAGGGTAGCCTGAATACCACATTTTTGAGATCAATACCAAGCAGTCTAAAATCGTTTTGTTGAAATTCATTCGTTAGGTTGTTAGTGCCAAACGATATGAACGGGCATAATGGAGCTATCATCTGCCTTATTATCGTTGATACTTTATTAAATTCCAATATTATTTTCTTTTCTTCCCTTGGAAATATGCTATCGAGGTATTCAATGTCTTTATCGGTAATTTTCTTCCCCCTCAAAATGTAATATAGACGCCGGCTGAAATTCTTTTTCCAGAGGTTTATAGTGTAGTTCGTAATGGCCGGGATCTGTCCTCTCAAGTCATCCAATGTACAGTACTCCCCAAGCAAAAATTTTTTTATTGGGAGCGCCTGGTGGATATCCAGGTCTGCCTTAACGATTTCAAAGGCATCAGGCTCTATCCCTTTTTCCCTTCCCGAAGAGAGGCATTTGTCCCTGGCCTTGGTTAGTGCCTCATAAACAAGGTCAACAAGGGTAAAAGTAGGGAAAGAAGCAGGGTCACGGTCAAAATCTTCTACAAATTGAAGCACTAGATTTCCCGTGCCACATCCCATATCGGCAACTTTCTGGTTATCCTTAACATCAAGGAGTCTTATCTGCTCACGAATAAACTCGACGTATTCTTCGCAATAGCGTAAGATGTCATAGCCAAGGTCAGATTCATCCTCACCCATTAAGTAATTAGACCAGTACTGGCGCTTGCTCAGAGTAAACTCTCTAGAGCTGAGTTTCCACTCAAGTTCCTGTTTCTCAATCAACTCGGTGAGGTTTGGGGAAAAATCCACCATTTCTTCCCTGCTAATAAATGGCCACATCTCCTCAAAAATAGTCTCGAAAACTCCTAGTGCTTCTTCTCCATTTAACGGTAAATGTCCGGTTGGAATTATCTTGATCTTTTTCCATCCCCTTTGCTTGGCTGCCATGAGTTTTTCGACGCTGTCAGGATCAATCCACGAGTCGTAAGCCCCGTATAACCACATCACCGGGATATCTATCCTCGACATATCCTCTATGGCTTCTTCCAGGGTTACGTATCCCTTTGCCAGTGCGTCCTCACAGAAACGGTCGCCACCTACCGTTATCCCGAGAATGGTCACTTCCCCAAGGTGTTTACCACTCCTGTACAAGTCAAAGTAATCTATTCCCCCAGAGACCTTTATTAGAAGGTCTCCCATATCAGTTGCTCCCATCGGCGCAATCCAGAGGTGCGTACGTTTTCTCCGGTCTTTTACTATAGCCTTTCTCGCAAATAGGGCTCCTATGCTGAAGCTTATGAGAATAATATCTTTCGCAAGAAAATAGTCGTTGTTTTCTACAAAATCGAGAACGGAGAGGAGGTCTTCTGTACCCTGGGAGAGGGTCATGTGAAGGCATTCTTTCCAGGGCTCCCTGCATTGTGGATCCTTGTAACTGTCACCAATATGGTTTGTCGAATCGTACCTTACTACGACGGCATCATTGTATTGATTTCGAAACCGCTCTATAAAATAATGGCTGCAAAGTCCAAGAGCCTCTTTTCTTTTGCCGTAGGGAGGAGGTAACACGACTACTGTGGCTCTTCTTCGATCTGATGTTTTCCAGGTAGTATTTAAGAATCCTACGATTTCCTGGTTTCTTTTATTCAAGGTGGTGAAACGAATCGTATCGGTTGCCTCTCTGCTCGTACCACTACCTTCTTGACCTATTTGAGGCCGGACGCCCGTTTTTAGTACTTGTTTAAACGTGTTAATTATACTTCCCCTGGGTTTAGCAGGAGCTTTTTCCCTAACGGGTTTTCTTGCCCGTTTCACCAGTTGCGGCTGCGAGTGTCCCTTGGCAAAAGCCTTGTTTGATATCTGGAGTTGAACTCCGATCTTGAGGTACGGTTCTTCTGAATCCTTCACTACGGGGGTAACGTGCCTGATTTGACCTGCAGACACAAAGGGCTCCCTGTTTTTGCCAAATATGCGGAGTGTGCTTATGGGAGTTCCTGGTAGGAAATATGCAGAATCTATGGGACATTTGAATGCAAAACCACCGGAAGAAATGTCAATAATTTCTCTTTTTATCGTTGCCCCTTTGGGGTACGGAACGGGAATTTCAACCCACATGGTTCCAGGATCAACCACAGTTCTTTCTTCCTCCCTGAGAGACGACGAAAGAAGAAGAACGGGGTTCTTAACTACCAGAGTATCCTTGGAAAGTTCTTTTGGGTAAGCAACGAAGAGGTGCTGTCTGAAACCGGCTGCCCAAAATACATACAAAGGGTCAGTCAAAGGAGCTTCAAATAATGAACTGCTTGCTTCTATAATCTTAAACAAAAATTCCCCGTTTGCTTCCGAACGAAAAGATATCTTGGCAACACCGGTGAAATTGTGACCAGTAAAGTATATTATACTTTCGGTGGTCATAAGGTCTTTCAGAGTGCTAAAAACTTTTTTTTCTTCAAATAAGCCTACGAGGTTCCTGGGAACAAAAAAGGAGGTTCGGTCCGGAATTCTTGAAAACACCTCGCGCCACAGAGTTGATATGTAGAAATAAGAGAGCTGCTTTTCATCTTCCCTTTCTGCTTCCACAATGTCAAAGGATATGAAATGGTTCTCGTTATTGCTTTTTTTCACGTCAGCAACTTCTGCTGTTACGGACAGGTTGCGGTTAAGCTCGTCGGTGCTGATTACGAGGGTTACTAGAGATCCAACTTGAAGTTGCTGGCTCAAAGATGCATGGATTCTTTTAAGTGAAATCCTAACGCAATTGCCGTGGATCTCGCTCTCGGCATCCTTTACAACTACGGGGATATCGGTTTTAATTTCAGGCAAAATTCTCGATTCTTTTGCTACGGACATCTGTTTCTCCAGGAATAAATTGTGGTTTTTGTCTCTTGAATAAGGTGCTACCCCTTAGAATAGCAAAAGAAATATCTAGGAAACAATTTTATCTATGGGAAAGTTTTAATAATTGCTCTACATTGCAAAGAGTATGCGTTACTTTATGCCGGTCCTGATCTGATATCCAGAAAAATAATATTGTAAATTCCCGCTCCGATCTTGGCTACGGCTAGAGTGACCGAAGTAGCATTATTCGTGTTGTAATATCACGATATTACACATGTGCATTACGGGGTTTTTGTGGATGATCAGGCAAGCGTGCGAGGCGTAACTAGATCATGCTAGATCCGTCTGCAAGCAAGGTTGTGATGCGGAAACTTCTAGGCCACTTAAGCCTGGGTGGTATCTTAATGGTAAAAGGGCTTTCTTGTTTTTGTTTTAAAGCCTTAAACGATAACGGGATTGCATGGACACTTTTGCTCGGAGACTTCGATGTTCAAATTTTCCCATTCGTTCTGCTCCCGTGCCCGGTTAAACAGGGTTCCCACGATCTCAGGATGGTTGTTGGTTTCACTTAAATGAGCCAAGATCAGGTGTTTTAAGTTTCTGTGATATACCAGTTCTGTTAGCTTAACCGCATCGATATTTGAGAGGTGACCGTGTTTGCTCCTTATTCTCTTTTTTAATTCCCATGGATATGGCCCGTTTATCAGTAAATCGGGATCGTGGTTCGATTCAAGTATAAGAGCTTTGCAAGATTTAAGATAGTTAACGACAAGCTTGGTGGCCATTCCTAGGTCTGTACAAATCCCCACGCTGCTGTTGTTCTCGCTTATTATAAAACCTACCGGATCTGATGCGTCGTGAGGAATTGAAAAGGGATGAATGCAGAGGTCTCCGAACTCGAAGGTTGATCCGGTTTTAAACAAAAGAACCTGGGAGAGAGGAGCGATTTTTGGCGGAAGGGAATCCAAGGTTCCCTGGTTAACCAATACCGGTAAATCGTATCTCCTGCTCAAGACACCAACGGAGCTTACGTGGTCACGATGCTCGTGGGATACGAGAATTGCTTCGAGTTTTTTCGGGTTCCCACCAGACTCCTTTAGTCTCTTGGTAATCTCTACTCCGGAAAGACCTGCATCAACGAGGATCTGAGTTTTCTCACTGCATATCCATATTGAGTTTCCCTTGGAGCCGCTTGCGAGTACCTGAATTCTTAAACCCACTCTTCTAGATCCCCGTGTTGAAACATAAAAAAATAATGTAAACATCAGTTAGGAGTCAAAATACAACAAGATTTCAATCAATGAAACCTAAAATTTTATCTTGAGGAAAAGATTTACGCCTTGCGGTTCGCTTTCAACAGCTATTTGACGATATGAAAGGTTCGCTTTTGTTGCTAAATCGACAAGCATTTCAGCGGATCTGTGAATTAAAAACCAATGTCCGAATTCCATGTAAGGCCTTGTTGGATTTTTGAGTGAAAAATTGCCAAGAATTATGTAGCCTCTCTTTTTGATCCATTTTTGAAATCGTTTTAGCAGGTAAAGAAAAACTTTATCGCTCAAGTAATCAAAGACACCTGCAGACCAAATAACGTCATAGCGTTTTTGGGGATTAAACCTTAGAATGTTCTTGTGTATAAAGTTTAGTTTCGTAGCGTTTTTTTTGTTTAATTTCAGGGCGTATTGAATAGCCTTTTTATCAATATCAACACAATCTATCGAAATATTGGATTCATCAAGGCTCTCGAAGAGCTCTTTCATGTCGCGTCCTGAACCACTACCCACGTTCAATATGGATAAAGCACCGTTCTTTTCTTTGGCAAGTTTGCTCATGGTATTGATAAAGTACTTTTTCCTGTTTCTAACTGCTTTGACGGCTGCCCGCTCGTGAAAATACAGGTCCCACTTTGTGAGACCTTTGTCTGGGGAACACCATTTTTGATAAATCCTATCGATAATCTCAAAATCCCCGGCGTAACCGTGAGGCTTCAGCACAACGAATCCCTGCATAGTATTGACGGTTAAGAAAACTTTCCGAAAGGAAGTCCAGTACTTGGGAATGTCGTCGTAATCGATAATCCCTCTTTTTATAGCGTAGTAAAAATTGTTGAAGCATCTCGTTAGATTATCGTACTCTTTTTCTTCAGGGCCGCCGTTATTAATTAGGTGCCTGATAAACTCAACAGATTCTCGTAAATTCCTGTTCATTCCACGCTAACTGGTTAGAGTAGAGGTTGTATGACGGAGGTGTTTGAGACTTTGAGGAATAATTATACCTAAACTTCTCTAATATCAACCTTTATGTCACTTTTATTTACCGGGCCAAGAATTTCGAGGGCGATACTTTCGGGATTAAAACTTCTGTTAACCCAATCCTGTATTTGTCTAGCGGTTACTGCCTCAAGGTTTTCCTCGATCTCTTCGAAGGGCACAAGCCTGTTATAAAGTATTTCATTTTTGGCTAATCTGCTCATCCGGCTATCGGAACTCTCGGCGTTCAGATACATATTACCTTTTATATGATCCTTTGAAAGTTTTAATTCATCGTGGTTAACAGGTTTAGCTTTAAGTTCTGTTATCGTATCCCGTATTGCTTCAAGGGCAGAATTCAGCTTGTCTTTTTGTACGCCGGCATAAATTCCCAACATGCCCGTATCGCTATGGAGTGACGCAAAAGAATAGACGGAATACGCCAGACCCCGTTTTTCACGAACCTCCTGGAACAGCCTGCTGCTCATACTCCCACCGAGTATTATATTGAAAACTCCGCAGAGGTAACGGTCATGATCTTTGAGGGAGCAAGTTTGAGTCGCGACACAAACGTGGGTTTGTTCCAGATCCTTGGTAGTGCAATAAATATTCGGTTGAGGGCTGGGCTTAGTTCTTCTGTAGGAGTTCGGGTTTCGTGCCTGGTTTCCGAAAGAATTCTCCACCAAGCTTATCAACTTATCGTGTTCGACATTACCCGCTGCAGCGATGACAATTCTGCCTGGGTGGTAATGTTTCTGCATATATTTTAGTATCTTGGGTTTATTGAAAGATTGTACAGTTTCTGGGTATCCGTAAATAGGACGCGCGAGGCTGTGGTTCCCCCAGAAGTGCTCGCTTAAGAGAATGTGGATGTAATCATCCGGGGTATCTTCAACCATGCAGATTTCTTGCAGGATTACGGCCCTTTCGCGGTCCATTTCTTTTTCATCGAAAGTGGAGTGAAGAAAAATATCGCTCAAGATATCAATGACAAGTGGCAGATGGTAATCTATAACCTTTGCATGAAAGCAGGTGTGTTCCTTGCTGGTAAAAGCATTGGAGAGACCGCCTATGGCATCGAATTCCTTGGCAATTTGCAAGGCGGATCTCTTTGACGTGCCCTTGAAAAGCATGTGCTCTATAAAATGGGTAATACCGCTCTCATCGGGTTCCTCATCCCTGGAACCCGCATCAACCCAGATTCCAACCGACACCGAATGGAGGTGGGGAATCTTCTCGGTAACGATTCTTATACCATTGTCCAGTGTTGTTTTTTTATAATCCAGTGGCCCTCTAATTTTTAGCGTCCTCCTTCCGCGCTCCCAAAGCAGCTTTTCGGCTCAATCGAATACGACCATCCTTATCGATATCTATCACTTTTACCAAAACCCGATCTCCTTCCTTGACAACGTCGGATACTTTTCGAACTCTACGGTTTTCTAACTGGGAGATATGTATAAGGCCTTCGGTATGTGGGAGTATTTCCGCAAAGGCACCATAATCCGTAATTCGGGTAATCTTGGCAAGATAGATTTCGCCAACTTCCGCCTCAGCAGCCACTCTCTTTATCATTTCCATGGCCTTTTTGCAGCCCTCCAAATCCGGGCTCATTATCGTAATTCTGCCATTATCTTCTATGTCTATCTTGGTATTTGTCTCGGAGATGATGCTCCTTACCATCTTACCGCCAGGACCTATGACGTCCCTTATTTTTTCGGGGTTTATTTGCATGGTGATCACACGTGGTGCATATTTGGACAACTCTGGCCTTGGGGAGCTCAGCACTTCGTTCATTTTGCCCAGGATAAAGAGTCGCCCTTTTCTTGCCTGTTCCAGTGCACGCTGAAGAATGTCCCTGGTTAGTCCGGAGATCTTTATGTCCATCTGGAGGGCCGTAATCCCATCTTCCGTCCCTGTAACCTTGAAGTCCATGTCGCCCAGGTGATCTTCATCACCGAGGATGTCTGAAAGGATGGCAATTTCACCTTTTTCAACCATCAATCCCATAGCAATTCCAGCCACCTGTTTTTTTATGGGGACTCCTGCATCCATAAGTGAAAGGGATCCTCCGCAGACCGTTGCCATGGAAGAAGACCCATTTGATTCCATGACCTCGGAAACCACCCTGATGGTATAAGGAAATTCTTCGCTGTTTGGAACAACTGGCTTTAACGCCCTTTCGGCCAATGCACCGTGGCCGATTTCTCTTCGGCTAGGACCACGAAGCATTTTTACTTCTCCCACGCAATAAGGGGGGAAGTTGTAGTGGAGCATAAACGACTTGAATGTTTCCCCTGCCAGAGCTTCAACTTTTTGCTCATCTCCGGAAGAACCCAGCGTAGTTATGGCAATTACCTGTGTTTCTCCGCGTTGAAATAAGCTTGATCCATGAGTTCTGGGGAGTAAGCCCACTTCGCACTTGATGGGGCGAATCTCATCAAAGGCACGGCCATCAATTCTTCGTTTTTCTTCAATGACCATTTTTCTAACCACTTCTTTTTCTATATCGTGTAGTATCTTGTCCGCCATTGAAGGGTCGAAAAATTCCTTCTCCTGAAGTGATTGAACAACTTCTTCTTTGAGCCTTCTTTTTTCGGCGTATCTTTCAAGCTTAACGGGAATTCTCATAATTTTATCGAGTTCGCCATAAGCCTGTTCCCTGATAGCACCTTCCAGTTCTTCTGGGGGGATACTTTCCTCTATCACAACCTTCTCTTTCCCCAGTTTTTCCCTGAGTTTATCCTGAATATCCAGCAGGGGCAGGATAGCTTCGTAACCGAAAAATATTGCATCGATGAGATCCTCTTCGGATATGAAGGAAGCGCCTCCTTCCACCATAACGATCCCTTCTCTGCTCCCTGCCACAACTAGGTTTATGTCCGTGGTTTCCATGTCTGAAAACGTGGGATTAATTTTAAACTCACCGTTAACCCGTCCAACCCTCACCCCGGCAATTGGACCGGCAAAAGGAGCATGTGAAATGTGGAGAGCCGCGGATGCTCCCGTCAGAGCCAGTACGTCGGGCTCATTTTCCGAGTCCACCGAGAGTACCGTGGCAATGATCTGGGTCTCGTTTCGGTAGCCATCCGGAAAAAGAGGACGTATCGGGCGGTCAATTAACCGGGATGTCAGGGTCTCTTTCTCGCTGGGACGTCCTATTTCCCTTCGGAAGAAGCTCCCGGGTATTCGTCCCGCTGCATAGCTCATTTCCTGGTAATCCACGGACAGGGGTAAAAAGTCAATACCTTCTCTGGTTTTTATGTCAGTGACGGCCGTAACCAGAACTACTGTTTCGCCGTACTTTACGATTACGGCACCACTGGCCTGGCGAGCAATCTGGCCAGCCTCTATAATTAATTCTTTGCCACCAATATCACATTTTACTGTTTCTTTCATATTGTTCACCTAAGTATAGTTTTTATTGTATGGTTATCTATTAAGCAAATGCCTAATATCCTTGTACGGTCTTAATTTCTCTTCTTCAAAAATTTGGGAGAAACCTTGGTCAAGGTATTCACGAGTACTCTACGATTTGTTTTTTTAGATTTGTTCAAAGCTTAAACACCTACCGTCTCAGGCCCAAGCGTTCAATTAGTACTCGGTACCGATCAAAATTTTTCTTTTTCAGGTAATTTAACAGCTGTCTCCTTTGACCAACCAGCTTGAGCAAACCTCGTCTCGAATGATAATCTTTCTTATGAACTTTAAAATGTTCGGTGAGGTACTTTATCCTCTCTGTTAACAGCGCCACCTGAACTTCAGGTGAACCAGTGTCGTTGGGATGAATTTGAAAATCTTCGATGATTGACTTTTTCTGTTCAGGGGTCAAAACCACTTGTCCATTCCTCCTTCTTTCTCTAAGTATTTTATTGCAATCGTTCACGTATTTTTCCCGCAGGATCAACATCATACAATGCATTGAAATGCGGAAACACCCTAATAATTTTTAATTGTCCGCTTCTGTTGTCGATTTTAGCTATTGCAACCAGATCATCTTTTCCACAAAGGATTCGTACATGCTTGCACGAATCCTTATCAATTTTGGTTATTTTTGAGGATAGATTTACCTTCTGAGCTCCTCCTGATCTGATGATTTTGCTCTCCGTTTTACTCACCTCTACTGCAGGCAAGTGTCCAAGGGCAGCACTCATGGAGATAACTCGAGGATAAACCTCGTATTTTTTCACCAAGTTTTTTACATTTTCCAGTGTTACTGCGTTATCCAAAGTAAAACATCCGCTTCTAAGTCTTCTTAGTTCCTTCACATACACGGGAAGTCCTAGTTTTTCACCAATTACCACCGCCAAACTTCGAACATAAGTTCCCTTGCTGCAGGTTGTGAAGAAAGCAACCTCGGGCCAGTTATAATGAATCATTACAATCTCGAAAACGGTCGATTTGCGTTTTGGCGGTTCAAATTCTACGCCTTTTCTTGCCAATTTGTACATCCTTTTTCCGTTAAGTTTGACGGCAGAATACTTTGGCAAGGGTAATTCGATCTCTCCCATGAGCTCCTTGAGCACACTCTCAATTCTTTCCGGTTTTACTTTTCCAGGGGTGGTTTCAAATATTACCTTGCCACTAGAATCCCACGTGTCCGTTTCAACCCCAAATCTTGCTGTAAACCAGTATTCCTTTGTAGTTTCCTCCAAAAAGGGAATAATTCTTGTGGCCTGTTCCAAACATACCACCAGGACCCCTGTAGCAAAGGGATCAAGAGTTCCCGTATGGCCGGCCTTCTTTACTCCTAGGAGTTTTTTTACCTGTAAAACTGCTCCAAAAGAGCTCATACCCGGGCTCTTGTCAATAACCAGAACGCCGGACACAGGGCTCTTCGTCAACTCCCCGCTCAGTGTCATTTTAAGACTCTCGCGATTCAAGTTACTATTGTTTTTGGTGCAGAAAATCATTTGCCGCTCTCAAGACTTCTTGTTTAACTACACCAATCTTATTATTTTTGAATCTACAAGCTGCGGCGTTGTAATGCCCGCCGCCGCCAAAAATTCCGGCAAGCTTCGCAACATTTATCTTGCCGACGGAACGAAAACTTACGTTTATAACCCTGTTTTCTTCTTCTCGAAAGAATATAGCTATCTTTATACCTTTGATTGCCCTCGGAAAATTGATGAAATCCTCTGTGTCTCGGGATGTGGTTCCAGTTTTCTGAAACATTTCTCTCGTGGCAGTAATGTGGGCTATGGTATTAGCTGAATCTAATTCCAGGGTACCAAGAACTTCGTGGAGCAGGTTTAACCTGTTAGGCTTGCAGGTATTATAAATTTTCTCTGCTACTTCCGATGGTGATACCCCGTGTTTTGCCAGGTAAGAGGCTATCTCAAGGCATCTCTCGTTAGTATTTGAAAACCTGAATGAGCCCGTATCGGTAAAAATGCCAACGTAAAGATTTGTGCAAATTGAAGAGGTCCAGGTTATGTCAAAAGCGCTAAAAAGATCAAACAGTAACTCCGAGGTGCTGCTGACCCTGGTATCTGCCATCCGCAACTCTGTAAACGGCTTGCCCGTTAAATGATGGTCAATATTAATCAGAATAGGTATTGTTTCGATTTTGCTGTCCTCTTTCCCGGTTCTGTTTAACTCTCCGCAATCCAGGATAATGGCAACCTGGAATTTCTCGACATTATCAGGAAATTTGCTCTTTAACTTTTCTGCCCCCGGCAAAGTTTTTTGCCACTCCAAGAGTTCGTCCTGGCAGTAAAGTTCAGCCTCTTTTCCCTTTTGTTCCAGGACTTCACCCATTGCCAGCACAGATCCGATGGCATCACCATCAGGCCTTACGTGGGTAGTTACAAGAAACGTTTGGTGGCGATCTATTTGCTCAAGAATTTTATCGATCATTTTTTTCATGCTTTATCTTTTTCAACAGATCCTCAATGTGTTCCGCATATTCGAGGGAGTCATCCCAGAGAAATTCTATCTTTGGCAAGTACCTGAGCCTTAATCTTTTTCCCAGTTCCCTCTTGATGAACCCATGTGCTTTTGCCAGACCCACTTCAACGGAATTCTTAGTAGGGCCGCCACTCAAAATATTATAGTAGACCCAAGCATGTCGCAAATCCCGACTTACCTTGACCTGGGTTATTGTAACCGAATGCAATCGCGGATCTTTAACCCTCCTGAGTAAAAGTTCGGAAATTTCCCTTTGCAACAGATCACCAACTCGATCTGCACGCTTGTACGCAAACATCTTTACTTACCATTTATCTTTCTTGCTTGATCAAAGTGCAAACAGATCTATTTCGTCTTCCACTAATTCTGCAACATTCATCGATTCAACAAAATCTATTGCCCTGTCAAGCACCGAGTTTATGGTTCTGCTATCATTTCCTACAACGGCCATGGCAAAAACGGCCCTTTGGAGTTTATCCTGGGCGCCGATTTCTGCCACTGAAATTCTAAACTTGTGGCGAACCTTTTCTATAACACTCTTCACGACTTTTCTTTTACCCTTCAATGATGTGTTGCCTGGTAACCGCAGGGTCAACCTGGCAATTCCCACGGTCATTGTCGTGGCATCAAGTCGATTCGGCAAATGGTCCTCGAAATCCATGACATCCATTTTATTTATCGTTCTCCGGTTTTTCCCTATCTAGGGAAGGCTGTATTTCCTCAAGTATGTAAGCCTCCAATACGTCGTTTACCTTAATATCGTTGAAATTCTCAATTCCCACACCGCATTCGTATCCGGCCTTGACTTCCTTTACATCGTCCTTGAATCGTTTTAGGGATGCAATCTTTCCCTGGTAGACAACAATTCCGTCACGAACCACGTGCACCTGGCTCCCGCGTTCTATTTTCCCGTCCACTACATAACAACCGGCAACGGTGCCGATTTTAGGGATATTGAAAGTTTGACGAACTTCCGCCCTACCAATCACCACTTCCCTGTATTCGGGTTCCAGCATGCCTTCCAAGGCATCCTTGACATCGGCGATTAGCTGGTAAATGACATCGTAGAACCTGATATCAACCTGTTCCCTTTCTGCCATTTCAAGCACTTTCATATCGGCCCTCACGTTGAAGCCTATGATTATCGCATTGGATGCAGATGCCAGCATGACGTCAGTTTCTGAAATGCCACCGGTGGCACTGTGAATGATGTTTACCCTAATCTCGTCTGTGGCCAGCTTTTTCAACGAGTCTGAAATTGCCTCGAGGGTACCTTGAACGTCAGTTTTCAAAATAATATTTAGCTCTTTGATTTCACCTTCCTTGATCCGTTCATATAATTTTTCCAGGGTGACCTTCGTTGTGCGTGAAAGTTCTGTTTCGCGCTGCTTCCGTTGCCTGTGCTCAGATATCATCTTGGCCTGCTTTTCACTTGCAACCACCGCGAAGTCGTCCCCAGCAGTTGGGACACCTGAGATACCCTGGATTTCCACAGGCACTGACGGTGTGGCCTTAAGTATTCTCTGCCTATTGCTATCAAATAAGGCTCTTACTTTGCCGTGGTGAACACCGCAAACAAAGAAATCACCGATTTTTAAGGTCCCCTCCTGCACGAGAACCGTTGCAACTGGTCCACGTCCCCTGTCCAGTTTTGCCTCGATTATTCGGCCTCGGGCTGGCTTGTTTGGATTGGCCTTTAATTCAAGGATTTCCGCCTGCAGAAGTATCATTTCTAGAAGATCATCAATACCGATTTTTTTCTTTGCCGAAACTTCTACCATGGTAGTATCGCCGCCCCATTCCTCGGGGATTAACCCGTGCTCGGCCAATTCTCTTTTGACCCTGTCGGGATTGGCGTTTGGTTTGTCAATCTTGTTAATTGCTACCAGGATGGGTATGTTCGCAGCCTTTGCATGGTTGATTGCTTCAATGGTTTGCTGCATTACCCCGTCGTCAGCGGCTACTACCAGAACGACAAGGTCTGTTACCTGTGCGCCCCTTGCCCTCATTGAGGTAAAAGCTTCATGACCCGGTGTGTCAAGAAACGTAACTTCGCCACCGTCAACCTTGACCTGGTAAGCACCGATATGCTGAGTAATTCCACCTGCCTCGCGAGCCGTTATATTGCTTTCTCTAATGACATCCAACAGTGATGTTTTGCCATGATCGACGTGTCCCATAATGGTTACCACTGGCGGTCTTGGCCTTAAATCTTCTTCCTTGTCCGGTTCGCTTTTGAGCAGTTCTTCTTCCTCAAATGCCGCCTTTTCTACCTCAAATCCAAACTCTTCGGCTACCAGTGTTGCCGTGTCGAAATCGATGGACTGGTTAACATTGACCATTAGTCCTAATTCCATCAGTTTCTTTATAACTTCTGATGCAGCGACGCCCATTCGTTTTGCGAGGTTGGCAACTGTAATGGCTTCGTCAATTTTGAGGCGACGTTTTATGGCCTTGGGAACAGTAATTTCCGGTTTCTGGTAATCCTTTTCAACCTTTGCAGCCCTGGCGCTCTTCCTGGACTTTTGAATCCTCTGTGTTTTCAGTTCCGCTTCAGTGTAAAGGTCTTCTCTTGACACAACCTTACGTCTCTCAGGACGTGGCTTTGCTTCTGGAATGGCAAAGGGCTCAATCTTGACCCCCTTTTTCTTTTTGCTAGGTACTACCTTCTTCTCGGGGACGGGTGGTTTTTCTTTTTTTGCAACCCTTGCCTTTCTGGCTTCCTCGAGATCAATAGGTGCTTTTTTCTTCTTGGCTTCTTTCTTTGGTTTAGCTTTTTCAACTGATTCGACAGGCTTTTCAGGCAAAGATATAATTTTTGCTGCTTCTTCTTTCTTTTCTTTTTTAACCTTTTTCACAGGCTTAACAGGGGGCTTCTCAGCTTTCTCTTTTTCCTTTTTCTCTAGTTTCTCCGGAGCTTTTTCAACTTCGAGCATTTTCTTGGCTTGTACCTCTATATCTGAAGGTTTTTCGGACCTTGGAACTTCTACTTTCTCTTCCTTTGCTTTTTCAACCTTTTCAGCAGGTTTTTCCTCGGGGGTTACTTTGGCTGCTTTTTCCTCGGGGGCCATTACTTCTTCAGGCTTTTCAGCCTTTTTGGTTTCTTCGACTTTCTTAGCTACTTCAGCATCAACCTTGGTCTCAACCTTCTTTTCTTCCTCGGTTTCTTCGATTTCCCTTGCTTCCTCAGCCTCTGGCACTTCAGTTTTCCTGGCCTCTTCCGCCGATTTTACAGTTTCTTCGGCAGGTAGTGGTTCCGGTTTTGCTTCTACTGCCGCCTCCGCTTCACGTGCCGGCTCTTCCTCTGCTTTTTCTTCACTGAGCTTTATCTTGCGCCTTCTTATAACGCGCCTGCCAATTCTCTTCTCTTCAATAATCGTATTCGAACTGTCCTGAAATAGCGACTTGAGTCTTCCTACGTCTTCGTCTTCAAGGGTACTCATATGATTCTTGACCGAAATGCCTAGAGAAGTAACCTTGTCTATCAGTTCTTTGGAAGTTATTTGTAATTCTTTAGCTAATTCATGTATTCTCGTTTTTGCCATTAATTGCCCCCTGTTTCTATATCCTTATCTTCAGTACATAAACGTTATACAAAGTTTTTCATTATTTTACTCCTGTGGTTTTGTTGTATGTACCTGGTTTAAGTTTTTTTGCATCTGTTCTACGGTATCTTTGACAAGTTTTGCACTACTTTTTCTGAAGAAACGTTGTAAGTTCCACATGGCTTCCAATCCCCTGATACAATCAGGGTGCTTGCATACGTAAGCTCCCCTTCCAGGCAGCCGGTTGAACTTATCCCATTCAATATTACCACTTATTACAACCATCCTATGGAGATCACGTTTGGCCTTTTTCGCTCTGCATACGATGCAAGTCCTTTGCGGTACATGTCTGGCCTTTCTTTCCATGAGCTTCTCTTGCTACGCTTCCAGCTGTTCTTCCTCGCTTCCCTTTATTTCACCTTGCTCAACAAGTGATCCCTCGGAACTAGTTTCTGAAATATCCTCAGCTTCTTTCTCATCGGTGCTCGAAGCTTCTTTTTCAGGTACCTCTTTTGCACGTTCAATAATCAGTCTTGCTTCTTCAGCATCAAGACCTTCAACCATGTCTGTCAATTCTTCTACTTCCATGTTAGCGAGATCTTTCACTGCCGTGATCCCGGACATAAATATTTTATCAAGCAGGTTGCTTCTCATCCCCAGTACCTGTTGAAGCTGCTTGTAATCTTCTTTCTGGGTTTGCTGGTAAGCAGTTTCTCCCTTCACATCTATTTTCCAGCCGGTAAGCTTGGATGCCAGGCGAACATTCTGACCTCTCTTGCCTATGGCAAGAGAAAGCTGGTCGTCGGGAACGATGACTTCCATGGCTCTGTTCATCTGGTCAATAATAACCCTTGATATGATTGCAGGTGCTAGAGCATTGCACACGAATTTTGCTGGATCAGCATTCCATTCTATTATGTCGATTTTCTCACCGCGCAATTCCTGGACGACGCTTTGGACGCGGCTTCCCTTCATTCCCACACATGCTCCCACGGGATCAATGTCTGGATCACTCGAAGAAACCGCAATCTTGGCCCTGTTACCCGGCTCTCGAGAAGCGCTCTTTATCGTTACAATGCCTTCGGCGATTTCAGGGACTTCCGTTTTAAAAAGTTCTATCAAGAAGTTCGGATGAGTCCTTGAAAGGATTATTTGAGGACCCTTGCTTTCTTTTTTTACATCGAGTATATACGCGCGTATCCTGTCACCAGGCCTGTAAACTTCCCTGGGAACCTGTTCCCTCGGTGGTAGAAGGGCTTCAGCTCTTCCAAGATTCACCAGGATGCCGGTTTTATCTACTCGCTGAACGATTCCATTTACAATTTCTCCCTTCCTGTCATGGAATTCTTCATAGACAACTTCTCGCTCGGCATCCTTCATTTTCTGAATAATTATTTGCTTTGCAACCTGTGCAGCAATTCTACCAAAAACATTAGTGTCGATTTTTATGCCGAGGCTGTCATTCAATTCGCACTCAGGATCAAGTTTCCTAGCTTCTTCCAGCGATATCTCGGTCTCTGGATTTCTGACTTTTTTTACAACCTCTTTAAATTGAAAAGCCTCAATCTCTCCATACTCTTCGTTAAAAGCCACCTCCAGGTCCAGGTTTTTGCCAAACTTCTTTTTTGCAGCCGAGCGTATGGCATCTTCCAGGGTTGTTATCAGTAAATTACGATCAATACCCTTGTCTCTGCTTACCTGATCAATTAAACGTTTCAGTTCACTAATCATTTCTTATGAAATCTCCTGCTTTTCATTATAGCTCAAAGTTAGCTATTAAATTGGCCTTGTATACGTTGTCCAGGCTTATTTCGTGGGTTGTTTCGTCTTTGCATCTGATTGTTATTTTGTTATCTGAAAACTCGGCAATATACCCTCGGAAATTACGCCGATCACCGTAGGGTTCCTTAGTCCTGATATGAACTTCTTGACCGAGAAACTTCTTAAAATCACCAGGTCTTCTAATCGGTCTATTTATACCCGGTGAAGTAACTTCCAGGGTGTATGAGTTTGGTATAATATCTTCCACGTCAAGGAGATCACTTACCTGTCTGCTAATATTTGTGCAATCGGCAATGGTTATGCCTTTTTCGTGGTCGATATAAAGCCGGAGTACCCAACCCCTTGCCTCTCTTTGGTACTCTACCTCGATTAATTCAATTGATTCAGCCTCTGTTACCGGTTCAACCAACTCCCAGACAAGTCTTATTATTTTTTCTCGTCTTTCTTCTTCCATGTCTCTTAAACCAGTTTTTCAGAGATTCAACTGGTAAAAAAAAAGTGAGCCTTCAGCCCACTTCTTTTAGTAGACGCGATTATAATGTTTACTAGCGTAATTATGGCTGATAGTAATAATTACAACCAAGCAATCCACTAATCGAAGTAGGCCAGGAAGTTGTAATAATTTCAACTTCCACCAGCATCTACCTCAAAAAGGGAAACCTTCCCCGAACTTTCGAGAAAGGTTTGTTCTATACTCTTTCTCACATTTGGTTGGAGCGGGCAACGGGATTCGAACCCGCGACACCAAGCTTGGGAAGCTTGTACTCTACCAGCTGAGCTATGCCCGCTCATCAAACCTGCACAGCTATCAACCGCTGTTACAGTTCACCGTAATAATAAAAATTTTTGATCTGAGAGTCAAGGTTTTTGTCTGGTGTTGTGAGTTATTTAGGTAAAAGGAACTATAAACCATCTTGACTTAAATTCTATCTAGTGATAATAAAGAAACAAACAAGGCGGCATAGCCAAGTGGTAAGGCAGCGGTCTGCAAAACCGTTATTCACCGGTTCGAATCCGGTTGCCGCCTCCACGACGATGGCAAGGTTGAGAGATAGCTCTCAGCCTTTTTTATTTTGTATTATTTTCGTCAATGAAGTAACATTTAAGAGACTTTGAAAGCTGATCTTTTAACTTCTCATAGGAGGGTCCTAATTGGCTGCAAGCAGGTCACCTTTTTCACCGGAAGATGGCAGAGCGATATACCAGTTTGTTTCTGAATATCTCTATTTTAGTCGACCTGATATCATCGTGCACGGTGAACCGCTTAATTCCACCCTGCTTTTCGCGCTATTGACGGCTCTTGTTCAAGGGAAAGCAATTATCATTGGTGAACCGGGGCTCGGTAAAACCACTGCCGCTGAGTACATAAGCTCCCTGGTATATCGTTTGCCCCTTGGAACCATTTGGTCCGGAACCCTCGGAGGGCATCCGGAGCAAACGGAAGAGAAAATAGTCGGCAGGCCTGATCTTGCTATGCTGAATGTTGGGCGTGAAGAAGTTGTGTGGACCAATTTTGCTCAACTGCCGGTAAAAATCGTGGATGAAATTAACAGGCTTCCGGAAACAAAACAAAGTCTTATTCTGGATGGCATTGATCGGGGACACTGGGAATACCTAAATGAAATGATACTAAACGCAGAACACTGCCTCTTTGCCACTGCTAATTATCAGGACAGAGGAACTGGTACTATTATTGCCCCCTTACTTGACAGGTTCGATATTATGGTCGAGTCCAAACATCCCGGTCCAAACCTGGCCTTTTCCATAACAGGAATAGATCAAAAAAACGATATACTCAGACATTCCGGATGTGAGGAAAACCTTCAAACAATACTGAGACAAAGACTTCCATACCATGAAAAAATTGCGGGGATTGATCAAAACTGCGACGAATTTGAAACATATATTCGCGACAGGTATGGGCTTAAGTTACCTAACAGGGTTGAAAGACAACAATTGGTGGAGACAATTAGCGGTATCGATTTTGATATTGATGCAAATGCCTATTCCAGGTTCCTGATTGCTGAACTTTGTTTCTGCAACCAGTACGGCCAGAAACGGTCAAACGAAGTTTGCGATGAAGCGTGCCATTTCTCAGGTTACCTCTGCAGGGAAACAAAGAACTGTATCTCGAACCGATTTCCTGTTTCCATGAAGAGCTATGCCCGGGCCCTCGCATGGTTGCTAGAAAAGGACCTGGTTGACCTTGAAGTGCTCAGGACGGTTGCTCCTTATACATTAGCACACCGTATTGAGTGGCGTGATGATGTGATGGCTTATCATCAGAATAGGTGCAGGCTAGATCCCCTACCGATTTACCTTGCCAAGGAAGCAGTTAAGAAAGTTTACCGTAGGTACGTTGAACAGAATGAAGAGGTAAAAAAAGCCCTGGGGGCGGCCTGTAACGCTATTGAAACTGGCAAGGGACGACCGGAAATTAAGGGGGACCACCCACTCTTCCACGAAATTATAAAGGATCTGGGGGTCGGTTTAAGCGAAGAGTAAAGCACTTGGTAAGGATGGGGTGGAATTAACTTTTCATTTGGTTTCCAAATAGCAACCAGAAAAAACTTTCAGGCTTTGTGAAAAGTTAACGGCTTAGGACTATTGTGCTCGATTAGTTGGCTACTTTGTAATCTTTATCTTCCTCTGGTCCGTTTTCAGTAACAAGAGATATGTCAGGTTTGTAAGTGAAAAAAGTGAGCCTTTTGAGGTGTTCTCTAATTCTCCCTGCATCCTGGAGACTGCACACGGCCAGTATTTTGTCGATTTCTTCCTCCATAGTTTCCAGTTTTTGGCCGTTACCCTTGATTACGAAAATTTTTTCGTGATCTGAGACTATTACTTCTTCGTCACTACCCACAAGTTCTTCATGTAGTTTCTCTCCCGGGCGAAGTCCTATAAATTCAATTTCTATGTCCTCGTAAGGCTCAAAGCCGCTCAACCGAATAACGTCTTCGGCAATATCCAGGATCTTTATCGGTTTTCCCATGTTTAGAACAAATATCTCGCCACCACTACCCATCGCACCGGCCTGTAAAATTAACTGACATGCTTCAGGTATTGACATGAAATACCTGGTTATCTCTGGATGGGTAACTGTAACGGGACCTCCCTGCCTGATCTGTTTCCTGAAAAGAGGCACAACACTTCCTACGCTTCCCAGAACATTACCGAAGCGGACAACCATATACTTAGTTCTGCTTTTCGTCCTAGATGCGTACAGTTGAACCAACTGCTCCGCAACCTTCTTTGTTGCTCCCATTACACTTGAAGGGTTTACCGCTTTGTCCGTCGAAACGAGAACGAACCTCTCGATTCGAAAGCGATCACTTATCTGCAAAAGATTCCTGGTGCCACCTATGTTATTCTTCACCGCTTCCCATGGGTGCCTTTCCATCATGGGTACATGTTTGTATGCAGCGGCATGGAAGACCACGTGAGGGTGATACGAACTGAAGGTTTTGAATAATTCTTCGGTATTCTGAACGTCACCGAGTACCGGTATGGTTAGTAAATCAGGAAAGTGGTGTTTTAGTTCCAATTCGAGGTCATAAAGAGGGCTTTCAGCCCGTTCGTAAAGTACCAATCTTTCGGGTTTAAATCTTGCGATCTGTCTACAAAGTTCCGATCCGATTGAGCCTGCTGCTCCAGTAACCAATATACTTTTGCCAACAAGGGTATTAACTATCCGTTTTTCGTCAAGTTTCACCGGTTCCCTGCCGAGCAGATCTCGGTAGGCTACCTCTCTGACACTATTTATAGAAATTTTACCATCAATAATTTCGGTTAAAGTGGGAACTATTTTAAAATCAACCCCGGCTTTCTTGCAATCTTCCACTATCTGGCGCATCTTTTTGTGAGTAGCAAACGGTATGGCGATAAGTACTTCGTCAACATCATATCTGAGGGCCACTTCTGGAAGAACGGTTGTATCTCCTAAAACAGGGATTCCATGGAGCAGTTTCTTTACCTTTCTGGGGTCGTCATCGAGGAATCCTATGGGCTCGTAGTTCATTTTAGAATTTACCCTGATTCCTCTAAGTATTCTTTCACCTGCATCCCCTGCACCTACAATGAGGAGTTTCTTAGCCCTCGGGTTTCTCTTGATGCTACTGAATAATTGAGACCAGGTGCTAGAGCTACGATCTCCGTTTAAAGAACTGTGCCAGTAGTACCATCTGATAAAGAGACGCAGGCCACCTATTAAGATAACGGTCAAGCACCAATCAATTATTACAATGGAACGTGGAGAGAAGACCCTCATCTGGAAAATGGCAAAGGTTATCAACAAGGAGGAAATAGTAGCGGCTTTGAGCAAATTTATCAGGTCTACAATCCCTGTGTAACGCCACATTCCGCGGTACATGTTAAAGAAATAAAAGAGAAACATCTTAATTAGGATTACAAGGAAGATGGTATGTTTGATTGAGTAGAGAACAGAAGGATAGTTTATGTCAAAATTGAGTCTTAAAAGGAATGCACCGATATATGCCGTTGCAATAAGAACTACGTCTGCTGCTATGATTATAAACGAATTCCGACTCGGCAGATACGCAAAGTGAGTTTTTAGCCAACTCTTCATTTTAAGTGCCCCAACCATTATCAAGCGCAACGTCCTGAACGCTAATGCACTTATATACTTCATCAGTTTACAGATGGCCAGAAAAAAGTCAATATTCAAGCGACTTTTGCATAATTTTTTGCTAAATATTGTGTGGAAGTAGGAATCAATGGGTGTAAAAGAAGGAATTACCCCTGCTTAAACCTTGGTCACCCCAAAATAATTTTCCTAAAAGGGGCGGTGATATGGTTTTTTATGAACCTCCTGAGCCAATCTATCGAGACAGGTTACACGCGGGAAAGGTACTAGCAGAGAGGCTGAAGGATTTAAGAACGACCGATATGGTTATTCTTGCAATAGCAAATGGTGGCGTGCCTGTCGCGGTACCGATCGCAAAGAAACTCGATCTCCCGCTTTATTTAACCATAGTCAGAAAACTCCAACTACCTGACAACCCTGAGGCAGGTTTTGGCGCCCTGACTTCTGACGGTTTTGTTTTGTTGAATGAAAAACTGGTGAACCATTACGGATTAACGGAAGAACAGATTGAATTGCAGCGGAAAAAGGCTTTTGAGAGCATTCGAAAGAGGCAGCAATATTTCGGTAAGTGGGCGGAACCGGAGTCCTTGGAAGATCGAAGCGTGGTCTTGGTTGATGATGGTTTGGCATCAGGTTTTACAATGCTAGCAGCGGTTCGCTCGGCGAGGCAACAGAGGGCTAGAAAAATCACAGTGGCAGTTCCCACATCGTCCATGAGTGCTTACAGGCGCCTAGAAGGGGAAGTTGACAGGATAATCTGTCCCCACGTAAGCAGGTTACCTGTATTTGCCGTGGCAGACGCTTACGCAAACTGGTACGATGTGGATGAGAGCGAGGCAAAAACACTGCTGGATAGTCTCAGTCGGAGAGATGAAAAATGATTTCTTTTTCCGATGTTACCAAGAGTATTGGTAAAGTCGATATTTTAAAAAATGTCAGTTTCCATTTGCGCCCGGATGACAGAGTTGGACTAGTTGGTATCAACGGAGCAGGAAAGACAACTATTTTCCGTTTGATCTTAAGGAAAGAAGCCCCGGATAGCGGTACCATATCCATAAACAAGCACACGAGAATTGGCTACCTTCCGCAGGATATCTTGGAGCTGAAGGGTAAAACGGTTCTCCAGCAGGTGCTCGATGTTTCGGCAGATCTCAAGGAAATTGAGGAGGAACTGGAAGAAATAGACAGGGGGCTATCTAAGTTGATTCCTGAAAGCGAAGCCATGGCCTTGGCCAGCCGACAAAGCCACCTATTGGAAGAATTCGAGAGGTTGGGCGGTTATGACCTTGAGGCCCGAGCCCTAAAGATACTTGCGGGTTTGGGATTTGATGACGAGAAGCTGGAATTCCCCGTGGAAAACCTAAGCGGAGGATGGATAATGCGGGTGGCGTTGGCCAGAATTCTACTGGCTGAACCCGATTGTCTCCTTCTAGATGAACCAACGAATCACCTTGATATGGAGTCTCTCCTGTGGTTCGAAAATTACCTTGCAAGTTTTCCTTCGGCGTTTATTCTTATCTCCCACGATAGGGTCTTTCTGAACAACGTGACTAAAAGGATATTTGAGCTGGAAAATGGATCTTTATATATTCTTGAAGGGAATTACGATTTCTACATAGAAAAAAAGAAAGAAAGAATTAATCACCTGCTTTCGGAATACAAGACCCAACAGGCGCGAATTCGCCAGATAGAAGAGTTTATAGCGAGAAACAGAAGCCGAAAAGACAGGGCTCGCCAGGTTCAGAGCAGGCTTAAAATACTAGAAAACATGCCGAAGATAGAATTACCTAGAGAAACCGGAACCATTCATTTCGAACTGCCAGCTCCGGACCGTGGGCCCCAAACCCTGGTTTCTCTGACCAACATTTCCAAGCGATTCGGGGGGAAAACCCTCTTCAATAATCTCAATTTTACAATAGATCGAGGCGACAGGATTGCCTTTATCGGGCCCAACGGAGCCGGCAAAAGTACCTTGCTCAAAATAATAGCCGGGGAGATAACGATTGACGAGGGAGAAAGAAAGGTATCACCAGGGGTAAAGATTGGATACTATTCACAGCACCAGTTGGAAAACTTAAATCCTGAGAATACTGTCCTTCAGGAAGTCTCGCAGATAGCAGAAGATATTCCAAGTGGTGTTGTTCGATCTTTACTTGGAGCCTTTCTTTTCCGCGATGATGAAGTATTTAAACTGGTTAAGGTGCTTAGTGGTGGGGAGCAAAGCAGGTTAAGCTTATGCAAATTGTTACTTCTCCGACCAAACCTTCTGCTCCTAGATGAACCTACCAATCACCTTGATATTCCTTCCAGGGATGTTCTAGAGGAAGCGCTGCTTAACTATCAGGGGACGATCTGCTTGATAACTCATGACAGGCACCTCATTAACAAGGTGGCAAACAAAGTGTTGGTTGTGCATGATGGCCTAGCTGAGCTGTTTCCCGGTAATTACTCGGACTATGACACCCTTTGGAGAAAGAGGCTGAAAAAAGTCAAAGACGGTGGGGAGAAGAACAGGCAATTATCTAATCGTGTAAGGCGCATAGATAGGAAAGAACAGAAAAGGCTGGAAGCTGAACGGAGAAACCGGCTGTATAAAAAGAAAAAGCCCCTTATGGATGAGCTGGGGAGGGTTGAGAGTAAGCTGGACAGATTAAATGAAACATTGGATGATCTGGCCAGACAACTGGCTTTGCAAGAAACTTATGAAAAGCCGGATATTTTCCGCGAATTACATCAGAAGTACCTTAGAACGAAAGCAGAAATTGAAAAATACACTGCCAAGTGGGAAGAAACTGCCCTGGAACTGGAAGCTGTGGAAGAGGAATTTAAGGAAACCCTGATAAATTCGGATTTTTAGAGCTAGCAACTGGATCCGTAATCGTCCACCTGAGCCGCAGATACTAGGAAGAGCCCGAGGTACTATAAGTTGGCTATGTCCGGCGGGCGATGACGCCACAGGTGCCGTGCAGGTGGACGACCCGCAGGGCGGAAAAAGATTGCTTGACAAGGTGAAGAGGAATCCACCGTGGCTGCGTAGCCAACAATCAGTCACAAAATTCCGTCACGGATTCAGGTAGCAATCAGTTAAATAAGTAGAATGAGAGCAATTAAAAATCCGTTATTCCGGCCGAAGTGAAGCGGAGAGCCGGAATCTACCTATATATAGACAGGACTCCGGATCGATTCTGCCCCTGACTAGGTCAGGGGGTAGGGATAACGTGCAGGTGGCCGTGGGGTATTTGAGTAATTAATCAAAAGTTCAATTGTTTTGGAAGCACACAGCTAGGGATCAGTTGAACGGGTGGGAAGAGAACAGTTCTAAGCCTTTCATTGCTTTGCGAAGTTGCCGTCAGGTGATTCGGGAAAACCGATGAATCAGTTCTGCGTTAGCTATCTATTTGTACCCACGGATGAATCCGTGGGCTACCCTCCTTATGGCCGGGGCCATCACCCAGTAACCCCCGGTTTTTAACTGTTAGCAGTAACGCCGATGTTAATCACAGAACCGATTCATCGGTTTTTCTTTTGTCCTGAATAGTTCAGAACAGAGCCACAGAAATCACCGAGGCACTTTACCTTCATATTCTTCAACTCGCCTTAACTTTACCAGCAATCGCTCATTATCAGGAAACATCTTGAGAGCAGTCTCTATTGTATTTCTGGCTTTTTTTACATCGCCCTTGATCAAATATAGTTCCGTTTGTAATTCCCAAAAGGGCGCCTGATGAGGTTCCCGCTTAATCCGCCGCCACATTAGAAATATTGCAACGGTTGCTCCTATCCTGTGAAAGAAGTTCTTTATGCGATTCCACATTCTATATCTTTAGTTGTCCCAAGGGCTTATATGGGTGATGCTTCAAATTAAATCCTCTCTTTTTTGCTTCTATCCAGTAATTTCTGCACCAGTTCCTGTTTTCTTGGTTGTCCATGTATACGAAATTAACGCTTTCTTCGAAAAATTCTACGAATTCAAGCGGGCATTCTCTACTCATAACCAAAACGTTAAAACCTGGAATTTTCTTCTCTTCGGAGGCGATGTAAACTGGTGTTAGCGGATTCGGCTTTTCAGGGCACCCAATTTCATGAGGGATGAAACTTCGCTGATTAAAGACCCATAAAAGGTGGTCTAGGTTCTGGGCTTCCAGGTGTTCAGATACAATTATCTGGATCTTTTTGCCCTGGGTATAAAATCTTCCAACCCAGTAGCAAAGGCACTTATTTTTTTCGGCTTCCTTGGTTTCGACAAAATGAATTAAGGGCATGGTTCAGATGGTACAATAAAAAACAGCCCGGAGAATCGCAAGGGTATTGCAATGCCCCGGGCAGTGACCGTTATTTATCTTTGCTTAAGTATATTTCTAGATATAACAATACGCATGATTTCGTTTGTTCCTTCGTAAATCTGCGTAATTTTAGCATCCCTCATGTGCCTTTCCATGGGGTAGTCCTTACAGTAACCATATCCACCCAGGATCTGAACACCTTCCACTGCTGCCCACATGGCAGTGTCGGATGCAAAGAGTTTTGCCATGGCAGCCTCCTTTTCATAACCTCGACCGTTGTCTTCCAACCATGCTGCTCTCAAGGCCAGAAGTTCCGCCGCATCTAACTTGGTGGCCATGTCAGCCAGCTTCCATTGGATTGACTGGAAGGACGAAATGGGTCTTCCAAACTGTTCCCTGGTTTTTGAATATTCTATGGCCTCTTCAAGGGTAGCCCTGCCGATACCTATGGCCTGGGCAGCAATACCTATCCTACCACCATCCAAGGTAGTTAGCATCTGTTTGAATCCTTCTCCCGGTTTTCCGAGCAGATTTTCTTTAGGGATTCTTGCATCTTCAAAGACCAGTTCAGCGGTTCCGGAGGCGTTAATACCCAACTTCTCTTCAATAGTTCCTACACTGAAACCCTTGGTATTTTTCAGATCAACAATAAAGGAACTGATACCCTTGTAGCCCTTTTCTTTGTCGGTAACTGCCGCCAAAACACAATAGTCTGCGACGTTTCCGTTGGTTATAAACTTTTTTACCCCGTTTAGAACCCATTCGTTGCCGTCGAGCACCGCGGTGGTACGCATTCTGGCAGGGTCTGAACCTGCGCCTGCCTCGGTAAGTCCGTAACATCCGAGGGCTTCTCCACTGGCCACGGGAGTGAGGTATTTTTTCTTCTGTTCTTCGGTTCCAAAGGCATAAACGGGGAAATTGTACAAGCTGTTGCACACGCTCATAATAACGCCACAGGAGGCACAAGCCTTAGAGATCTCTATAAGCGCCACCACGTAGCTAACATAGTCCATGCCTCCACCGCCGTATTCCTCCGGAATAGTGATTCCCATGAGCTTAAGTTCGCCCATCTTTTTACAGATTTCTTCAGGATGTTTGTGAGTTCTGTCAAGCTCAGCTGCAACCGGTTTAATTTCCTGCTCCGCAAACCGCGCAGCCATTTCTTTAACCATCTTTTGCTCTTCTGTGAGTTCGAAATTCATCTTTCCTCCTTATCGCAATTCGTATGAAATCAGCTAGTTATCGAGAGAGCCCGAGAACTTAGGTTGTCTTTTTTCAATAAATGCTGCAACCCCTTCTTTTGCATCATCGCTGGAGAAAGCAACGGCAAAAGCATCTACTTCCATTGCACAGCCATGTCTGAGGTCTACTCCAAGCCCCTTGTGGATAACTTGTTTGATACTCCTCAATGCAGCCCGGCTTTTGCTAGCGAGCAGATTGGCTACTTCGAGGGTTGCTTCCATGAGTTGTTGCTGGGGTATAACCTGGTTTACGAGGCCTATTTCGAGGGCTGCTTGAGCATCTATCATGTCTCCGGTCAGGCAGAGTTCCAGCGCTCTTGCTCTTCCCACAAGTCGGGAAAGACGTTGAGTGCCGCCAAAACCCGGGATGATTCCGAGGTTAATCTCGGGTTGTCCAAATCGGGCATTATCCGAGGCATAAATAAAATCACAGCTCATCGCAAGCTCGCATCCTCCGCCCAGCGCGAACCCGTTCACGCAAGCTATAACAGGAATTGGAAGTTCTTCGAGTTCGAAAAATATTCTTTGTCCCAGTTCTGAAAATCTCTTTGCCGCAAGAGGTGACATGCTTTGAAATTCTTTGATGTCGGCTCCTGCCACGAATGCCTTTTCACCCGCCCCGGTAAGAATTAAAACCCTCACATCGTCGCTTTTCTTAATATTTTCTACAACGTCAGCCAATTCTTCCAGGGTCGCCCGGTTTAGAGCATTCAATGCCTTGGGTCGATTAAAGGTAACTATTGCCACTCCGTTGTCCTTTTTTTCAAACAGGATGTTTTGATATTCCATAGTGCCAACCTCCGTATCTTTTAGCGTTCCACTATTATAGCTGCCCCTTGACCACCGCCAATGCAAAGTGTCGCCAGACCAATTTTGCAGTCTCTTCGCTTCATCTCGTAAAGTAGTGTAGTTAAAATCCTTGCTCCTGATGCACCTATCGGATGTCCGAGGGCTATAGCACCCCCGTTTACGTTTACTTTATTCAGATCCCATTTCATCTCCCTATTGACGCTAATAGCCTGGGCTGCAAAAGCTTCGTTAGCTTCAATGAGTTCGAGATCATCAACAGTCAGATTTGCCTTTTTAAGAGCCTTTTTGCTGGCAGGGATGGGACCGGTACCCATAATTGCAGGATCAACACCGGCCGAAGCGTAAGACCTTATGGTTGCAAGGGGAGTTAAACCAAGTTCCTCTGCCTTGCTTTGACTCATCAAAACTACCACTGCTGCCCCGTCATTTATCCCGGAAGCGTTTCCTGCCGTTACAGTGCCATCTTTTTTGAAAGCCGGCTTAAGCCTTGCCAGGGCTTCAAGGGTGGTCCCGAAACGAGGGTGTTCATCAGTGTCGAATATAATCGGGTCTCCTTTCCGTTGGGGTACCTCAACCGGAACAATCTCTTCTTTAAATCTGCCACCTTTAATGGCAGCCTCAGCTTTTTGCTGGCTTTCAAAAGCAAACTGGTCCTGTTCTTCCCTGCTGATATTAAACTTTTCAGCTATATTTTCTGCGGTTATCCCCATGTGGTAGTTATTGAAAATATCCCACAGGCCATCAAATACCATTCCGTCAACAAAATCGTCATGCCCCATCCTTATTCCCCACCGGGCCCGGTTTAAATAATACGGGGCTCTGCTCATGTTTTCTATTCCGCCCGTAACAACTATGTCTGCGTCACCTGTCATAATTGCCTGTGCTCCGAGGAAAACGGATTTCAGCCCGGAGGCGCATACCTTGTTTATGGTAAAAGCCGGAACTTCCTTAGGAATTCCGGAACCGATGAGAACCTGCCTAGCGGTATTTTGACCAAGACCCGCCTGGAGAACATTCCCGAGTATTACCTCGTCAACATCTTCAGGATTGACTTTTGCTCTAGCCAGAGCTTCCCTTGTAGCAACAATTCCCAGTTGCACTGCAGGGACATCTTTGAGGCTACGTCCAAAACTTCCCACTGCAGTTCTAGCTGCACTTGCGATAACGACCTTTTCCATTTTTGAGTTTCCTCCTTCGTTTCAACTTCAGCTTTTCAAAATACAAAGTCCCTTGAGATAATTTGTTACCGGCGGGAAAAATTAAATTTGTGTATCTCGAAACTTATAGGAGATATACCGGGTAATGTCAAATACTATGTAATTATCTTGAGCACAGTGAACTATAAATGTGGAAAGGAATTTGAGGGGTGTTAAGGAGCCTCACAGATACTTACGTCCGTGTCCAGAGGGAGTAGGTCTTGCCTGTCGGTAAATCCTGAGAAGAAAAAATGCGAACTAATCAAAGCAAGAGAGAAACCAATGAATCGGTACTTTGGTTAGGCATGCCATTTATACCCACAGTTGAAACCGTGGGCTACCTTCCTCATCACCCGGTTAACATTAGGCTTTAACCCACGGTTTTAACCGTGGGGGATGAGATTGTGTTAACTACTCGAACTTTTTCAAAGCAACCACTGCGTCTCTTCCCCCAAAACCGAAGGAGTTGGATAATGCAACGTGAATGTTAGCCTCCCTTGCCTCATTTGGGACATAATCGGCGAGATCACACTCTGGATCAGGGTACTCGTAGTTAACAGTGGGTGGTAAGAATTGGTATTTCAAGGCGAGGGCACATACTGCAACTTCTAGCAACCCTGCGGCACCCATGAGGTGACCGGAAAGAGACTTTGTGGAACTCACCGGAATCCTATTCGCAAGATCTTGTCCGAATACCAGCTTGATGGCTTTTGTTTCAATCTTGTCATTCATGGGTGTTGAAGTACCGTGTGCGTTTATGTAATCAACGTCATCGAGGTTTAGCCTGCCATCTTTCAATGCGTACCTTATTGCAGTAGCTGCGTACTTCCCGTCGGGATTGGGTTGAGTCGGATGATAAGCATCTGCAAAATTTCCAAAACCGATAACCTCTGCATAAATTCTGGCACCCCTTTTGCTCGCTTTTTCCAGGTTTTCCATGAGAAGGCATGTGCCGCCTTCTGCCATGATAAAGCCACTTCGCTCCCGATCGAAGGGCCTAGAAGCCTTCGGAGGTGATTCATACTCTTTGGTGGAAAGTGCCCTAGTTACTTCAAAACCAGAGAGCCCGAGATGAGAAAGACTTGCTTCTGATGCAGTGGCAAAAACAACATCCAATGTGCCACGTTTAATCATTTCGTACGCCCTTCCTGCAACCAGGGCTCCGGTAGCACATGCTGCAACGGGGCATTCAATAGGACCGTTTGTCCCTTGCACCCTGGAGATTTCTCCTGCCGCCATATCCACAGGGAGCTTTGTCATGAGATACGGGCTCACCCTTTTTATTCCCTGGCTTAAAAAGCGAAGGTAAGTTTCTTCCCAGGTGATCATTCCCCCCATGCTACTTCCCGCCACCACGCCTATACGCTCAGATGGGTAAAAGCTGGTTATTTCAGGCCCAAGCCCTGCGTCTTCCTTGGCAACCTCACTTGCCGCCAGAGCAAATTGCTGAAATCGATCCGTTTTTCTCGCGTCCTTGACTGAGATGTACTTCTCGGGACTGAAATTCTTTACCATACCCACGTATCTGACCCTTGGGCTCTTTATTTTTGCAAGGTATTCCCGCTCAAGGTATTCATGCAAAAATCGGAAAAGACTTTCAATTTCCGTTGACTCGAGTTTTTTGGTTTCGGCATGCTGCCTCGCCTTTGTCAAGAAATCCTTAATCTTTGTGGAAAGAAAATGTGAAGGTGGAGCGAGACCGAGTTTATCTATAGACACGATCCCCGACCTTCCTTCTTGAAGGGATTGTAATACTTCTTTTACGTTATTACCAATTGGTGAAAAAACCCCAATACCCGTTATTGCCACTCTATGCATGTGAATATTCCTTGTAGTTGATATCTAAGCTCGCTGGAAAATAAAACCATTTTGTCTCGCCTTAAATGTACCAAAACGGACCAGTTAAAGACAACTCTTTTGGGACCCCAGGCCCATTATTGAGATGATTAAGTAATGGTTTCTAATTTCCTGCTCGATGCCGGATCGAGCATGCCCCTGGTCCAGTCAGGGTGCCGGCCTTCCGACTTGGTTTTTGACTAAGCCTCAGTAACGAGGGACGTTTGCCCCTCCCCTTTCCCCGCATCCATTTTAGGATATCGCCTTCAAAGTATCGTATACCGGTTGTAATATTTACGGCAGCATTTTGTTACCCATCATATCTGTAAAATGC
>JALSTM010000204.1 GCA_026983715.1 Desulfobacterales bacterium
ATGATTTTGCGTGTTTGAACTCTATTAATGCCCCCATAACATTGCATTTTAAGAGTTCAAGATCTATTTTTTCATCAGTCTGAAGGTTTATAGATTCAAGGGTTTGAAAACCGCGAAGAAACTGTTCAAACTGGGCAATGTGTTCCAAGATCGATGATACGTCAAGGTTATCCAGCCTGTCGTAGTACCTATCTGCCGTTTCGGATCTCGGCATGAAATCGAATTCGTCGCTGGCGCACATCACGGGAAATGACCTTGCCATGTATTCGAAGTACTCTCGGGCTATCTTTTGAAGTTCAGTATTCATTTTTACCGAACACGCACTTGTAGCCATGGCAGAAATTAATACTTAATCCTAACTCTATACGTAACCACTTTTTCACCATTTGCCGGTATAGTCACTTCCGTTTTCATCCAGTTGGCAGAAATCTTCTTGAAACCGGCCTTATTGGATTCAAGTTTCCACTCGCCGGGTACGAATTCTTCAAGGGTGACCTTGTCCGGTTTTTCTTTCGCGTTTCTAATCCGGATTTCCCATTCGTTTTCAACGGATCGTTTTCCCAGTCTCTCAAAGCTCAACTGTTTTCTTTCTATTGTGATATCAAATGCTTCACCCATTTTCAGGCTTACTTTTTCATTCTTTGGAGTATGGTCAATGCTGTCTTCTCCTATGAAAAGGTTACTTCCGTCGGAAGATTCCTGGTAAGCTCGGACTATCCCTTTTGGAAGTGGAATACCAAGGCCATTTTCCTTGGAATTCTTAAACTCGATGAATATTTCCGGATGGCTTTTTATGCTGGGTCCCATGTAGGAACTGTAGTAAAGTCCCGGGGAGTTGTTTTTTGCTACGAGTATCCGGTTTACCTTTATTCCCCGTGCCTGGAGTAAGCTTATCTGTTTGGTCTGGTTGTTTCTGACGGTCACCTTCCTTGGGAGAGAGTACAGATGGTATTCGAAAAAACTTTCCTCTTTCATGCCTGATTCTGCCCTAGGAGCGGCTAAGTAAGCTTTTGACATTCTCTTCTCGTAAATTGCCGGGGTAACCTGGTGAAGTTTTCCTGCCACGAGCTTGAGGTTTGCATTTTCAAAAGTTTTCCCGGTTTTATTATCTATGGTGACCCAGCCGGATAGATCCGCCCTTGTGTTGTCTCTGGCCACCTTCAGAACGTAATCTGCCTTCCATGAACAGTTGCGGGCAAGATATGTTACGTCTATTTCCTGTTTCACGGGCCCCTTGTTTTTTACTAGCCACACCAGGGTTGGGCGGGCGCGCAGATTTTCAGGTATTCCCGCAAGCATTATGCTGGAATATGAACCAAGGTAGATCCGGTTATCGATTTTAAAAATAGGCCTGTCATTGTTTGCTATGAGTATCCCTTTCTTTAATACCTTGGCCCCTTTTTCTGATCCCTTGGGATCTGGGATCAGGATTTCAACCTCTTTTCCGACGAACTTGTTCAGCAGGTTCTGAGTATTAATGAGGTCGTATTCGTAATTTTGGTCAAGAATTGTAAATGCAGGAGATGACGACCTGATCTGCAAGGTAGTCGGGTCGATGCTTGTGGGTACACCCTCAAATACCAACTCAAAGGGCTTTGGACCACTGTCAAGGGTAATTTCTCTAACTTCGTTTACCAGTATTCTTCCCTGGTTGTAAACAGTAACAGAAAGTGATTTGGTGTCTTTCCCCGGCAAGGAATGAATGGTTTTGGAAAATACTCCCATGGGTACTAAGAGCAGAGAAAAAAACATTATGATTGATACTAAAGTGAATTTTCTTTCTCGTGTCATTTTTTCCTCCTTAAATGGAACTATGAAATTAGTCTGTATGGATGTGGATTCTAATTCTCCGCTTCGGCCGGAATTACGCATTTTGAACTGTGTTTAATTAATTCCTAGTTCTAAAAATCCGGAGTTGTAAGAGTTTCCCTATGAAAAAAGTTTGCATATTGCAGTCATCGCCCCGGCCAAGTAGGCGAAGGATTCGACGAGAGCCTCAAACAACGTCCCGGGTAGCAGGATCCTGTTCCTGTAGATTAATAAGCATGCTGCCAGA
>JALSTM010000205.1 GCA_026983715.1 Desulfobacterales bacterium
CAAACAAGCTCGCCCAGGTCACAGGTTCTAACTCTTTTACTTTCAGCTACGACCAAAATGGCAACACAACTTCCATGGGAACCAGGACTTTCACATACAATCAGAACAATCGGCTCATCAAGGCATCGGGGAACGGATCAATTTTTGGAGAATATACCTATAACGCCTTCGGGCAGAGGGTAGTAAAAATAGCCGATGGGAAAAGAACCATTTTCCACTATGACCAACGTGGAAACATCATATCGGAGGAAACCACCGGTTCTGAAACCGTGAGAGATTACATATACATTGGTCGTTCTCGAATAGCGATGGTTGTATCAAAAAGGTGCTTAGCCGATTTGGACAAAGATAGTGATGTAGACGGAAGCGATCTCGCAACCTTAGCTTCCGACTTTGACCAGGGCGATTGTTCACCCGCATCCCCGTGCCCGGGAGATGTAAACGGAGATAGGGCGGTAAACTCAGATGATCTCAGCATCCTTGCTTCAGAGCTTGGAAGAACCGACTGCCCTCACGATGAATATTATTACTTCCACAATGATCATCTCGGAACTCCTCAGCGAACAACCGATCAATCCGGCACTATCGTCTGGTCAGCAAATTACAAGCCCTTTGGTGAAGTTGACATCACCACTGAAACCATCACCAACCCCTTCCGCTTCCCCGGACAGTACCTTGATCCGGAAACAGGCCTACACTACAACTGCTTCAGGTATTATGATCCTGGGATTGGGAGGTATTTGAGGGTTGATCCGGTAGGTCTGCTCAAGGATCTGAACCCTTACATTTATGTGAAAAATAACCCTTTACTTTGGAGTGATCTACGCGGCCTGAGAAAATACAATATCCTTGACTTGCCTGATGTGTTGATTACTCCATTCCAGGCCCACAGCTTTAAGAAGTCAATGCAATTCAGATTTATGGGAATGTATCAGTATGGGATGTTAAGTTGCTTAGAGATGTACAAAAAATTAATTTCCAGATGTCGGGAACTGAAGAGTGGGAGCAAGTGCTTCAATATTATTCATTGCAAAAGGAGGGCAAGAGAAAGGTTCGTTCGTTGTATAAAGATAAAGAGACACTGGAAAGATTTGGCTGAAAGCTATTCTTTGCTTGATGCGCTCATTGACATGTACAGGTTCAATGAAGAGGAAGCGCTAAGGCATTATAAGAAAGAACTGGGGGATTACTTTCCTAGCAGGTCAACAAGAAAATTCCTATACTGAGAAGATGTTCGAGCCCCTAGAAATTATGAGTGGGTTCAGGCTGAGTATGAGGCCTTCTCCGGGTTAATGCGTGTGAAATGAAAAGGGATGAATCAATATGAATCCTATCTATCTAGTAAAAAGAAAGGCTTTCATCCTGGGGACCTTCTGGTTTACACTCTTGTTGAAAATGGGATACTCCTTCTATTACTCGGGGGAAAGTGCCTATTTAAAGTTACTTAGAATCTTTGCAGTACTTGTTTTTGGTATTCTGTCCTTCTTTTCCTTGAGAAATCGCAAACGTCCCACGGTTATTATGGGTGGAGTAATAACGCTATCGGGCTTGGGAGGAGTTATAGTAGGCGCAATCATTCCACTTAGCCAGACTCTGTCAAAGCTTACGTTTATTCTTGTGGGTAGCTACTTTTTATACGGTGGTATAAGACTTATACTGCTTGTCAAAAAGTAATGATGAATAAAAAACCCCGTCAAGCTGAAGGCGCAGTGGTTATAGCAGACGCAAAAATGGGAACCTCAGCACAAGAGATACCCACTCATACTTTACCGGCACAAACAAGCTCCCCCGGGTCACAGGTTCTAACTCTTTTACTTCCAGCTACGATAGCAATGGCAACACAACTTCCATGGGAACCAGGACTTTCACGTACAACCAGAATAACCGGCTTATCAAGGCATCGGAAAACGGATCAATTCTTGGAGAATATACCTATAATGCCTTCGGGCAGAGGATAGTAAAAATAGCCGATGGCAAAACAACCATTTTCTACTATGGCCAACTTGGAAACATCATATCGGAAGAAACGATCGGATCTGAGATTGTGAGAGATTACATATACATTGGTCGTTCTCGTGTAGCGATGGTTGTATCAAAAAGGTGCCTAGCCGACTTGGACAAAGATAACGATATAGACGGGAGTGATCTCGCAACCTTAGTGTCAGATTTTAACCGGAGCGATGTTTACCCGCATCCCCGTGTGCAGCAAACATAAACGGAGATGGAGTGGTAGATTCAGATGATCTCAGCATCCTTGCTTCAGAGCTTGGAAGAACCGACTGCCCTCACGATGAATACTATTACTTCCACAATGATCATCTCGGAACTCCTCAGCGAATAACCGATCAATCCGGCACTATCGTCTGGTCAGCAAACTACAGGCCCTTTGGTGAAGCCAGTATCACCATCGACACCGTCACCAACCCTTTCCGCTTTCCCGGGCAGTACCTTGATCCAGAAACAGGCTTGCACTACAACTACTTCAGGTATTATGAGCCGGGGATTGGGAGGTATTTGAGGGTTGATCCTGTATATTCATTGTTACCTAATTTAACTAAAAGATTCAAAACGGATCTTATGGTTACTGAACTTCTTAGCAGTTCTGAGAACTATAAATACGGTGGTAATTGCTCAACAATGAAAATGGATTTTTATGCTCTATATGTTGGTGGATACGGGCTAGGTGCAATTTTTGCTTTTGGTGGTAATATACTGCCTGGCATAGCAGGTTCGGGTTCTATTCTTTTCGTTAGTGATGATAGAGGTAATTTTGGTTTTATTAGATGTTACGGGGCAGGTCTAGCCTCAGGTTCGGGATTCTTGGTAGGTGTTCAAACCTCCCATCTATGGGGTGTCCGGTCTATTTGCGACTTAGAGAGAGGTGGATTTTCATGGGGAATTGGGGCTGGCTATGGGGCGGGTGCAGGAATAGCATGGGATGTAGGAAAAACTGGACTGAATATTTTAACCGGGGGTGGTAGAGGTAAATGGGGGTTTACGACCAACATTTTCAGCAAATGCAAGATTCTTTGGTCACATAGAAAGTGCTCTAAAAAGGAATGTCGTGGACAGAAATGAAATACTTATAATCGCCACTTTTAACCTGATATTACTTGCCTTCTGTATAACATTGTACAAGACGCTAAAAACCAGGCAAAAAATATTAGAATACTTAAGAACTAAGCATACCCCAGTTTTTAACAAACTCTTTACCGGACGTCACATCGACTTTGGTCTGGTGACATCTCCTCGTGTTTTATTATCGCTTATCAAGCAAGACTGCAAATTATTCAGCTCTGAGATTCTCCTTGATAAAAAAATGTCCCAGTATCAGAACAGGTACAAGAGACTCTTTTTAAGCATGCTGATAATATTAGCTGTTTATATCATTTTTTTTACCCTTATCGGAGATATTATCAAATAACGCAAGCAAGAGATTGGCACAACTAGCTTTGATAGTGCAAGAATTTTTCTGTAAAATTTACTTAACCTTTCTGTTGGAGTAATATTTACTCCGGTCAGTCTTGACAGTGGGCTCAAAGCTGGTGGTTGTAACCCAGGCTGTGGGGTTACACTAAAAATAACTCTTTCTTACAGCCACAAATCAGGTATACTATTTCGCAAGCTTTGTGCCATCAAGATCAATAGGCTTTGAGTGACCTTCGTTTTTGGCCGCTCTTCCGTCCCCCCAAAGGGGGGATGCGGAGTTCCCTAATATTTGACTACACAACCCTTAAAGTAAATCCTCCCTTGCTCTTATCCCATCAAAGCAACGCTCAACAACCAGTTTCAATACGTCGCTTATTATTTATCTTCATTGTTGCAGGCCATGCTGATCTCCTTTCCATTTAAGGTTTTTTTCGTCAGGAAGGATAAGCTATGGCCTGCTTCTTTTTCAAATAGTCCAATTTTACAGAAAGAAAGTTACGTTGTTAACGCACAAATTACCTACCACATCTTTACTTTCCGCACTTAGGTTATTCCACCCGAACTACAGCCGTCTCCGGTATCCAGTAGGTATGTTGATTCCACGACGGATTAACATACTTATCCGAAATGAGCTTACATGGGAGGGCAGCATTTTCGATTTTCACGATGTTAGCCTGGTTGAAGCTGCTACCCCATACCGCAATTCGGCCCTTGTCCGTGTCACACTCAATGTAGATATTGCCTCTCGGGGTCATCAATCGTCGGCTTCTTTTCGTTACGTTGAAAGTAACAGATTGTAGCACCGCCATCTTTACTCCTCCTTGTACCTTAATGTAGCAAATGTTTGATAAAAATCGATCCGCTAGATATAGCGGTGATATCGATTCTACGGAGGAAACACGCAATCCTCAATCCACGATTGTCCAGGGTTTGACAAGTTTTTTCCCAATAAAAAGTCGGGTTCTTCTTCTAGCACCTTCCTTAGCCATGTTGCTCTCATGTATCCGGTATTGCTCCCTGCGCCCGGAATACGCACATGAAAGCACTTTAATCCCGTACGTGGTGCCCCCTTCCAAAATTCGGAAAACACCTGGTGATAAGGAAACCTGGGCATGGAACTGGGAAGGAGACTCCATATGTATTCGATATCGTTTTCATCAACGTATAAATTTAAATAGCGCCAGAGTTCAGCCTTGCGCCAGAAGCTGTAAACGGTTCCTCTGCCATATAACCTGGAGGACATTTCAAGTTCATAGATCTTGATTCCTTCATTGAGCCTTACAAGACCGTAAAAAGCAGAAACTATAAGGATCGATATTTGAGGAAACCTATTAGTTGTTGCAATCTCTTCGAGAAGATGACCTGTCACACCGTAGAACCAACCGGTGTATAAATGGCAAGCCATCACTGCGTTGCCCTTATCGCCCAGGATTCCAAGGATGTTTTCCGGCTTGCTGGCAAGTTCATGTGTACTCATTACCAGTTTTTTTAACTCCTCCCTGCGATCTTCAAGCCCCGCTATGGGAGTGACGAAGTCACCATCTTTTGAAGATGCGTTTTTTCTCTTACAGCACGGTATCAGGACAAGTGCCTTTTTAGTCATTGTTTTTCTCCGTATGAATCTTGAAACTAGGCCAACTTATCAATTTGCTTTACCTTCTTCCCCGGGAATCTCCCCCGCTTCGCTAGTACCAGTAATCGTCGTCTTCATCGTAGCGGGTGGAGCACCGTGAGTGGATGTCTCTTAGTACTTCGAGTTGCCTGTTGCTCAGATGACCATGTTTTGAATAGTAGTCAGAGAGCCTGGAAACCCAAAAGTCTTCGGTTTCGTTGAGGTCAGCATCGTAAACATCGTCAAAGAGTCGGTCAACATATCTGCACATGTTAAAACCTCCTTGATATAAATTTCCCTGTGTCAATTGTTTTATACAGATTAAAGAGACCATTTCTTCAAAAATTTTTGAAAGGATCTTAGAGAAATCCTCATTTAGTGGCTAATGATGCAGTCCATTTTCAGGGAAATTTAAAGTAAGAACTAGCGCGTGCCACAACGTCAAGTTCCCATTGATGTTCCTTTTTTACAGAAATATGTAAACTTTCCCACCAGGCATTGAGTTGTTGCAATACTACGTTCGTAATGCTAGTATTTGAGACCGGGCGATGAGGCTCGCCTTGTAACTGCCAATTGGCTAATGGCCTCTACGGAAGTGTTATCTCCGTGGGGGCTTTTCTTTTTTGAGGCGAGAAAATGCTTAGCAAACAAGTAGATTTTACATTGCCACAATCTCAATGCCTTAAACATTTATTCTCTGGAACTGCAAAGAAGCTTATGTCGACTGATGAAGATAACTTTTCCCGACCAGAGACTGCCGTTTTAGTACCGTGTACACATTCACAGGACAGAAAAACACGTTACGTAGTGCGCGTTTCCGTTGGGGCTTTTCGGGCATAGGGTGTATGTGTGAGGAGTTATTGTCATGGCATTTCGAAGCATTTTATTTTATCAATCGAGGAGACCTCAAGATAGAGCAGAAGAACCTGCTTTTTTCAGTGATCTTAATCTCGACCAGGTAGTCGACGCCATCACAGCCCCCAAGAAGGAATACAATCTAAAGCCTTTTTTTTACTTATCTTTGCACGATATCGATACTATCCGCTACAGGCAGGAGGTTATGAAGGATCTGGAAGATGCCATGTTGATAGCAGGCATTAAATCCTTTGCTAATAAAATGGCAACAGTACGCCGGTATCTCGCCCTTACCGAGGATCTAGACTTCGATTATCACAAAAAGGGCTGGTTTCTGGAAGCCGTGTTGGTCTATTGCGGAGCCGTGGTCGAGTTGGTGGACAGCCTGAACCGTGGAAACCAGTGTTCGCGAGGGCTTCTTGCGTTCAGGAAGTATTTGCTAGGCTACGTTCGCTCACTAGAATTCCAATCTTTAAAAAGGGAAGCAGAAAGGGTAAAGGGGGAATTGAAAAGTGTTAAGTATTGCTTAGTTATAAGAAGTGGCAAGTTTAGCGTGCGAGAGCTCAAAGAGGAAACAGACTACAGTTTAGAAATTGAGAAGGTATTTGATAAGTTCAGACAAGGTGCCGTCAAAAACTACCTGGTGAATCTACCGGTGAGGACCGGTATGAATCATATTGAGGCAAAAATTCTAGAGTTTGTTTCCTGGCTCTTTCCTGAACCCTTTGCCACCCTTGACCAATTTTGTACCAGGTATAGTCAGTTCATGGATGAAACAATTAACAACTTCGACAGAGAAGTTCAATTTTACGTGGCTTACCTGGAATTCATTGAAGGATTAAGACAAAAAGGGCTGCCATTTTGCTATCCTGAAGTGAGCACCACGTGCCGCGAGGAAACCGTACGAGGGGCTTTCGACGTGGCGTTGGCCAATTCCTTCCTTTCCTCTGATAGGTCGGTCGTTTGCAATGATTTCTCGTTGAAGGGCGCAGAGCGAGTCATTGTGGTTTCAGGTCCCAACCAGGGGGGCAAAACCACCTTTGCCAGGATGTTCGGTCAGCTTCACTACCTGGCTAGTCTGGGTTGTCCAGTTGCAGGAAATGAAGCTCGCCTTTTTATCCCCGATCGCATTTTTACCCACTTTGAACAAGAGGAGGACATTCGGAGTCTCCGTGGCAAGCTCCAAGATGACCTTCTACGCATTCACTCAATAGTCACCCATGCCACTCAATCCAGCGTTATTATTTTGAATGAAATCTTTTCTTCCACAACCCTTGAGGATGCCATTTTCCTGAGTAAGGAAATTATGAGTCGTATTATTTCCATGGATGTCCTCTGCGTGTGGGTAACTTTTATTGACGAGTTATCGCGTTTGAGTGAAAAAACAGTCAGTATGGTCAGTACAGTTGATCCTAGTAACCCGATGATCCGAACTTTCAAGATAGTTAGAAAGCGTGCAGACGGTTTAACTTATGCCCTTTCTGTGGCACAAAAGCACTGCTTGACCTACGAGCAGATAAAGGAGCGCATCCAGCCATGAAGGTTTACCTGCTTTACCCCGATAGGGACTTCGACCCTGAGAAATCACTTCCGCCTCTCAGCAAGGACCTGGTGCGCGACCTGGAACTGGACACTCTTTTTGACGCTATGGCTCAGGGTGATGTTTTTGTGTTCAACACGGTAAAACGCGTAATGTTGTCGGGATTGGCGAGCATTGAAGAAATCCGCTACCGCCAGGAGATACTTAAGGACTGTTTGAGAAACGCTGAAGTTATAAGGAGAATTTACCAGATTCCGATCCTAGCCAGGGAGGGCAAACGAAAACAGTGGCTGGGAATTTTTGGCCTCAAGTATCCGAGCAGTATACTGAGCAGTAGCAGGGGGATGCTGGAAGTATACCTGGGCTTGCTTGAAAAATTGAGAAGCATTGCCGATACTCATGCAGGCCAGTTTGAGTCGAAAGGATTCCGTCGCTTTTTCTCAATGATTCAGGAGGAACTGGACGATTCATACCTGGCCGAGGTAGCTCATCATCTCAAGGTTCTTGAATTCCGTAACGGCGTTCTGGTGAGCGCAGAGCTTGGAAATGGAAATGAAGGTGCGAATTATATTCTTCGCAAACCCCGTGAGCATGGCCGGAATTGGATGGAAAGGTTCATTCGCAGACGATCCCGGGTCTATTCTTACAAACTGCCCCCTCGTGACGACCAGGGTGCGAAGGCTCTGGGTGAGCTGAGAGACAGAAGCCTCAATAAGGTCGCCAATGCCGTGGCCCAGGCTGCAGAGCACGTGGAAAGCTTTTTCAATGTCCTGAAATTGGAACTGGCCTTTTATATAGGTTGCTTGAACTTAGCTTCGACCCTTAAACAGATGAAAGAACCTATAACGTTTCCGGTACCGGCACCAGCCAACGAACGTCGGTTTTATTGCCGGGAACTTTATGATCCTGTTTTGGCTCTAGCAATGAGGAAGAAGGTGGTGGGAAACGATGTATCAGCCAATGGAAAGGACTTGATCATTGTAACTGGTGCTAACCAGGGTGGAAAGTCCACTTTTCTAAGGAGCGTTGGAGTGGCACAACTGATGATGCAGTGCGGTATCTTCGTTCCTGCCGAATCATTTCTGGCCAACCTGTGTAAAGGTATCTTTGTCCACTACAGGCGAGAAGAGGATGTTTCCATGAGAAGCGGAAAGCTGGATGAAGAGTTGGAACGCATGAGTACTATTGTGGATCTTTTGACCCCTGACATGATGGTTTTATTCAACGAATCGTTTGCGGCAACCAACGAGCATGAAGGATCGGAAATTGCCCGGCAAGTAGTGGGAGCCTTGGTAGAAAGGCAGATCAAGGTAGTTTTCGTAACGCATTTATACGAGTTCACGAAAAGTTTCTTGGACCATGAAAACGTTCTATTTTTGCGCGCGGAAAGAAAAGCCGGAGGCACCAGAACTTTTAAACTGATAGAGGGTAAACCCTTACCGACCAGCTATGGTACAGATATCTATGATAAGATATTTTTCGACAACGAACCCGCTGTGAAGAAGGTAGAAGAAAACACACGCAAATAGCAGAAAGCTAAGGCAGCGAAGCCGCAACCAAAAGTAAGGATAAAGGATGAACAGTATAAATGCAGAATCGTTAAACTCACGAGGGCTGGCGATAGGCCATCTCGAGGACTGGAAAGGAGGGTTAAAAGTGCGAGTTTTAATGTCTGTCTATTTTTTTTACTTGTCTCTTATCCTTTCTTTCCAGTCTTTGACCAGGATTTTAAGTTTTTCCCTTTCTTTTTTCTTTAGGCCTTTCGGGTCGAATCTGTAGCGGTAATGTAATTCCAATATTTCTTTGAGGTTACCATTTCTTTTTTCGAGGGTAGGGGACTTACTAATCTTTTCTATCCATCCTTTCATACTTTCCCAGGGCTGTCTTTCGTATCCCATCTGTTTCAAAATTTCTACCACGGAGTAAAGTTCTGAATCTCTTCCTTGAACAGAAATTCTTCGTTTTCCTTTTTCACCTTTTCTTACATGTAGCTGCCTGACGAGTCCTTTTTTCCTGTACAGCCTCACTGCAAGAAACAGAAGAAGTGGTATAATCAGCCAGAAAATTGCGT